>DASPRZ010000119.1:0-10141 GCA_035624185.1 Candidatus Acidiferrales bacterium
CGATACTTTTTGTAATAAGTATTTAATACTTTAGCATTTATGTTGTGTCGATGAGCACCCCCCTAGTGTCAGCGATTGTACTTAATTGGAACGGCAGAGAAGACCTTATCGAGTGTTTAGAGAGCCTTGAAGAGGTGAATTACCCGAATCTGGAGATCATAGTAGTGGACAACGCTTCGACTGATGGCTCAGTTGATGCAGTAAGAAGCAAGTTTGAGGTAACAATCGTTGAAAACAAACAGAATCTGGGCTTTGGAGGGGGGTGTAATTCCGGACTTGCAGTAGCGTCAGGCGAGTACCTCCTTTTTATGAACAATGATGTGACCGTTGATAATGAGTTCTTAACTGAACTCGTCAAAGTCGCTGAAACAGATCCGAGCGTTGGCATTGCCGGGCCCAAGGTGTACAACTATTATAAAAAACACGAGCTGTGTTCGGCAGGGGGGAAGATCGATCTAGCTAAGGGAATAATGAGGGAGTTTGGCGTCTTCGAAGAGGATAACGGACAATATGACAGAACACGTAAGGTGGATTTCGTGACCGGTTGCGTTTTGCTGGTTAGAAAGTCCATCATAGATATCATCGGCGTATTTGATCAGCAGTATTTTATATATCTTGATGATGTGGATTTTTGCATAAGGGCATCAAAGGCGGGATTTGTTACAGTGTACGTTCCGAGTGCGAAGATCTGGCATAAGGTTTCAGCTACCTTTGGATACGTAAGTCCATTGTCCTTTTACTATTCACTTCGAAATCGCATTATATTCGAGAAAAAATATGCCTCAGACCTGCAGAAGTTCACATTTGTTGTGTATTTCATGTATGAAAGCGTGCTGTTTTTTGGATATTGTGTTCTGCGAAGAAGACAGGAGTTGATACGACCGTTCTTCAGTGGATTGTCTTGGCACCTTACGGGGAAGAATAAGCGAAGATTATTACCTAATAATTAGTTTAACAGCGTTTAAATTGTTAAAGGTTGAGGTATTAAAGTTGTATCAGAAAATGAGCTGATACTACAAACGCTCGCCAGATAGAAGCAGCATGAGTTAGGGGAAGTAGTTGAATGTAAAGTACTAGCGAACTTTCAGTCTTTTCTGCCATCGGTGATTTGGATGAGATACGTGATTGTGACACCCCTCCCCTTTGCATTAACGCCAGATCGGTGCTATGCAGTTGACGAGTTATGGGGCCGGTATCTGACAGCTGAGCTTGCTGCTTTTAGCAATGTGTGCGTTTTTGCTCCGTTGAGCGTAACATTCGAACCAGCTATATTTTCTTACGTATTCCCAGAGAATTCTTCCATCACGTTTTATCCCTTGCCAAACTTTACAAACCGATTCCAATTTCTGATACAGTTGCCTAAAATAGCATGCACCCTCTCCAGAAATATCAGGGAGGAGGATATCGTACATTCTGTAGGAGCCGTTTATCTGCCAGTCGGCATTACTGCAAACATTCTCTGCTTGTTGCAAAGGCACAAAAAAAGGATTTTTGTGCTGGATGAGGATTATGTTACGAATGTTGCTCTCACTATCAAATCGGAGAAGGATACGCGTAAGAAAGTGGCTTACCTCATGATCCGACCGGTATACGACTTCATCATCAAATTTTGCATAGCTACTGCCCCTCTGACGTTTGTGGTCGGCGCTGCTCTCTACAAAAACTATGAAAAGTGTGGGAACGTAAAAAAGATTCATGCATCGTGGGTGAGAGAAAGAGACATACTTGTACCGATAGACATCGAAGAAAAATTGAAAAATGCTGGAAAGGGGAGACATTGCAAGATACTTTTTGCTGGGCGTCTTATTCACATAAAAGGGCCGCTCATCGCCGTTAAGACAGTTAAAGTGCTAAAACAGAGAGGCGTTCCTGTGACCCTCGACATATACGGACGAGGTGCTTTGCTAAAGGAACTGGAAGACTTCGTCAGTTCAAACGACTTGTCTGACATCATTAGCTTCAAAGATCTGCTCCGCTATGACGCCTTTCATCGCATTTTAAGGCAGTATGATATTATTATCGCTCCAAATGTAAGCGGTGAGCAGCCTAGAATCATTTTTGATGCGATGGCGAGTGGAGTTGCTGTCGTCGGCTCTAAAATAGATTCATTCATGGACATTATCTCTGATGGGGATAACGGATTGCTTTGCACTCCAGGAGATCCTGAGAGCTTTGCTTTCGCGATAGAGAGCCTTTACACGAACAGACAGCTTTTAACGAGAGTACTTTATGGTGGCATTGAGACAGTTAAAGGAAATACAATAGAGTCGATGAGCGCAAAAAGAAAGCAAATAATTGAAAGCGTCTTTTTTAGCAGGTGATGTAGAACGCCCTTGAGAAGAGCTGTCAGGAGGAGACATTTCATTTTTTCATAAAACGAAGAATGCGTAAGAAGTCAAAGTGTGCATCCACACGCAAGTTACACTCCCCTCTAACGTTCTGTGCGGCTTCGGATTCCATGGCTAGTGTTTTATATTACGGTACAATTAATTGTGAAATGAAATGCCCATTAAAACCAGTCGTCGCGCTGAGCTCAGGATTGCTATGCTTTTTTTTGCAATACTTGCCTTAGTGCTGTTCTCATATGCAGACAACCAATATCACAACTATACGAGTGGCGTTTACACTTTTGGAGAACAATATGACAACGGAAGTGCAAGACAGCCCACAAAGCTTCAAGACTTTGCGACCTATTTGACGATGGACGTAGGGCTATTTACGTTCAACAAGATGCTCTTGACCGTTCTCGGCGTCAGTAATACGCAGGAGAACTTTACGAACTTTTTCCCCCTTCAGACCCTCCTCCTAACCCCGATTGTTCTTATCCTCTACTTTGCGGTGAGGAGGGTTAACAACGTAAACCCTGAATACCTCAGCGGACTGCTCATCGTTATTTTTGCGGCGGTTTTTGCCCGCAGCATTCCAGTTTATTATCTCACACAGCGATTTACAGGAAACGCCTTTTTCGGATGGGCGCTCTGGATACTGACACTTGCATTATTGGCTGACTACCGTAAGAAGATACCATATCGATATAAAGCGGTCATGCTGGCTGCTATTGTAGTTTTCATAACAATGTATCACACAGGCGTCTTAATGGAGATATTATTGCTTGCTAATTATCTCTTCGTATCGATAGCCTACAATGCATACGCGCATGTGACCGATAAACCCCGTCTGCCAGTGATGTACAAAGAGACAGTACTCGTCATCGTGTGGGCAGTTACCTTTGCGCTGTTTATAAACAGTCAGCTCTATTTTCTCATACTCCCTTACTTTTCGCTCATACTGAACGTGTGGCTACTCGCCATGTTTTTGACCATTGCTGCCGTGTCGGTCTATTTACTACTGAGAAGAGGCAATTTGAGAAGGTATAACATTAACATTCGAATTTTAGTTGCTATTCTGGCGCTTATAATTGTGTCTGTCATCGTTGCCTTGAATAGGAGAGTCATCGCAATAACAACGTCAGTATTTGGTCCGAGCGAGGCATCTATTTTCGCCCCCTATTTATACCAGACCGGGCTAATTGAAGACGTAACCCGTCGAGCATCTATAATAGCACAGTTAGGACTTATAGCCGTCCTCCTCTACCTCGTTTTGTCATCAAAGCAGGTTCACGTGAGATACAAGCTTCTGTCGATAGCTCTCACATCGTCACTTGTCTGCGGGACGGCGCTTATTTCCCTCACTTTAGGGGCCACAATTGGGGTTAGCCGAGCCCTCGAATGGTCATTCATTTTATTGCTCTATTTGATAGTCATTACTGTCGCATTCATCGAGCGGTGGAGATTTGAACAATTGGTCAGTGTGAAGTCTGCAGTTGTGCTCGGTGTCGCGATACTTTTTGTAGCGACGTTTGCCAACGTCCACGCAATGGCTGACTACAATTCATACGCTATCGTCTATGATTCAAACACAAAATATGCACTCGAGTTTGCGAATAAAGATCATCTACAACTCTTTGGAGACCTGAGAAGCGCAGGACGCTACATGATGATGGGTAGTGAGAATATTGCATACGTCTTTTTAGAGAGGCAGGGAGACACAAAAGTCCTCTCAAATGTGCTCTATTCAAAGAATCCTGATGCAGCGACGCTACTAAACTATTGTATGAACGTCGGTTATTTCAAAGATCAACCACTGGGTGTTATCGTATCGGAGAATAACTATAGGGTTGGCTTTTATGGATTTGATAACCTTTACAAGCCTTTAAAAGCAGACTTCTCCAAACAGGAGACATTCGACAAGGTGTATGATAACAGCAAGGATTATCTCTACCTAACAAGCCAATCTCGAATTTCAGGCGTTTAGGCACCCTACAAGCAGCTCGTCGAACCGCTTAAAGCGTTCTGCGTTTGAGAATATCTTCGATCGTTTTAGCCCTTCGCTACCCATTTTGGCTGCCATAGAGCGATCATTTAAGAGCTCTATCATGGCTGATGCGACTTGAGTGGCGCCCCCATCGGTCAGTATACCTGTTTTTCCATGCAATATGGTTTCACCAATGCCCCCCTCGTTTATACCTATGACTGGTTTCCTGCTTGCCATAGCTTCAATTGGCACGTATCCAAATGGTTCTCGCCGCGGCACATACGCGACTGCGAAACAACTCGCATAAAGTTTTCTGAGAGAGACATCATCAACCCTCTCAACAAATTCTACGTTGACGCCAAGATCGTTTGACAGGCCAATAAGTTTCGACTTTTCAGGGCCGTTTCCGACTACTTTGAGCACAACAGTTGGATATATCGCGTTAACGATCGACATCGCCTCAATTAGAACATCGATGCGCTTCTCCGGAACAAGTCTCGCAACGGTGAGGACAATATCACCTTCTGGGTCAGCACAATAGTAACTCCCCAAGTCGATACCAGGGTATATCACGCTTGATGGGAGTGTGTAAATTTCTCTCACATAGTTGGATGTGTAATTGCTATTTGTAAAAATGTATTTGCACCTCGTCGCTCGCTCTTTGTCTATTTTTACCATAAAGCTCCGCAAGTGGGGTATGAAGTGCTTCAAGAATGCATTTTTCATAGCAGGCGTGTCACCAAAAGTATCATATAAGCTTCTTATTGGCTCCTGACAGTACCAGAAATGTGCTATTTCGTCCTGTTTTGCGTAGTGGGAAGGGACACTGTACGCCAGTGAGATATCATGTTTGCCCGTGACTAGATTTTTGTCTGAACAATAGGCATAATAAAAGAAATCAACGAAGAAATTGAAATTAGTCTGACGCCCAAATTGATGCGGGAGCCGCTTATCGACTATCGTAATGTCATTCATTGCTACGTCGAACAACTTAGGGATCGACTGATCATACCCTGAGGTATAAATAGTTACGCCGTTGTTCTCTGCAAAATGAGCTATATCATTGAGAACAAGTTTTTCGGCCCCACTTACGACATCGAAATGCGGATGAATTATAGCAATGTCTACGCCTTTAAGCACTGTTATACCTGCCTTTAAACTTCCTGCGTGACTTAAGCTCCTTTAGACTCTTCCTTATACCTAGTATCACGCCGCTTTTAAAGAGTTCACGGTCGCTAACCCTACGAGCATCTTGTACGATTTTTCTCTTCTTCATAACTCGCCTCAGGTTGCCAATAAATGATAAATTACCTTGAATAATCGATAACGCCATGGTGAGCTCTCCATATATTAGAAACTGAGAGATTTTGTAAACGTCATAAGCTACTGACGTCATTATCGCCAGCAAAAAATTTTTCGGCTCGAAATTTTTTGCGATATTATATAGCCTGTTTCGCTGATATAAGAACATCTTAAATGGAGAACTATCCGTCCCAAATGAGCCACCAAACTTATGATACACCACCGAAGTTGGCACGTATTTTATCTTGTACCCTGCAATCCACGCTCTCAAGCAAAAATCGACATCCTCAAAGTATGCAAAGTAGTCTGGATCAAAACCACCCAGCTTGCAGAATACGTCTTTTCTGACGAGCATCGCGCCGCCGCTTGTGCAACCAACAAACCTTGGTTGGTTGTAGTCCCGTCTTTCTTCCATCATAAAACCAATATCGTATCCCGCGCCTGTTATCGTGACCGCTCCACCCGCGTGATTTACGTAGTTCCTTCTCTCATAAAAGAGCATTTTACTTCCGCAAGAAGCTACTAGCTCGTCTTCCTCTATACCTTTTACGAGTTCGGAAAGCCATGTAGGTTCCACTTCAACATCATTATTTAAAAATGCTACATATTTACCGCAAGCGTATTCGACACCTACATCATTACCTCTGGAAAACCCATAGTTAGACTCAAGTCCCACGACCCTTACCCACGGGAAGCGCTCTCTTACATACTGAGTAGATCCATCTGTTGAGGCATTATCCACCATGATCACCTCATATGTCTGGTAGTCAAGGTTGCCTAGGGACCTAAAGCAGTCCTCTAGAAACGCTCGCCCGTTGTAGTTTAAGACGATCACTGATACCGTTGGGAATTCTGGATTCATACAAATATGTCACAGCTAAAATACATTGAATTCAAAAAGGTTTATAGATTACCAAAACGCCGTTTAAAAAAGTAGAGCCCTTGTCCTGCAATGAGGGTTGAATCTTCGACACCCTCAAAGTTGGATTAGCCATTTTCATAGCTTTACATTAGCTAAAAGAACAGGAGAAGCTGTCCGACGCAGCTCATCAAGTGTTTGCCACGTTAAACAATGCCATAAATAAAGTAGCTTGCACTCGACAACTGTAAGCATCCGTATATGCCACATTTCCTTTACGAGGATCCATAGTCTTGGCTTATACAACTTTTAATTCGTCAGGACTGAGATGTAGTAGTGTACCGCTCATCCACAAATGTGGTGCGACTGCGAACTCTCCGAGCTGTGGTGCCCCTCTTATCCTGTGCTACGTCTGAGGCTAAAAAAACCAATTTCTATATTTCTGGTATTTTCGCCTCCCTGTAGAAGAGATATAATCGCTCCGATGCAGCCCTACAGCTGCGACAGACGCTTCAGAGTTCAAGTTCCAGTTAGTATCACTCCTGAATACGGCCTTACCATTTGACTTGCTGAAGCTCCGCTGCGGTAACCTTGGGCATGTACATCTACATGCTCACTACTCGGGTTTACTAGCACTTTACCGTATTCAAAATCACGCTGCCAAATTCCATCTTTATAATAAGCACTACTTGCCGCCCTGCCGAGTTTTATCCTATAATCAGAAAACCATTGAGTGCTTGTGGGCCCATAGTAAAAGTATCCGTCAGATAAAAGCGATGAGAGGAAGTAGAAGTATCTGTCCCCGCCAACAGCATAAAACATCGTGAACTTACCCCGCTGACTTGCGTAATATGGCATGTCTATGGCACTGAGCCGCCAACCTTTATAGGAAATATATCCCTCATCCATCCAGCCATCAGTTCGTTCCAAATAATTTGAGAGTTCCCCCTTCATCATCGGGCTCTGCCCATTGTAAAACACTGGAAATCCGTTGAAGTGTATTCTTTTAAGCAGATAGTTCATAGCCGTGAGCCAGTTACTATCAGATGACGTGTACCCGTACGCAGGATTTGAATCCCTTGGATATTGTATTCCGTTATCTATGTAGAGGCCATCGAACCCCTTTGCAAGTGCTTCTTTACATATGGCAACGCATCGATCATTCCAGCCCAGCTTTGTGATGTCCATAACTTGCTCTGTGTTTCCGTAGTCCGTCAGACCATTAAGCCACCAGTCGGGGTGATTCTTTACAAACTGCTGCCATTCGCTTGTCGGACTTTGAGACTTATAGACAAGTAGCGGGTTAAAGTACGCGAAGACCTTCACATCTGGGTTTCGCGCCTTTATTGCGGCGATATGCTCGGGAGTATCTACATAATGAAGGGTGACAATGTCAAATTTTGCTAGATCATCAGCAAGTTGTGATTCTGACCCACATGTGTACCAAAGCCAGTCATTGTGTTGTGCTACAAAGTTATGCGGAAATGCCCTCTTCATTAGGTCACTTGCATACGTCTTTCCCCACGAATTCGACCGTGCGCCAGCATCAGCTGTCTGTTTCATGGTAATGTCTTTTTCTATGAGATTAACGTCAGTTTCAGCATTTCCTGACCGCAACTTTATCGCGACTAGTCCATTTTTGACATCTTCAGCAAGTCCGGGCCCTACATCAAATTCAGTAGCTATCTCAAAATGACCATTAGAATCAGCTGCCGTACGAGACGACGTTGTAGTTCCATACCACAGTTTATATGCGTTAACTTCAGCCTTTGGATTAGTAACGCCGGATATCGTAACGACATCCTTGTGAGGTGGTGCGAAGCTTGACGCCCTCCCCTCAACGGAGGAAGTATCATGTCGCACTTGAGTGATTTTTAAAACAGATCCTGAACCTTCGCAGATTACTGGCGCTGCTGCAGAAGATAAAAACACTGCAGTCGCTAAAAGGCACATAACGCGCGTTCTTCTCTTCCGTTCTCTCACTACATCACCATTCCTTCACGTATCACTCCCTTTGCCAGTTTTAACTGGTACTAAAAAACCTAATTCTCTTGACTCTATATAAAAGTATTGCAGCGGTTTATTTCCATTGCAGCAGTTAATTCCACTGGAATTGGGACAACGCACGCGTTTCAACGAATTATTAAACTGCTATTTGTTGCACGTGTTTGACTGAATCCGTCATCACGCTATTGCTGCGGTAACAAATTGACGTGAATGAGCGCAGAATGCATTCACACGTCAAAATTAAACAGATCTTACAGTTGCTTTAGCTATGCCCAACTGAAGAAGAGTACGGCATCGATGGGTTAGATGTGTCGGCCAAGGTAACAAGTTTATCCATTTGAATTCAGATGCCGCAAAGCAGCATCGCGGCGAACGAAATTATTTACTTAAAGTTAGTGATTCGATATGACGGCGGTGCAAATTAGCGTTGTAAAAGAGCCTCATAGATTTACAAATACATAAATTTACGAACGCAAGATTGTACTTCGGCGCTTTCATGGTTTATGAATCAAAAATTTTTAGTTTTTCAAGCCTCATCTGCTCATTTATCATATCGGAAAGCGATGACATGATACCAAGCTGTTTGATTTGCGAATCAGACAATATCCTGTTCTTTTGAATGTAAGATCTTTTTTTGATACTTGAATTTAGACCCTTTAAGAAAGTCTCACTACCTTTGATTATCGCTTTAGCACTTTCAAACTTCTTGTGGCGGATGAACTGCAATATCCTATACGTATCGTACGCAAAAGATATCACCATGGCTTTTATGATGGTTTTTGTCTCGAAATGTTTTATCACATTTGCGAGTCGGTTTTTCTGACAGTAGTAAATCCGAGTGCTCGATGTCTTCTTTCCAAAAGAGCCGCCGAATTTATGGTATGCTACGGATGAAGGGACGTACATCATTTTGTAACCAAACTCCCATGCTCGCAATCCGAAGTCGACATCCTCAAAGTATGCAAAGTAGTCGGGATCGAAACCACCCAGCTTGCAGAATACGTCTTTTCTGACGAGCATCGCGCCGCCGCTTGTACATCCAGTAATGTCAATCCTGTTAAATTTTTCGCCGTCAAATTCACCAAACCCTCTGTCGTAGCCCCCCCCACTATAATCCAACATAGCTCCCGCGTGATTTATCATGTCTCTTCGCTCATGGAAAAGCAGTTTGCTTCCGCACGATGCAATCTTTTCGTCACTTAAAGCTACCTCTACAAGCTCTACGAGCCACCTTACGTCGACTTCAATGTCATTATTTAAGAACGCAACAAGCTCTCCCTTTGCGTGTGTGACCCCTAAATTACTGCCTTCTGCAAAGCCTTTGTTCTCGTCAAATCCTACGACCCTCACCCATGGGAATCGTTCTCTCACGTGTCCAACAGACCCATCTGTTGAGGCGTTGTCTACCATGATGACCTCATATGCCGGGTAGTCGAGGTTGGCTAGAGATCGAAAGCAATCCTCTAGAAACTCCCGCCCGTTGTAGTTCACGACGATTACCGATGCCATTGGGAATGTAAGATTCATGTGGATAAGTAGTGTGCTGCTTATGAGTGTTAATCTAACAGCGTTAGGTTATAACATACCTCTGACCCGCCATATAATCATACGAATTGTCGGCTGAGAGGCGTATGTCATAGTCATTTATTATATGCACGG
>DASPRZ010000116.1:0-12214 GCA_035624185.1 Candidatus Acidiferrales bacterium
ATTTTATAAGCGTATTGGTGAAGCTGCTAGCAATGAGTTTTTGCAGCATCCAGAGCTTAAAGGGGTGCTTATAGGGGGACCGAGCCCCACCAAAGAAGAGTTTGTTGACGGTGAGTTTCTCCAGTATGAGCTTCAGCAAAAAATTCTCGGGGCATTTGATGTATCATACACGGATGAGTATGGGCTCTCTGAGCTCGTTGAAAGTGGAGAGGAGGTTTTACAGGAACTCGACCTAATGCGTGAGAAAAAAGCAGTGGGGAAGTTTTTTAAGGAACTTGTTAGCAATAGTGGGAAAGCTACGTACGGGGAACATCAAGTACGACGGGCATTAGAACTAGGAGCGGTCGATATGCTTCTGCTTTCAGAGGCGCTGCGACTGAAGCGCGTGAGGCACGCCTGTCCGATGTGTGGTTTCACAAATGAAGAGACCATCAGGGGGGTGGCGAGGGGAGGAATATGTCCGAAGTGCGCAGCAGCAATGGACCTCGTGAGCGAAGAGGACGTAGTGGACGAGCTCATAAAAGCGGCCGGAGAAACGGGAACAACCGTCGAGTTTATCTCAACGGATTTTAATGAGGGGGAACAGCTTATGCGGGCATTTGGAGGCATAGCTGCGACGCTGAGGTTCAACGTAGGAGAGCATTAAGCTGATAGGGGATGTTCGTTGAATTTAAAAAAATTGTCGAGTCCCTTCTAAGGGAAGCGCTAAAGAGGGCCGGGTATGAAGCAGACGACCTTGGGCTTGAATCTAGGGGGGATTTTGCGGACTTAGCCTCGTCAGTTTCGTTCCGGCTTGCTCCGAAGTACAAGACATCTCCCACCACCATAGCGCAAAACATAGCACGAAACATTCCCAAAAGTGAACTCATTGAGCGCGTTGAAATTGCTGGCCCGTACATCAACTTCTTCGTCGGGGCCCTGTATCTGTGCAAAACACTCGAGACCGTGGCGAAGGAAAACCGTTCTTACGGTAACATCGGCTTGCGGCAGACTGTCGTCTTAGAACATACATCGGCGAATCCGAATGGCCCCCTGCACATCGGGCATGTGAGAAATTCCATTGTTGGCGATATTCTTGGAAGATGTCTCAAAAGAGCGGGATGCAGTGTTGAGACGCAGTACTACGTGAACGACATGGGAAGACAGATCGCCCTCGTCGTCTGGGGCTTGACGCAGTTCGAGCTTGACCAAAATAAGAAATCTGACCACGCTACCGCAGATGTCTATATACGGGCAACTGCTGAGGCTGAGCTTCATCCCACTCGGCGAGTTGAGGTCAGTGAACTTATGCAGAAGTATGAGCACGGCGATGAGGATACCACATGTCTTTTTCAAGACGCCGTTAGGTTCTGTCTTCTGGGGATCGTCGAAACCTTAAGAAACCTCGACGTCGAACATGATACGTTTGTGTGGGAAAGTGAATTTTTAGAAGATATCGCCGGGCTCATTCGTGAGCTCAAACAACGCGGTTATACAAAGGAAGATGGCTCGTTAGCTGTTGACCTGTCAAAATTCGGTATGGAGAAGGAGCTTGTGATAAGGAGATCTGATGGGACCTCAGTGTACCCCACCCGTGACATAGCGTATCATATATGGAAAGCGGGTCGATGCAGCTGTATGATAGATGTGTTAGGGGCGGATCACAAGTTAAACGCGATGCAAGTAGGGAAAGTGCTCGAGTTATTCGGTGTGAAGCCTCCGAAAGTAGTCATCTTCGAATTTGTTTCCCTACCAGAGGGCTCGATGAGCACAAGAAGGGGTCAGTTTGTCTCGGCCGATGAGGTCCTCGAAGAGGTTACCAACAAAGCTTATGAAGAAGTTGATATGAGGCGTCCCGGTTTATCAGAGGATGAGAAATGGTCGATAGCTAGAGCCGTCGCGAAGGGCGCTGTGCGCTATGACATCGCAAGTGTATCGGTCGACAAGCCTACAATTTTTGACTGGAAAGAAGCGCTTGACTTTGAGCGACAAGGTGCGCCGTTTATTCAGTACGCCCATGCAAGGGCCGCAAACATCTTGGCCAAGGCTGATGATTTTGATTTTGATGGTAACTATAATCCTGAACTGCTAACCGATGAATTTGAGATCAAGCTCATAAAGGTAATCGCAAAGTTTACGGCGGCTATCGAGAATGTTGTGTTGAATCTGCACCCGCACACGCTCGCAGGTTACGCGCGTGAACTGGCAGAGTCATTTAATCAGTTTTACCGATATGTGCCAGTTCTTTCCGCGGAGCCGGGCGTTAGAGAAGCAAGGCTCTCGCTTGTGTACTGCGCAAAGATCGCGTTAAGAAATACGTTGGACTCTCTCGGCGTAGAAGCTATTGACTCGATGTAAATTATCTTTATCGATCGCAGTCATGATCGTATTCTTACTGATATGAGAAAAAGGAAAAGGTCTAGTGACAGCGGGAATTATCGGGATATCCTGCAAAAGCAGGGATATCAAATGGTAGGGGACCGGGGAGCGGTAAAGACCTGTTTATGGCTACGGAAGTCCCTGAAAGACGAGGGCGTCTGCTACAAAGAGAGATTTTACGGTATAAAATCTCATCGTTGCATACAAATGACCCCGGCGTTCGATTGTAATCAGCGGTGTCTGCACTGTTGGAGACCAGTCGAGTTTAACGCACTTGACGAGTGTACATCCTATGATGAACCGCGCGTGCTTGTCGACGGATCTATTGCGGCGCAACGGAGATTACTCACAGGATATAAAGGCTTCGAAAAGATCAACACCAATAAACTGACTGAGGCATTTGACCCAAGACACGTTGCTATTTCATTAAATGGGGAACCTACGCTGTATCCTTTTATCAAAGAGCTCATCGAGGAATTTAAGAAAGGAGGCTTGACTACGTTTGTAGTGTCGAATGGCACGCAACCTGATATCTTAGAGGCGATTCACCCGACCCAACTTTATGTATCGCTTAACGCTCCGGATGAGGATCATTATTACAGGATATGTAGGCCTATGAGCAGTTCCTTTTCAAACTTCAAGAAGTCGCTTCACGTACTTTCAAAACATGAATCACGAACGGTCATAAGAGTGACCCTAGCGAATGGGATCAATAGGTTTAACCCTAACAACTATGCAAACCTCATAGAGATGGCAGAACCTGATTATGTTGAAGTGAAATCGTATATGCATCTTGGATTTTCGAGGAAACGATTGCCGAGAAGTACTATGGTAGAACACGGTGACGTCGTTGCATTTGCGAGCGATATTGCAGACGCGTTGGGATATGTTATTGCTGACGAATCCGAACTAAGCAGAGTCGTATTGCTTTCAAAAAACAAAAAAAGTCGAAAAATCGCCATTTAACAAATTACTTCTTGATTAGTAAGGGCTTTTATGTCCGGAATGATATTGATATAATAATGGTTTACAAAATTAGGACAGGAGTGGAACCAGAGATATGCTCTTTAACAAGCCCGATCCGTTAAAATTGAAGGCAGAACGAAATGTGTACGGATTGATTAACGCCTTGAAAGACAGCGATTTTCATGTCAGGGCAGTGGCGGCACAAGCGCTGGGAGACATCAAAGATGAAATTGCAACTGAATTTTTAATCGAAGCGTTAGAGGATAACGATTGGTCAGTCCGACGAAATGCCTCGTGGGCACTCGGTGAGATCGGCAGCAAGCGGGCAATACCCTATTTAATCCATGCTCTTGGTAAGGTAAGCGGGGGAATAGAGGCCTACGCCTCCGAGGCGCTTGTCAAGATTGGACATGCTTCAATAATGCCCCTCACGAGGGCATTAGCGAGCCCGAATTTAAGCATCCGTTATTGGTCGGCTGAAGCGCTCGGTGAGCTTGGGGACCGGCGGGCGGTTGAGCCTTTAATACAAATGCTTCATGACAACGATGTAATAATACGATGTAGCGCAATAAAGTCCCTTGGAGAAATTGGAGACATCAGGGCGTTAAAACCACTCATGGAGTCTCTAACCGATGGCAGCGATATGGTTAAGGGACTTGCTGAGCGAACCCTTTGTAAACTGAAGGACTTAGCCCCGCAAGGCACGCCAGAATATAAAAGAAGCAAGTTGCTTGCCGTTATTGCGATATTCGGGCGAAAAGATGGGTCTATTGATGGAATTAGCGTAAGCATGTCTGATGACTTTCTGAAGTGTCTCCATGCAGTAGAACGGTCAGATGTGAACTGTCAGACTCCTTAACCTATTTTTGTCCTTCTCGGTTTACAGAGTATTTCTCTCACCTCAAGATCATCAAACTTATCGCTTCGTGCTGGCAGTATAGTTAACGCAGTGTCCAGCCCCTTTCCGGTACCACCAAGCGAAACTACCTCGGTGCCTTTTGGGGTCACTTCCTCGCGTGCCGCAATAAGTGCGAGTTCGACCGCAACCTTTGTCCCTTGGCCAAACCTTCTAAGCGCATTTTTCATATCATCCGGATATGCGTAGTCAATTTGTTTATAAAATACCAGTTTGAAGCCGCTCTGTTCTATTCTTTTTTTAGTTTCAGTTGAAAACTTCGCTGGATCGACTCCAACAAAAAATAAGGTAAATTCTGTATTTTTGAACTTGTCCATAGATTTTTCTGCTGCAAGCCCTCGTACAGACGGTACGAGCACGTATTTTATCCCGAGGTCTTCGCATCTTTTCTTGGAGATACTGAGAACGCTATCCGTATTCTGTTCTCCAGGCGACTCAAAGTAAGTTATATCCATATAAGTTTCCCTCATACTATAATTATTCAAGATAAATAAATGATTCTGCTAAAACAATGGCCGCTTGAATAAGGGATCTATTAACAGTTTTACGTGACGGATGAGATCTCATCACCACATTTGGAGTACGTCCTAGCAGGGTAGCTGAATCCACTTAATATTAAAGTACTCTCAATTTTTTAATGCTAATGCGGCGAATTTTCCATTTAGAGTGGGGGAGATAGGGCTCTTTTGATCATTAAATGTGCCGAAATGTTAACAACTTGGACTTTTTTCATGTTAATACTAAATAACGCATATAATGAGGATAATTTGATGACACCTGGATTTTGGGTTATTTTACTGATATCTCTATGGGGCAGATCTGTAGATCCCTTGACATTTTTAGATCCTATGGCATTAATCAAAAGTTACAGGCAAATCTTTCTTGGAATTACAGTTTTTGGGGTGTTAATTATTATGTCTGTAATACTCGATAGGATGCTTGATGAGAGACGAGCCATCGCTCTTGAAGGCGATGAATCAATAACACACACCTATGATGAAGTAGTATTCAAGGTTACTAACGCGAATAAAGAGTTAGAGTTCGAGAAAAACCCGCTTGGGTTGCTCTTACTCACCGATAAGAAGGTAGCATTTACGAAGATTATGGAAGAGGGACTTGCGTTTATAATTCCCCTTAGTAAGATTATAGAAGTAGACAATCTGTATAATATAAGGACTGGCTCTCCACGTAGAACGCAGGATGTGCGTGTTGTCTACTTTGAGGACGAGAGCGTAAAAAACGTGACGTTCCAGTTAAAGAATGAGACAAAAGCATTTGAATTTGTGCGGAACGTAAGAGCGTCTATTATGCCGCATCCAAGTAATCCCGCTGATAGGCGGAAAGTGGCTATTCACATCGATTAAAATCCTTTTGTGCTTTTTAAGGCCCCTCACGTGACTTCTGTTTTTTTTGCTGTATAAAAAGGTGTAAGAATTTGGTCTCAACAGCGTAGCTATCAGATAATAATTTATATTTGCAATTACATTTTCTAAAACTGCCAGTTTAAACTACGCAGGGGATAGTGCCTTCATAAAATGCATAAAATGCGTTGATCCTCAACTGCCACTGGAATAAATAAAAACACAAGAAGAAGTAATTCTTACGGTTAGCGCTATGACGCACATGCCGCTTTTCATTGATTTGAGCAATAAGAAAGTAGTAGTCTTTGGTGGCGGACATATTGCCGAGCGAAAGGCAAGAGAGTTTTGTAATTATTCGAGGACAAAGGTCGTCAGTAGGACTTTTACGGCAGAACTAAAACGCATGGCCGGCGATGGTGAGATAGAAATTATAAAAGACGATCTCACTGATATACGGAGATACTTTCAGGGAGCCTTTCTCGTTATTCCCGCGACGAACGACCCTAAACTAAACGCACTCATCGCGGATTTTGCAAAAACGAGGAAAATTCTCTTTAATAAAGTTGATGTTGCAGGTGACGTAATAGTCCCCTCTATCATCTCTAGTAATGAGATAACGCTGGGGGTCTCAACCTTAGGAAAGACCCTCGCGGCTGCCAAATTTTTAAAAACCAGAATTGAAGAGATTTTGGACGAATTTTCGTCAATGTGTAGGTTGCAAGAGGAAATAAGGTTTATGTTGAAAAGGATAATAAAGAACCAGCAAGACCGTAGGCAGATGTTATATAAAATACTCAGCGATGAAGAGGTTTGGATCGGACTTTCCCGTTCCTATGATGATGGGTTAAAAGCAGCCCTTGATATTGTGAACGAAAAACCACAATAATGATCCCAAAGGAGCTTTATGCCGGATATTTTGATCTTTGCATTACGCGACGTCGAAGAGTCAAAATATTGAGATGTGATTTGATGCGGACAATAAACAACTGCGCTAGAGTTAGTTCTTGAACAGCATGTAAGGTAGATTAGGTGATCATTTGGACGTAATGGTTGCAGAGTATGCAAGCGTAGCCGCATCTCATTTCGCTCCTGAAGGGTGTGCCATGCTCAAGGCCTTACGAGATGGCTTCAGCAGAATTGGATGCTCGGTCAGGTCGCCTTCCTACAAAAAACGAACTAAAGACCATTTTTTTGATGAGGTAGAGTCTCTCTCAAAGATCTGCGAAGCAGGCCTTGTCATAGCTCCTGACGATCTGCTCTACGAACTCACAGTGATAGTAGAAAGAAATACCCTCAACCTTGGATGTTCGTCTAAGGCAGTGAAAATTTGTGCAGATAAACTTGCGACGTCAGAGATACTTGCAAGAGCATCTATTAACGTTCCGCAGATGAACCCGTTAGCAGGGCCCTACATCATAAAACCACGGTTTGGGTGTGGTTCCGACGGGGTTACAAAAGTCGATTCAGTTGAGGGGAAAAACATCGCAGATACTGCGATTGTTGAGAAGTTCATAGAGGGGGAACACATAAGTGTGAGTATAATAACCGGTAGAACAACACTTCCGCTTTCAGTCAATAAGCAACTATTACACGTTAACGGAGAAGTAAGCTATCTCGGAAATGTCACGCCGCACGAGGTGAGCGATCGAGATTACATTATACGTCAGGCCGTTAGGACGTCTCGAATACTTGGTTGCAAAGGCTATATAGGGATTGACATGGTGCTTGAAAAGAACGGACAAGCTCACATTGTTGATGTGAATGCGAGACCGACAACCGCAGTAGTGAGCATAAATAATCTGGGGGTCAACGTTTCCGAACTAATTTTAAAGGCTGGAATGGGTATTGAATTGCCGAAATCAGTTGAAATCAGAGGTAAAAACACATTTTTAAAGGCGGATAGCGCTGTTGATTTGAAAAATAACTGTTGAAGCGTCGGGGAGAGCAGTGGGAAAGATGAAGGACGATCGCGTCATAGGTATTGATATCGGCGGAGCGAATACAAAAATTGCTTCTTCTGATGGAAACGTCATGACGCGTTATCTTCCGCTATGGAAAGGGGCCGATCTTGAGAGCGAGCTTAAACGCGTAAAACTTGATTTTAAGCCGGACCACGTGGGCGTAGTAATAACAGGTGAGATAACCGATCGCTTTATCGGTAAGAAAGAAGGTGTGCTGCACATAGCTTCAATAGTCAATTCTGTGTTCGACTGTGTATATTTTTTTGACGTACGTGGCAGATTCTCCCGTGAGATTGAAGATCCGAGGCTGCACGCTGCTTCTAACTGGGTAGCTTCCGTCGACTTTATCGCGGGAAAGATAAGAAATTGTATATTTGTGGATATGGGAAGCACGACGTGTGATATAATCCCCATAAAGAACGGAAAGCACAAAGCTTCAATTACAGATTTTGAGAGATTGAAGCGCGGTGAGCTCATCTACACAGGTGTATTGAGGACGAATATTGCGGCTCTGATAAAGAGGCTTAATTTAGATGGAGGTTATTGCAGGGTTTCTTCCGAGCTCTATGCAATAACGGCTGATGCTCATATCATTCTTGGAACGATAACAGAACGTGATTATACGTGTGATACCCCCGATGGAAGGCCGTGCGACATTGACTCTGCTTATGACCGGATGGCGAGAGTTGTGCTCTGTGATATCGAAGAACTTGGCAAAGGTAGGGCGTATGAGGTCGCGAAACAAGCTGCGATGGCACAGATCGATGAACTTTCGACTGTTATTTTAGCTCACTCCCAACATCATAATTTAAAGACTGTCTTGGCTGCGGGCACGGGGGAGAGCATCATAAAAAATGCCGCTGAGAGATCAGGACTTAGTGTCAAATTGCTTTCTGATACGTACGGGGCGAAGATCTCTGAGGTATTTCCTGCTTTCGCAGTTGCAAATTTGTTACAGCAAAGGGTCAGTGGTGACACCAATTAAAAGACATTTGGAGGAAAAAACGAAGCACAAAGTGCTTAAGCTTGGGGGAAGCTTGCTCGAGATAGGCCACGATCTTGTGCGTTATTTATTGATGCGAGAGCTGGACGTGTTAATCGTCCCCGGTGGGGGACCGTTTGCAAATGCTGTTAGGCATCACTCAAAGTCGTTGTCCAATGACGCGGCGCACTGGATGGCAGTCCTCGCAATGGAACAATATGCTTTTTACCTCGCTGGCGGTACAGGATGCCGATTAATCGATGACGTTATCGACATGCCTCGGGGTGTTTCAGTTCTCCTGCCGTTCAAAATGGTTTATGAAAATGATCCATTGCGACATTCATGGGACGTCACCTCGGATGCTATTGCTGCGTGGATTGCTGGAAAGCTTGAAACAGATCTCGTCGTAGCTAAAGACGTCGACGGCATTTATATAAACGATGAATTAGTCAGAATAATACGGGCAAGCGAGCTCAGTTTTGAAACATGCATCGACACGACTCTTCCTGAGGTCTTATCACAGCACAAGTTGAAATGTATAATCATAAATGGCACTTACTTTAAGCGTGTAAGTGACGCTCTTTGCGGTAAGGATGTGATTGGAACGAGGGTGATCGTTTAGGGCCTGCTTGTAGATGTCGAATAAACAAGATTACACATTGAACTATGCACTTGCTGTTATCTGTGGAGGTATCGAAATATGGATAAAACGTGCATATCGTGCGGCGCAAAACTATCAAAGGACAGTAGCATTGTATATCCATGCCCTGTCTGCGGAAAAACGTTGGCGCGGTGTAAAAAGTGCAAAAAGATGAGTAATCCGTATATATGTGTGTGTGGATTTGAGGGACCCTAATATGGGAGAAGTGGCGGTTCAAATTAAGGTTATGCCGCAAAGCCCGGAAGTTGACCTCGAGAACCTTAAACGAAAAATTGAGGTCGCGCTTCCTAGTGATGCACGGCTCTATGGTTTTGATATACAACCGATTGCCTTCGGCTTGAAGGCCCTTTTAGTGACGGTGATAGTAGGTGATGTAGAAGGCGCGACCGACTCGATAGAAGAAGCGCTCTCGCGAGTCGAAGGTGTTGAAAGTATCCAGGTAGTGACAGAGACGAGGATGTTATAGATACAGCGATACCCGTTTAATCACATTCAAACCAAAACCTGTCGCAACTATGCACCGACCGGGATTCGAACCCGGGTTGTGGGCTCTCTTCCTAAAAAGGTGGAAGGCCCAAGTCATAGCCACTAGACCATCGGTGCGTCTTTATTATCGATAATTTACGACACTACTTATACATTCACGGTATTAATCTTTTCCATAACAAAGTTTGTTTATGTCGCGGCGTGCTCGGCAGCAAAGGGCGAGGACATTTATCAAAGATATTGCCTCGGAGAGAATAGAACTGCTCTTCGAGCTTGCGGAAGTTCAATTTTTTAACCATAGAGAGAGAAGCGATAGGTACGTTCGGCTTGCAAAGGAGATAGGAATGAGGCATAGAGTGCGACTTCCAAAGAGGTTTAAAATGCGCTTTTGCAGAAAATGTGAACGCTACCTTGTTTACGGTTTGAACGCGCGCGTCCGCGTGAACAAAAAGCGAACAGTTATCACTTGTTTGAATTGTGAAGATGTAAGGCGATATTGAAGCTATAATGGTGGTTTGCCAGACCATGAAAATGGACATTCAAAAATTAAAAGCTCAAGCTACTGAAATTGACGCAACTATATGGGTCGGTAAAAATGGGCTAACAGACTCAGTCGTTAGAGAGCTTAAAGATCAGCTCAAATCAAAGAGATTAGTTAAAGTGAAAATCTTAAAAAACGCTGTCGAGGAAATCTCTCGGAATAGGATTGCACGAGAACTTGAGGAACATTCCGGGGCGAAATTACTGGATATACGTGGTGGTGTTGCGGTTTACCTATCGCCATATCGGAAGAGGGTTTGAGATACTTTAATGATACGCCGGCGGAGAAAATGATATAAGGCAATAAGTATTATTAAAAAATGATTTGATTTAAGCTCATTAATTTGTTATTGGAGAAATAAATGACGACCTTACATGATGCACCCATTGATAAACTGATACAACTGCTCTCAAACAAACTTAAAGAAAATGAACATATCACTCCTCCTGAGTGGGCTGGATGGGTAAAGACGGGGATGCACAAGGAGCACCCTCCTCAGAACAAGGACTGGTGGTACATTCGATGCGCGTCAATACTCAGGCGC
The DNA here is from genome assembly GCA_035624185.1 of Candidatus Acidiferrales bacterium. Taxonomy (GTDB): domain Archaea; phylum Halobacteriota; class Bog-38; order Methanoflorentales; family Methanoflorentaceae; genus DASPRZ01. Next base: position 10,777 of record DASPRZ010000116.1, read on the forward strand.
ATTGCTATAGACGGTCCCGTTGGGACGCAGAGGCTGCGGACATTCTACGGCGGCAAGACAGACAACCGCTCCGTGCCTGAAAGGTTCGTTAAAGGCAGTGGATCCATCATCAGAAAAGCTCTTCAGCAGCTTGAGAACGCGGGTTACATAAAGACAACGGCAAAGGGCAGGGCGATATCTCCATCAGGAATGTCGTTTTTGGACAACACTGCTTATGAAGTAGTGAAAGGAACTTAATATTAGGAATGGGGCCTATGGACGATCACGAGCTTGAGGAAATAAGAAGGAAACGGCTTGAGGATCTTCAAGCACAACAGGCCAGCTCGAATGAGGAAATTGCAGAGATTCGAGCTCGAAGGCAGGCGGTGCTTAGACAGATTCTTACACCAGAAGCTCGAGAGAGGCTCAACAGCATAAGATTAACCCGCCCTGAATTCGCCGATTCGGTAGAGTCACAGCTTATTACCTTACAACAGACCGGAAGGTTACGGGGCCAGATAACGGATGAGCAGCTAAAGAAACTCCTTCAGCAGATCACTCCAAAGAGACAGGAAATAAGAATCCGTAGGAGATGAAAGCTGGAGTTCTGTTTAGTGGCGGCAAGGACAGCACGCTAGCGGCTCTTCTTCTAAGTCCCTTTGTCGATGTTGAGCTCGTGACGGTAAACTTTGGCATCATTCCAAATGACGCAGCAGACATGGCGAGAATACTGGGGCTCAGTTATACGTCTTTGGACTTAGAGGCTGAAATTGCAACGAGCGTTGTTGAGTCAATGGTAACTGATGGGTTTCCAAATAGTGGTATTAACGAAATACACAGGATTGCACTGGAGCGAGCTGCAGCAATATACGCGATTGTGGCAGATGGCACGAGACGTGACGATAAGGCTCCTATGTTGAGTGTATCAGAAGCACGGAGTTTAGAGGATGGATGTGGCGTGAAATATGTACGACCATTGCTCGGATATGGAAGGAGCTTCATAGATGAGCTCGTCGCCGAGTATTTTGAGGTACTCTACGGTGAGTGTGTCTCCTTTGATTATGAAGTAGAGTTGCAGGAAATCATGAGAACGATATACGGCGAGGAGTCTGTTTTTGACGTCTTCCCTAAGCATCATCAGCAGTCAAAAGTGATGGCATTAAAAAAACGTCAACTAGGAAATTCAACAGTTTAAGTAGTACACATTCAATAATATAAGTAATTAAAAGGGCATTAAAGGGTCATTGTGCACACCACAGCCAATTGTCGAACTACAGTAACGATTATGGACAAATGATAGCGATAGAGGTGGAATAACATATGAGCAAAGTGACTAAGGGAAAAAAGAAGCGACTTGCTAAGGCTACAAATCAAAATAGGCGTGTTCCAGCGTGGATTATTGTTAGGACAAATAGGAGCGTCTTGACGCATCCTAAGAGGCGGCATTGGAGAAGAACTA
>DASPRZ010000020.1:0-8344 GCA_035624185.1 Candidatus Acidiferrales bacterium
GTGATCGATCAGCTTTCTGTGTCCAAAAACATCCAACGAGACTTGTTAAGTGCAGATATGCAAAGATTCATGGACTACTTTGATAAGAGCGGAAGATGGATGAATATTTTTCACTTGCGAGTATAATGGCGATGAAATTCCTGCGATGATGGGTCCAAAAAAGTGAAAATCTACCGCACCTAATTAATCGAAACTAAGCAAAGGAGGAGATTTATTGCCACCAAGACTCATGACAATGCTGTTCGCTAACCCTTTCATCTACTCCTGGGTTGTAGAAAGGATTACCGAAAAAGTTAAAGGGCTCTCGATGAGAGTAAAAAAAGCGGGATCTATATTCAATAACTTCAGGCGCCGTGGCCGACGTGCGAAAAAGAATGCATTCTGATAAACCGACTGGTTAACTATCTTTGCTATAAAACGGGCTTGTCAGGTACACACCATAGTTATGAAACGTTGGCCTTTCATTTAAAAAGCTTACATCGGGCAGTGGCACAATGATGCGCCTAAATGCCCGCATTGTGTCAACACATTGCCGTCGCGCGTCAAATCCGAAAGCGTTAGTTAAGAAAGAGTGATTTTGAGGCATGAGCTTCTAGGTAAGCTTAATCTACATCATATATTCAAACCAAACAAGGATTATCGTGGTCGGCCGTTTCGATTGCGATGGACATTCCCTACAACATGCTGCTTGCGGCAAAGGCACGAAGAGCGGAAAAGGAAAATTGAAAGTTTAAGACAACTCAGTAAGGTCTGCGCGTCCGAGCATGTTTTCATGCGTGCCCGTCAACGTATACCTATTTCATTCCGTTACGGCTAAATCTCCTTCTCAAAATAACAAATTGGTCTGACGCTGACAAATTGAGTTACTTTTATTATCGCTATATAATGCAGATCCTGCGATTTTTCAAGGCTTCGTGGTTACAAAGCGCATTTTTTCATTTTTGCACATGAGTTTAACAGCAGCTCGTGCAACAAAAGCGACGCTGGATAACCCGCCTCCCGGGATGACCCAATGTCCAGCCATATAAAAATCAGAGAGCCCCGGGAGGGTTTTTGGCATCCGAAAAACTTCAGACATGCTCTTTTTAGTGAGCTGCCATCCCGAATACGAACCTCTACAATTACCATAATACCGCACAAACGTGAGCGGGGTAGTCGTATCAGCCACCTCAACTTTGTTTTTGATATCGGGATACAATTCTGAGATGGCATTAATTACTGCCTCTTCGATCCTCCTTTTTTCAGCGAAGTACTCATCCTTTTTATCCTTTAAAGCTGCCCAATAGTCATACGTGGTTGGTATCCTAACAGTAAACACCGTCTTTCCTTCCGGGGCCAACGTATTGTCATAACTACGATTTTCGAGAGCAAGATATGATGTTTCCTCTTCCCCAATTTTTATTGGTGTTTTGATTGGAAAGCATATCTCGCGCGGCTCGCTTGGATAATGGTCGCTGATGCCGAGTGAAACGTAGACAAGGGGCGGATATGGCGCTAAGGTATTATACAAGCCTTTTATTCTGTTATTTATGTACTTTCCATCCAGCCATTTGAAGATCGTTGTATAGCCATCAGCGGCTGACAACACGATATCGCCCCTCTTTTCAGTCCCGTCAGAAAGCTTGATGCCAACGGCCGCATCGTTTTCAACGAGTATTTTCTTAACGCGTGATCTATGTGAGATACTCCCCCCGAGTGTAAGGTACCGCTCTTCTATTGCCTGCGCGAGGGGCCTTGAACCCCCGATAGGATAGCCAGCATTGCCAGCCCCCATAAGAGCTAATGTCCACAACAGAGTTATGGCAGATTGGTCGTGCCAGGTTAGAGCGTTTGTAAACAAATTTCTTAAAACCTGGTTATTGAACTGCTCGGCGAGCTCAGATACAGGCATTGAATACTTTCTAAACATCCTTACCATAGGAAATAGCATAATAATATGGCGAATACCTAATTCAATAGGGATATCCATATTCCTGAGTTTTTTCATGTCATTGGTGATGGCGGTTATCAGCCGTTCATCCTCTGGTGAGAAACTGAGCATATGTTCTCGTAGCTTATCTGGATCTGTATAACTAATGAACCGCTCACCTCGTTCGTCAAGGGTGTGATTATAACTTGTGTGGTTGATAAACTGTTTATCCTGAGCTACGCCGAGTTCTTCCCATAAGGGGTGCAGTTTTGATTTGAGGGAACTTCCTACTAGCCAACGAACGCTGAGATCAAACGTGAAGCCCTTTCTCTGCCACGAAGTACATAAGCCTCCGGAAACTTCGTGCATTTCATAAATTTTAGAGTCAAAGCCATTCATTTGGGCATAACAGCCCGCTGATAAGCCTGCGATACCTCCGCCGATGATGATAAGAGATTTCGACATAACGCCCCTACTATTAACGTGTGTCTTAAAGTTTTATAGCGCGTCTTAAAGTTTTATACGCATTGCACATGACGTATTATGACATAATGCGTTAGATAGTTGCAAGGCATCCTTTGCCCGGATATGTGTGCGAAGTCTATATGAAATACTGCAACGATGTCTGCTTTGTTTGCTAAACTTATCTATCTCTTGAACATTCGGCAGCCCCGCTTTCAACAGCTCCTCTATCCGCCGTGCTGCAGGAATTGCTTGCCCCCACGCTAGCTCGGAGGTAGATAGAAGATACTCGCCATAGATAAGATTGTCGCTCCAAAGTACTACAACGGGAGGATCTATCGAAAGGCTCCCAACATCGACGTTCATTGAGCTAATACTCTTCTTTCTGTCCCCCCACCACCATAAATATTCCTTGGTACTGGGGGAAGTAGCGCACGTCTGCACCAGCACCCATCTCTCTTGTATCTCTTTGATATAGGGATATGAGAAATCAGCTATACCCGCACGCGCCCTGATCTCTCTATAAACATCTTAGTGTTCTCAACGAGGCCGAGTTGAGAGGCGAGTACCAACAAGGGAGGGGCATAGAGATAGACCATTTATTAGTTGCCAGATTCTATAATACCCGAACCGATTACAAGGGGTGTCAGTAACGCTCGTTACGATTGTTCCGTCAGCCGTTACTTGTATAGTAGGTAGCAGCGGATTATAACGCTGTGTAACATCAAGTGTTACCACCTTTATATCCTCCACGGCTCTCTTTTCCCAATATTCACGGCAGCTGTCAGTAATCCTCAGCCTCAGTGAATAAAGATTGTTCAATACTTCACACCCCCTATCACATTCTTTATCAAAACGTCAGTAAAAGAGAGATGAAAGCCCATTGTTGATAGGTAAAGCCGTAGATATTAATCGTGTTTGGGTGTATAGCTGATAGACAGAGAAGATACACAGAAATTATGCCATTAACAAATACGGCACTTTGGCAAAAAGGGATTAACATGAGCATTTTCGTATCACCTCCTATTATGATGTTAGAAAGCGTTTGAGAATATGGGCAAAGTGATAATAAATATAACCCCGTTTTGCCCGGCCAGTAAAGATATAACTTAATGGGACTTAATGGGTTTCATTAACTATCACTAACTTTTAGTGGTTGTTAAGTGAGTGTTAATATGTCCTATCACAACCTGATTAATGAGTCCTTAATGGATGTTGATGGAATCAATCCACAACGCTTAATAACCACTAACTTTCAATTAACACCCCTGCAAGTCACGATAAAGCTACAATTTTGACGCACGATGATTCACTTACTTCTCCTCGTTATACCTGCTAATGCGTTGTAATGAAAAGTTGGGATACGTGTGCGTTTATAAGCGTGTTTCCATTCTCACTGTATCTCTCCACAGCGCCATCGAATTCACGTTATCATTGGTTTTGTGGTTGTGGCTTTCGGCGTAGGGAGTATACTGCAATTCGAATTCATGTTCATATCACACACGACCGTTTCGTTGATGTGCGGGCGTTAGCGTATATTAGTTGGTTTCGTGAAGGGCATGCCCCATCATCACAATTTTTTTTAAAATGTGTAACAGTGAGATAGAAAGTGTAAACGATATTCCCATTATTTCCAGTTGTTTTTGTTCATTTTAGCGATTTTGTTGCCTACGCTATTATTTTTCCAGTTTGGACGTTATTGGATGCGCGCGCGTATCAACGTGGCACTTGCCTAGTTTATTACTTGCATCCCTGTCACTCACACACTCATTAAAGTCGACTATAACAATTTATCTCAATTTTATCTCGTTACATCTCATCTCAAGAAAATAAAAGAAAACGAAGTGCGACTTATTCATTATGTGAAATCGCTGTGTTATACGCACGCTGCTTGTCTTTGTCAGCATAAGCCATAGAAATGGCCAATTAATTCTTAAAAATCTGGTCTTTAAGTCGTTTGCGTCTATTAAGTGCACAGTGTTCATATAATTAACAATTGTAAAGTGAGCAAGCGTCGCCATTAAAATAAAACAAGTTTCTTTACGTGTATTTGTTTGTGCTCTCTCTTTCGCGCACGTACACGTTTCTTTAAATCGCATTGCTGTAGGCTAGATAGGATGGGATAGATTACTTTTTGAAATCGTTGTTTTTCGATGCGATGTGTTCATTTTTTTAAATTTAAAATGAGTCACATGTTGCATTGCATATCAAAAGTCAACTATCCTAGTGGGTCAGGTGCGGAGGCAGTTGCACCATCCCCATCAGCTGTATTCCATATATTGGTAAAAGGTTTAGTTGTAGAAACAACTCCCATAACATCTCGACTCACCTCCAGCTATTTTATATTTGTTAATATGGTTACGACTACTAAAAATACTTAATCTAGACTTTTAAGCTTTTATCCATTTTTGTTTTGCGCCGTTGTAAAAAAGTTCAGCGAGTCTTCGAATAAAATGCCCGTCTGTTTTACTTTAAAAGTGTCAACACCACGCATTATTATAGTCGACTATAACAATCTCTCTTAATTTGAAATGACTTAAGAGCGACGAACGCTCCTCATGGAAATCGCCGACGACATTATGACGAAAATAGGGGATAACGGGCATATCAAAATATGGGAAAATGAATCATAGCTAGATGCAATCACCAAAGATTTACATCCACGAGTGGATGGAGCGATTGCCGAATATAACCTTAGTGGATTTGATATATTTTATATGGGGCTTTGATTAGCAGCTTTTTACATAAGTTGACTATACCACCAATTTCATTCCTTTCATTCTATGGTGAAAAAGGGTCAGGTAAATTCTAACCTTCATTCAAATCATGAAGAACATTACCGACTACCTGGAAGCTGCACAGGTCAATGCCATGGAAGATTGTACCCGGGCCCGAAATGACGTCAGAATTTCTTAAAAACTACCAACACAAAACGGATCGTTAATTAACTTCGGTTAGTATAAACTTAATCCAGTTTGATACGTGAAATTACGACGGTTTATGCTGAAGGTCAATTGCTACATCATCCTATATCAGCAACCATAAGCGGAATTCCAAGCACATAGTGGCTGCATTTACGGACAACGCTAGTCCTGCCACACTATTGTCATCAGAACTATAGGAAGTCCAACAAGAGTATACCTCCTTCATACGACAAACGGTCATCAACTCGAACGACACACTCAGTGATGCGTTTAAGGCGTAATAAGTGTGCGCCCCATATAACTTTTTTAAATTTTTTTATATTTATATAAAGTGTTGCATAAAAAATCAAAAAAGAAACATCTCGATCATCATATATTTCCGTTGCCGTGTATTTCTTTCACTTTTGATAATGAACTATCGATTCATAGCGTTTATTCTATGGTTACGCCCATTTTATAAGCAAAGTTGCTGCAGTTTAGGCATTTTTACACATTTCTACATTGCAAATCTTTGCTCTCTTCTAATTGCCATTTCTTTGTTGCGTATTCGTTACAAACTGTTTACATAACAACGTAAGCGTTCATCTAAAGCATGATCTGAGCTTTTAGTTGGGTGAACCCCAAAGTTTATACTTCGACAGACACCTGCGGGTCATTTAGACGATATCTAAAAATGCCAAGTTATTTTCGTTTACTTTAGCAACCAGAAAGTACTATCATATCACTAGCAGTTCTCTTTACAAAATTCCACAGTGTATCTTTAAAATACGTTGAAACCACGCAGAAAGTTACCAGTCTTTAACTAATTTTCATAAAAAAGTCTATGCTCTAATTGCCGCCGCGCCCTTTGCGAGTTGGGTGCTCCGTGTGAAATTTTTATATACTTATTCATCCTGTTAACTGAGTGTATCGAACTGTCTCACTAAACTAGTTCGTGAACGTAATATTGACAAAAGTAGGTGAAGACAATGTTGGTGTTAGAAAATATTCCTTTTTCGTTATTAGGATTAATTCCTGGATTACTTCCCTTAGTAATGCCGATCCAAGGGCCAATTAATTTAATGCAAGTCAGTTTGGGGTACCTACTGGTTCAAGCGTTCCCTGATAAAGCTATGCTGATATGGATGGCTTTATTGTTTTAGTAATAAGTACGTCAACAATTATAGAATCAAAAATTTCGCGGGATGCAACTATTTTCATTTGCTCTGAAAATGAATTATATTATTCTATGCAATCCCCCTTTTTTCAACTTTACAATAGTTTGTAACATCTTACTTCTACCAACGCGTGCTTTCATCAGATACGGATCGCTTAAATCGATATCGAATTCGTTAAGCACGAAAAGAGCGCTTTGATGTACTGGTTCGCATCTCCTTTGCTGGTCGACAGTGGTATAAAGTTGAAGCCAATGTTATTGGAAGATTTCTCCTTTTGTCCACTTCTTTCATGATTGGGCAACCACTAAAACCGTTCGTTAAGATGTAAGCTCGGCTTCCGAGATTGGTTCGCACCAGAGGGAACCAGAATTTCACTGTTTTGACAATGCTTTAACAAACCCCTCAGTTTAGCGTATTTTATCCGCTATACGAGCAGCGATTCTATCGCGTATGTCCACCGCTTATCAAATAAAGCTAATATCTAAAGCCGCCGCTACCGCGCCGTTCCCACATCCACCGTCTGCCCATTCGTCGTTACAAGAATCGTGCCGTGCTGATCTGTCCGGTAGACCGTCGCTCCCACCGCCGCGAGCCGCGCCAGTGTCTCGGGTGCCGGATGCCCAAACCGATTGCCCGCCCCGACTGATATCACTGCGATATGCGGCTTAACTGCCTTAAGAAACGTGGCACTCGAGGAGTATCGGCTACCATGGTGCCCCACCTTCAAGACGTACGCACTGCAGTTGAACAGCGAGATCATGCGTGCCTCCGCTCCCGATGCAGCGTCGCCTGTCAGGAGGTAGCTTATGCGTTGATAGGTAATTTTGATGACGATGCTGTTGTCGTTGGAGTCAGTCGTCATCGGGAAGAACGGTAGCGATGGGTTGAGCACAAGAACCGTTGTGTCTGGGTCAAGATTGAGGGTGTCGCCCGCCCGTGGATTCGCGTAGGGGATGTTCTTATCCTTAACTATCTGCAACAGCTTTTCGTACGTTGTGGTTGATTTTGCGAGGCCTAAGTCATACACTTTGTCGACGGGGATAGACTGCAGCACGTCAATGAGCCCCCCGATGTGGTCAGCGTCGGGATGCGTGGCGATGACGCCGTCGAGATGGCTGATGCCGACAGAGTGGAGGTATGAGACGACGGTCGGGCCCTTATAGGGTTGGCCTCCGTCCACGAGCAATGATTCATTGTGAGGAAAGGTTATGAGGAGGGAGTCACCCTGACCAATGTCAATGGCGGTCATGGTGAGGTTAGATGCCGAAAGAGATAGCCCGCTCGGAATGGGGGGCGGGGTTAAAGTCGACATTGGTGGTGAGGGACTTGTAGTATTCTTAACCCATCCGGTACATCCTGCTACAGACACCGCCACTACGACAGCGGCTACCAATACAACTAAAAAGTGTCTTTTCATTCTTATCCTTTCCAATAGGGCTTTTTTCTATTAGAAGAGTCCTCCTCGACGATAAAACTTTGTCCGTTTTTGATTTACGTGTCTGTCGAATCGTAACCCAAGAAATCCTTGAATTTAGCCATATTTTCGTGTGTTCAGTATAGCTCATCAACTTGCCTTTTTAACAGAAGCTCACGTTCTGTGAGCTATGATGCAGGTGTTGATGTGCGTAGTTGACGTCGGTAGTGAGTGGTGCAAGAAGACTAGGTTGTCGCCATAAATAAAAATAAAAAGCCGAAATATTTGTTAGGTATTTGAAGAAAGCCACAGCAAACAATAGCGTTTTAATTTTAAAAACAGGAATTTTTAAATAGTTCTTCGTCGCGGTGTGTTTAGGTAAGCTGAACGACCAGACCGAGGTGTTGAGTTGAAATATGCGAAAAGAGGGGCCCTTAGAGGTAGAGTGCTTCTTTTGTTGGCGGCCTCGTCGCTTGTT
>DASPRZ010000021.1:0-4531 GCA_035624185.1 Candidatus Acidiferrales bacterium
AGTATTAGTGCAATTAGTGCCGATATAAATCATGTTTCACTCAATGAACCGCTTTCAGCAATCTGGACTCATGACCTGACATATGCCGACTATCTTGCGTCCACCTTTGAACTGTTGCGGGAGCAGGCAATCCCCGCAGCACAGCGGATAGATGAACTGTTGAAAGAGGGGCCTCCTGAAATCTAAGAAGACTTAAGTGTTATTGAACAAAGCAGACATCGTTCCAGTACTTGATATAAACGTCATACACATACTCAGGCAACGGATGCCGATAATGAGTCCATTCAACTCCTGATACGCCGTGCGTCACAATATTTATGCTCGATTTGACTGTTCGCAATGAATGATATTTGCAAGTGTTACAGATTTCCCGCCTTTTTCGAACGAGACATTCTGTTATTCGAATAACATCATAACGATAATATATAGAGTAAAAGCTGATTTACAAGCTATGACGATAGATCTCCCAAGATGGGTTCACTTCGATGTGATTAAAGAGTACTACCAAGATAGGCCCTACCAACTGTGGCGAGGGCCTCCTATTACCGCAGGCAACCCCATCATCATCTTGGTGCATGGGGCAGTAGTTCCTTTACCCGGTGCATTTCACGACCCAACTACCATAAATAGCTACAGATACTGTTTCTACGACTTGGACTCTTTGTTGTACAAAGACTCCATTATAACATTTTCACGTTTGAATATGCAGACAAATGCATAGAAGACCCTATTACACACTTGTGTGTTCCTAATCCCAAAACACATAAATACAGTTTCTTCAATTACTGCGATTTAAGCAAGTATGGCGGTGAGCTAAAAGAAGCAATAGGATTCGCAAAAACATACAGCGAGAAGCAAGACCCGGTCACTATCATCGCCCATTCCTTAGGAGGGTTGATAGCCAGATATGCTGCCACACTAGCAGAAGGAGAAATCAAAACTATAATTACATTGGATACTGGACATAGGGGATTTGCGCTGGCTAACTTCGTAGTCAATTTATTGAAAGCGGCTCACATAACTCTGCCGCCGGACGTAAAAGTCACTCAAGAACGGAAGTGGGCAGCGGTTTCATAAATGCACTGAATAAGAATGTCGATCCTGACCACTCTAAGCTAGTATCGCTTGCCGCTACGAAGGCGATACCAGCTGGATTTTTTGTGCCGCAGCCGCCGCCAGGAATACTACCAACCGATGTTAAAGTGGTTGATTCTGATTCATCAAATATGGGAGAAGTCCATTCATTGGACTACCATCATGCGAGCATTTCGCAAATTAGAGGCCGTAACCACGGTGCATATCAAATAATTATAGGGGCCATCTAATAACATTTCTCTGCAAATGCTAACAACGTAGATATGTAAGGATTTTCGATTATAAGCGGTCTTACTATTGCAGAACAAAGCAGACATCGTTCCAGTACTTCATGTAGATATCATACACATATTCGGGCAACGGATGTCGATAGTTCGACCACTCAACTCCTGATACCCCGTGGGTAAGAATATATGCTCGATTAGATTGATTCCACTGGATGATATCACCGTGTTGCTCGGCAAATTTGCGAAGGTCTCCCAATACAAAGTGGCCTGAAATACGTGAAAGAGGGATTTTTTGACGTTTTACCCACATACACAAGCTGTTATATTCGAACATTAGCTCGTCATTGCTTCTGCCATTTAATAAATGTTGAAGGGCTTCGACTACAAGCGGGTGCAAGGGCACGTAATGCTCCATCCGTATCTTATCTTGTGAGGCTTCCACATGAACAACAGACTTCTCTAGTTGCACTGCTTCTCTGAACTGCTCTACAGTTAGCTTTGGGATTGTAGCATTGCTCCTTTGTCCTGTATACGCTCCAAAGAGGATAAAAGCAGTATATTGTTGTGTACGATATGTGTTTAAATATCCTCCAGATGCTGCCGTTTTGATGTATGCAAGTAAGTATTTAATATCCTGCTTTGTAATGATGCGGTTCGTTACTCTCTTCCGATGCTTTAACATCTTCGGCCTCTCAAGGAAAATAGAAAAAGCATAATACCGATTGTCAAGCTTCGTCTTTGTTAGATATTTGAGGAAGGCCACAGCAAACGAAAGTATTTTGCTCTCGGAATCTTGGCACTTGTATCTGTTTAAGGTATTGGTACGTAAAATATCCAAATTATGCTTATTAACAATACCATTTGTGCTGCGCCAGAAAGCCCTAGCCCCTCGTTCTATCCAGTCTTGCGACTTTCTTGTTAATCCAGCCTTCCTATATTCTACGTAGTCGTTTAATTCCCTCAAGGTGAATGATAAATTAAGTTCTATAAGGCCATTATGCTGTCCATTATGCAAAAAGCTCCCTTGCTCGTGAGATAAAAAGCAGCGAGGCGATGAAGCTAAGGCTTCAGAGTCGAGCGTACAAGGAGCCTTTACACGGCGAAGGTCACACGTTCAAAATAATTATTTATGAAAGTTTTTCCATTATTCAATAGTTATATTAATATTCAGCTTGTATCTATCTCAATCGCCTTATCCTTTAATTAGATTGCCACAGCAATGCAGCGATTTCGTTTGGAAAACGGCGTACATATTCCAGACAGAATACCTGGAATATCTGTAAATACTCCATACAAGAAAATTGGGTGTCTTCGGCCAACGATCCCGAGATTCGTGCGGCGTTGGATAAGTGGGCGAAAGAACGCGCGTCGTGATTATATTATGTTATGTTGTATCTGTAGGTAGACTGTTTTTGCTAGTAATTTGATTTTGTCAATTTGTACTCAAAAGAGTAAGATTAATTTATTGCAACATTTTTATAGGAATAGCTACGCGGTACACTCCTGCGTTACCTCGGGAAAGGGTTCTTATGGTCTTCATAACCCTTACCTTTCATACCGCGCAGCTATTCTACCTTAGTTAAGTGGTGGCTAAAATGAGTTACGCGGCATGGTGAGGTCGGACAAGCGTTCTCTCCCGGACACCTTGACCAGGATGACACACCGCGCAACTTACACATGAAAGCGTTGCTATTAAACATAAACGTTGTCCTTTGATAATGATTTTGTATATTAAGCTCATTATTGAGTATTATTCTAGGAATAACTTTATTTTTTAGTTGTAACCTCTATAGTAAAATTTAGTTAATTGACCGAAAGGAGGTGAAAGAAAATGTTGCTTATTCCTCTACCATTTGTATTTCCTTTGCCGTTTCCGTTTCCCTTGCCGTTAAGCACGTTTATTAACTCGATTATACAACCCATATCTGGAATGCTTAACCAGTTGTCTCCGGTATCCCCGTCGGGATTACTTTAGTTCTATGTTGAAAAACTGACTGCACTGCAGAAAGCATCAACTTAAGGTAGTAGTAAGAAGAATATGTTCCTTTATATCACGGATTAAACTGCGCATAGACCGTCGATTTTTATATCACTATTTAGTCGTTAATAATACAATTAAGTAAGTAATGTAACGTTATGCTTGAGATGATTGGCGGATACGCACAGAATATATACTCATCCAGACATTTTTATAAAATAGCTACGCGGTATCCACCTCCTTGACGGGAAGGGGTTCTTATGTATGGTCTTCGTTCCCCTTATCCTTATACCGCGCAACTATTCTACTTAGTTTAGTGGGTGGCCGTAGCTAGCGGCCGCAGCTAGTTACGCGGGTGATGTTGGACGAAAGTTCTGCTCTGTTCATACACACCTCAATCAAAAAGGCACACCGCGTAACTTGGTATTAAAGAGCCGTCATTTTACATAAATTTTTTGCTCATTAATGTAAATTTTGTATATTAAGATCAATATTGTATATTATTATCACAGGAAATTAACCGACCCGACCCCCCAATCACTTCAACAGTGCCGGGCGGTCAAGCTCATAGATGGGCGAACGAACGACGTCTCCACAATTGTGGGGTTAATATTATACTATTTCTCACACACATCGACTAACCGGCCAGCGACTTAGTTGTGGTGAGTGATAATGATAACTCACGGGGCGTCTCCAACATGAATGCCTTAAATTGCTTTAATTCTCTTTCTCTATTTGTGCAAAAGAAATACAGTGGCGTGATCGAACTTGTATCTTGCTGCGTTTTTCTTTTTTCACGGCCGCTCACGAACTCGATCTGAGTTGGCAAGAAACTGTTGACTGCTAGTACGCGACGAAACAGAAAGCAGCTTAGACATCTACTATTTCGTGGATAAAGGGCAACATTCACTCGCGTGAATTTCTTGCTGAAGAACTTGTTGATGACGATACGAAAAACTTGGAAGCCTCATTTGAAGGAAAATCTCGCTTAGGGAAAATCCAGCTGATGAGGACCTATTCTTCATTTTAAGGGATTTAAATTAAAAAATAAGCTAACAAATAATTATCTAGCTTTTTTATAAAAATAATCAACAGGAATTTTTAAATAGTTCTTCGTCGCGGTGTGTTTAGGTAAGCTGAACGACCAGACCGAGGTGTTGAGTTGAAATATGCGAAAAGAGGGGCCCTTAGAGGTAGAGTGCTTCTTTTGTTGGCGGCCTCGTCGCTTGTT
>DASPRZ010000049.1:0-53574 GCA_035624185.1 Candidatus Acidiferrales bacterium
GCATCGAGTATCATCAAGGCCGCGCTTGCAGGGCTGCATCCGATGAAGGAAGTGGATTTCATGGACGTTTGCACATTCCGTGTTTTACCATGATGAATATATTGAAAGTAATTTCTATAGGAGACTATAGTTTTTTTCTACAATAATATATACTTTCGAACATTTTCATTGCTCCTTCTGAGTTGTGGTTGTGGTTCCAGCAGTCGATTGATTGGAGGCGGTAGATTAAACTAAATTCCTCGTGGTAGGTTGTGACCATGTACGGAGGATATTAGTACGATATAAGTCATTACATACATCCGTTCTATAGCAACTTGCCCCACAAACCCTAGGATAGCCACGTCAACTTTTAGATGAATGTTTGGTACCAGATCAGACTACACCTTACTACAAAAAAAGCACACAAACATTCATCTTATATCAGAGCGCCTGAACGGATCGGTTGCGTTTGTGCCATTAACAACAAAGAATAAAAAACTTTTCAATAAAAAATGGTAGAACACTAGGCACTATATGCCAAAGCTTTATCTTTATCACTGCTTTCTACTTCAAATCCTCTAGTTACGATTATACTTCCACTGCTAGATATAAAAGCGAGAGAACTTGCTTTATCACGTATCGGCGACGGCTTTTTATCTTTTTATATCTGTATCACACCCATGTATTATGTGATCATGGTCGTGCACGGAAGAGGTCGCCGATTGCCTTGGGAGGCTGAAGGTGGACTAGCTGATTGCGGCTGTCTAATGATACAACTTCTTTGATATTTGAATATACGAGTATCAAAGAAAACAGGGCCTAAGGTTACCAGTTAGACATAAAACCGCAGAATAGAATTCGAGAGCAAGTTGCCTATGGTCTATGTCATTAACTACAAGAGAATATTAATTTTTTAATTTTCAGAAAAATATATATTACTAATTATTTTATTTAAGTTCATAATAAATATCAATTGCTATAATTACTTACATGTTAAATTATATAAATTTAAAATATTTTATTTACAGAACGATGACACACATAGAACCAATAGAGATCTGTCCACACGTATTCCAAATTCCTGCAAAAAGACCTTCATGTCACGTCTATCTTATATCAGGTAGAAACAAGAACGTATTAATTGACTCTGGGATTGACATAAACTTTCCAAATTTAGAAAGAGCTCTAAGTAGTATCGGACTAAATTGCAATGATATTGACATTGTTATAAATACCCACGAACATTTTGATCACATCGGATGTAACAAATATTTTTACAATACCGCGATAATCTTTGCGGGAAAGCTTGCTGCCGGAAAGATCACAGAGAGAGATGAATATGTTACTATGTATTGTTCCTATTCTGCAGACTACAAATTGACTAAGCCGCATATTTGGCTCGAAGGTGGTGCAATAATCGATCTTGAAAACTTTAAGCTCGAGATACTGAATACGCCAGGACATACCTCAGGTTGCATATGTATATATGACATTTATAACAAACTGCTTTTCTCGGGCGATACTGTTTTTGCACGGGGCACACTTTCCGCCATAGCACCATCAGGAAGTGCTGGTGATTATGTAAACTCAATGGAAATGCTCAATACGAAGAGAATTGAGCGTATTTTTCCAGGACACGGATCAATCTCGAGGACACCATCGAAAGACATCATGCAGGCATTAGAAAATGCAAAAGCAAAACTGAAAGAGGTAAAACTTGGTGATACGTGGTCTGAGTCAACACCGCTAGACAATCCTTTGTCCTAGTGTGAAGTCTGGTTCATTATCTCAAATAGCGGCGCTCACCCTCTACCATGTAGATTACCCGACACCCAATATTTACCGCATGATCGGCTATCCTCTCAAGGTATCGTATAATGAAAATGATGCTTGCGATGTCGCGTACACTCTCGGGAGGACACGATCCGTCCGCAACGGTGTTGAGGAAGTCATTAACTAGTTGTTTATACAAACTGTCGATATCATCATCTCTGGATTTGAAGGTCCTCGCTTTTTCAACATCCCCCTGAGCATAGGTTTTGATGCTATCCGCAACCATACTCCTTACGCTTCGAAGCATCTCGTCAAACATCTCTTCAGATACTGCGACACGTATTGGCCTATCCATTACAAGCATCTCTTCAGCGATGTCTTGGGCGTTATCTCCTATCCGTTCAAGGTCAGTTATCATTTTCAACGATGTCGCTATTACTCTGAGGTCTCCTGCCATAGGCTGTTCGAGCGCCAATAGCGACATACACTGGGATTCGATCAACTTATCAAGTTTATCGATCTCATCGTCGTTTTTTATCACTTTTTTTGCAAGAGTTGAGTCGTTGGTTTTTAGGGCTTTAGTAATATCATCGATGGATCTCATCGCTGAGTTGCCCATTTTTATTACGTTTTCTTGTAAATCTTCCAGTTTCTTGACATACTTAATTCTAACCATTTTTTGACCTTGTTATTTCATTTTGATCGCTTATCCGAACTTTCCTGTGACATAATCTTCGGTTCTTGAGTCTTTCGGTCGCTCAAATAAATCTACTGTGGGGCTAAATTCGATCATCTCTCCTAAAAGGAAGAATGCAGTACTTTGCGACACGCGTGCCGCCTGCTGCATATTGTGCGTGACGATTATTATAGTGTACTCTTGTTTTAATTCCCAAATGAGATCCTCGATTTTTGCAGTGGCTATGGGATCTAAAGCTGAACACGGTTCATCCATAAGAAGAACATCTGGTCCTACGGCCAATAACCTTGCTATGCAGAGCCTCTGCTGTTGGCCGCCGGAAAGTCTAAGTGCAGACTCGTGCAGCCTGTCACTTACTTCGTCCCAGAGTGCTGCGTGTTTCAAACTTCTTTCAACGATCTCATCAAGCCTCTTTTTGTCATGAATACCATGAACCCGCGGTCCATATGCAATATTATCATATATAGATTTTGGAAATGGGTTTGGCTTTTGGAAGACCATGCCTATCTCTTTGCGGAGCGCAACAACATCAGTGTTTTTGTCTAGTAGATTTATACCGTTATAGTTTACCTCTCCCGTTATTTTAACTCCATCAACCAAGTCATTCATCCTGTTGAGCGTTTTAACAAATGTAGACTTGCCACATCCCGAAGGGCCTATTAATGCAGTTACTTCGTGTTCCGGTATGTCTATTGTGATATTTTTTAGTGCTTGAAATGCGCCGAAGTAGAGGTTCAGATCCTTCACGCTGATCTTAATTTTTTTGTCCATATAGTTCCTCACGATCTTTGAGCTCACAATCCTTTGAGATTTCGTGTATATCTATTCATCAACATGTCAGTGACGAAAGTAATCACTAAAATGGCAATGACGAGAATTACAGCGGTTCCATATGCTGCGGTCGTGTCGCGGTATTCCGTAAGGACGTCATAGAGATTTAATGTCATCGGTCTTGCGGGGTCCTGTAGACTTGTAGCTATATTTATCGCTCCTCCAACTGTGAGCAAGATGGCAGCAGTCTCTCCTATTGCACGCCCCATCCCAAGGATTATGCCAGTAATGATTCCTGGTAATGCCGTAGGCACCACCAGCGTTCTGATCATCTGCCACTTGGACGCGCCAAGCCCAAGCCCCCCCTCTCGAAGTTCGAGCGGAACTGTTTTAAGAGCTTCTTCTGAAACTCGCAATGATATGGGCAATATCATAAATGCCAGTGTCAGCCCTCCCGACAATATTGACCAGCCACCTGTATATTCTTTTAGCGCGATAACAAAGAAGAGGAAGCCGAAAAGTCCGAGTATTATTGAGGGTATTCCTGCCAATATTTCTGCTCCTTGCCGTATGACTTTCCTGAGCAAGCTCTCTTTTGTATATTCAGTAAGGTAAATCGCCCCTCCGATGCTCAACGGAGCGGCAATGAGCAAAGCGATTACTGTTACTTGTATGGTGGCTATAATGGTCGGATAGATGCCCCCACCGGTATGTCCCCACCCTGCTGGCCAAGTAGTTAAGAATTGCCAGCTGATGATCGGTATCCCGCCTACAAAAATATAAGCTAAGACCCAAATAAGGATTACCAGCGCTGAAATACCGGATGCCCAGAGCAGCCCGTACGCGATCATTTCGTTGCGCTTTCGCCGGTCCATTTAGATTCGCCTCCGGAGTGCAAGATTCGCAGCTCCCGTGAGAATCATTATTATAACAAAGAGCACTATCCCCATGGCGAACAATGCCTCTCTATGTGCTCCCGATGCGTAGGCCATCTCGAGAGCAATTTGAGCAGTAAGTGTACTGACCGGACTTGTGACGGAGACCGGGATCCGTACGGTATTTCCAGCAACCATTAAAACGGCCATGGTCTCACCGATCGCACGCCCCATGCCGAGAATCACACTTGCCACTATCCCTGAACTTGCCGCTGGCAACAGTACACTCCGTATAGTCTGCCAATGAGTTGCGCCAAGGGCGAGGCTCCCCTCCTTGTATTCACGCGGCACGGCTCGTATCGAATCTTGGGAGATACTAATTACTGTTGGCAAAATCATTATAGCCAGTATTATCCAGCAGGCGAGGACACTAGCGCCGAACCCTCCGAACTGATCCCTGATCCATGGCACGATGACTATAAGACCAAAGAACCCATAAACCACTGATGGAACTCCGGCGAGTGCGTTTATCGACGGCGTGAGTATCCTCCTCATGTAGGGAGGTGCGAGTTCTGCCAAAAAAACTGCACATGCTACACCCAGTGGTGTTCCGATTCCTATTGCTCCCAACGTTACTAAAAGCGATCCAATAATTATAGGAAATATTCCCCATGTCCCGGCAGCGAAGCTGTCCGTTGGTCGCCAAATGCTACCGGTTAAAAAACTAGGACCAACTTCAGCTAGAAATGGTAGACCCTGGCTGAAGATGAAGTAGATGATTAAGAATATAATGAGCACTGAAGAAATCGCACATATTAATAAAAATAGCTCAATAAAACGCTCTTTTATATTTCTAACTCCTGCTCCTGTTAATATGCTAAGGTTCAGACTGACTGGTTTCTTCGGACTGAGCTGTTCTTCCGGACTGAGGACGTCAGATTCTCTCATTGTACTTAGTTCTCTTATGACACTACGTTAAAAAAGGGGAAGGAGGTGATTAATACTACGTTTTTGTTATTTCGCCTCGCTAATTGGCACTTCGCCGTCAGCCTTTAACAAGGCTTGACCGCCACTGCCGAGCACATAATCCATGAAGGATTTCGCAAGACCAGTTGGGCTGCCTTTCGTGATTAAGAGGTAGTCCCGCTGAATCTTATAGGATCTGTTCGCGACGTTGTCGAACGTCGGTGCCACACCGTCGATGCTCACTGCTTTAACGACTGGCGTTACTTCCGCTGACGATATATATCCTATCGAGTTGGGATCGCCTGCAACAAATGATCTGACCGCGCCGGTGGATGACTGCGTTACCCCACCCGTCGTAAGGTTTCCGCCTTTAAGTACGAGGCTCACGACCCCATCTCGAGTACCTGATCCTTCTTCGCGGTTTACAACGTTGATCGGGGCATTCTTCCCTCCTACTTGGGCCCAATTAGTGATATTGCCCGTAAAGATATCACGTGCTTGGCTCATTGTAAGACTTGATACCGAATTTGATGGGTGCACGATGAAAGCTATACCGTCAACACATATTGACACCGGTTTTAAGTCGGGGTACTTCGCCATTTCGCTGGCTGTTATGTTTCTCGAGGACATTCCGATATCGGCAGTGCCTTCTCCAACCGCTGTTATACCAGAGCTTGACCCGCCTCCTTGAACGAGCACCTGCACGCCGGTATTATTAGCCATAAATGCCTTTGCAAGGTTCTCGGCGTGAGGCTGTACTGACGTGGAACCTGCCAGCTGCACCTTTCCTGCAGTACCTGTTTGGTTTCCGGTTTGATTGGTGTTAGCCGTGCAGCCTGCGCTCATTACCACTATCGCAACGATGATCGCTACTAAAGCTAAGGGTGCATACTTTTTCATTTATTCACCATAATTCAAAATTAATATATATTCCATATCATTATCCTATATAGATTATATAAACGAAAATAGAACATATATTCACCTCGTTTGTTACGAGGAGGTGCTGCTGGGACTTACAGAGACTTAACGATGGCTAAGTCCAGCGCAACTTCAGCGATGTTAACGCCATAATCTCCAACTCTATCCATACTATCAACTACAGTGCCTAGCAGCACGGCAATCTGTGCTTCAAGGCGGAATATCGATTTATCGAGTCTATCTAAAATTTCCGTTTGTTGGGATTTCCGTTGTATCGATTCTTCCGCGAGGGCGATATCAAGTTTAAAAAAAGCATCAACTGCCAGTCCGACAATCTTATTTGACATATCATTTGCAACTTCTATGTCCCTAAATAATTCGTCGGGAATTGAGTTCCCGCTTAGCATCAAGGCACATTTTGCAATCTTGTGGGCGTGGTCTGCGATACGCTCCAACGATGAAGCTGCAAGATAGAACTCAAGCCCATCCTCTACCGATATGTCCGAGCCCTCGATATACGGGCTCTCAGTCATCTTTTTGAGGCGTTTTACGATAAGAAGGTAAAGTCTGTCAACATCTCCATCTCTCTGTATCACGTCATTCGCAAGATCTGCATCATCTCTAATGAGTGATTTTATGGCATCCATATGCATAGACTCGACGATTAGATAAATCCTCCTTAACGCCTTTTTTACGGGGAGCTCTGTGGGATTTAAAAGGTCCTGTATTACAACGGACTTTGCAGTCTCTTCCACTATCTCTGTGCCTATGAGTCTGTACGTCATGTCCCTAATTACCTTTCGCTGCTCGGAACTTATCCTTTCAGCTTTAAGTTCTACAATTTCATAACCAGCAATGTAAATCGCAATTATCTGTCTCGCAAGTGTATCTCCAAAAAATGTATCTATTTTATACGTCCTGCGTTTTTGAGGCTTTGTTTGCTCTCGAGGAGCCACTCGCATCGACCCGTCCGGGAGGGGCGATAAAGTCACTTGTGCTTTTTCATGCAAGCCAACTTTGTTGGCCCATGTTTTTGGCAGCGAGACCGTGTAGGTCGACTTGCCAGTGAGTTGAACTTTTCGGATCTCCATATAGTCTCAACGTCTATATAGATAGCCTCATTAGATATATATCATGCGATGAAGAATAGAATGCCGGGGGCGGGAATCGAACCCGCGCTCTTCAGATTTCTCAGGTGTCCTGTTCAAACGCCCCTATGAGTCTGACACCTTAGCCATCTAGACCACAATTGTGCAACTTTATGCGATTTACTAGGCCACCCCGGCTCCAGTTTCAATCTCATAAAGCCCTTTAACATCATAACGTTTGTGGTAACACTGTGCCTAAAGTTAAAAATGCAGAATAAAGCCAAAAAATAAAGCCAACATTTTTATGTAAATATTGCATAAAAATCAATATTTTTATACGAATAGTGAATAAAAATCAATTTATAATTAGAAATTGACCTATTTTCATCAGATAGTAATAAAATAGTTTCATAACGTTTTTATAATGTTAATAGAATTATTAAATTAAAAAAATAAGGGGGGCTAATATGAGGGACGAAGCTGTGACGGTATTTGATCGTGACGAAGAGGTTATTACCAATCTTCTGGTTAATATCGGTCTTAAGAGAAATATGGCTAAAGCGCTGGTGTATCTTGCCAACGTTGATGATGCGATATCCCGAAGAATTGAAATGGGAGCCGGTCTGAGGCAGCCCGAAGTGAGCATTGCTATGCGCGAGCTACGGGAAAAAGGCTGGATCGAAGAGTGGGAAAAGAAGAAGGAAGGAAAAGGGCGACCGCTTAAGTGCTATAAGCTTGCCATTAGATTGAACGATATCATTGATTTTCTCGAAGAAGAAAAGCGGCGCGAGGCAAAACAAGACGAAGAGCGAATAGAACGACTACGATATCTCTCAAACGGAATAGAAAGATAGTAGCAATATTTTAAACGACGTTCTCAGTGTTTTAATATTTCGACCGTGACCCCAACCTCATCAACCTTTCCTATATGCACCTCAGAAACACTAGTAAAAATCCCATGCTCCACGACGCCAGTGAGTTTTGAAAGCTTTAACTCTAACTCATTTACCTCGCTTATAACTCCAAAGTCTGCATCTATTACGAGATTGCCGTTATCCGTTACAAATAACCTATAAGAATCTGACCGCCTGAGTCTTGGTATCCCGCCAATCTTTTTAACTTCCATTAAAGTGAGTGCGCAGCCGAAAGGAATAACCTCCAGAGGCACGGGCAAGTAGAGTCTTTGAGCGAGTTTTGAACTATCGACAGCCACGACGAATCGCTTTGATGATAACGCCACGATCTTTTCACGGGTTTGTGCTCCTCCCCCACCCTTTATCAAATTGAGGTCTTCATCAACTTGATCCGCGCCGTCTAACGCTATGTCAACTACATTGTGCTCTAGAAGGGTAGTCATGGGTATGTTGTTTTTAATCGCGAGCAGCATGGACTGACGCGAAGTTGGGATGCCTAAAATCGATATCCCCTCAGTTTTTATTCTATCGCCAAGATGATTTATAGCGTGAGCAATTGTTGTGCCGGTACCCAACCCAATTACCATGCCATCTTCAATGAGTCCCGCAACCGATTTTCCTGCAGCTTCTTTCTCTTGCTCTGAAAGATCAACCATACTCGTAAAGACCAACCTATATAGCTTAGCAATTTCGATTTTAACGCGCCATTGTCTAAAATTATGTACGGATAAGAACTATATAATATTGAAAACCCCTATTGACTAGAGGGGGAGGTTATCGATGAGTTTATTAAATCGCCTTAGTACGGTCATAAAGGCAAAGATCAGCAAGTTCATTGACAAACACGAGGATCCTCGTGAGACACTTGATTACTCATACCAAAAGCAGCTAGAACTCTTACAAAACGTAAAACGCGGTATCGCGGACGTGGTCACTGCTAAGAAGAGGCTCGAACTTCAAAAAGCCAAACTTGAAGCTAATATAGAAGAGTTAAACGCACAGGCTCGTGATGCTGTTGCGGTAGGACGTGACGACCTTGCACGTATCGCTCTTGAACGGAAAAAAGACTCCATGGCCCAGATCGACTCGCTCGTAGCACAGATTTCAGATCTTGAGAATGAACAGGCGAAGTTGATAAATACTGAGAAGCGACTATCGGCCAAGATTGAGGCATTCAGAACGAAAAAGGAGACGATAAAGGCCCAATACTCTGCGGCCGAAGCGCAAGTTAAGATAACTGAGGCAGTAACGGGTATATCGGAAGAGATGGCCGATGTTGGGCTCTCGGTTCAACGCGCTGACGATAAGACTGAAGAAATGAAAGCGAGGGCGCAGGCCCTTGATGAGCTAATAGAAGCCGGCACCCTGAAAGACGTTACGAGCGATGAAACTAAAGTGGGTGAGGAACTCCGGAAGATCAAGTCCAAAGATGAAGTTGAAAATGAACTTAAGATCCTGAAAGAGCAAATTTCCACAAAGAAGAGGGTGGCTGAACAAGAAGGAGAAACACAGGAGGCGCAGCAATGATAGTTAGGATACTTGGAGATAGCCAGTATAAACTTGAAAGCAAGTACCTCGATGAAATAAACGAGCTTGACAACTGCATGGTCGATCACCTCAATGACGATGAAGTAGACGAGTTCAAGAAATGTTTGAGTGAAATGATACAGATAGTAAGGGACAACGGTACCCCGCTTGACCCTGCAGAGATAGTGGCCTCCGACGTCATACTCCCCTCACCTGACATAACGCCAAAAGAGGCAAAGAAGCTGTTCGCTCAAGAGGGGACGATCTCAGGATAAGATATTAAAATGGCACATCCCATATAGGATACCAGCGTTCGAGCTCTTGCTCCACTGGGAGCTCCTGCTGCATTATGGAACGCAGTCGGAACTCGTAACTGTAATCTCGTAGGCGTTGTGTTGCATCGACCGGAACAAACGGGTAAAATTCTCCTTGCTTATAATTGTAGATCCAAAAAACGGTCTTTTGGTTTTTGAATTTGAATACGGCACAGAGTATCTGTTCGTCGTATCCCGAATCAACAAGTGTTGAACTCACCACGTGTATGTCTGAAACGAGGTTTTCAAACTGTTCATCCATTACTATGACCCACATATACTCGAACTCATCCTGTACGATCTCGAACCTCGTTCCACTTATTTTAAGGAGGTCTTTGATGTCATTTTCAACGTGTGTGAAATCTGCTGACTCTACGGGTTTAAAACAGATTCCTGATTTTCCGGTTGAGCTAAGATCAAAATCTGTATTCAGTGTCACATAGGCCGTTGATATGCAAAAAAGCTTATCGACTTTAGGCTTAATGCCCTTGGTCCTTCCAAGTATCGAATCGAAAAATCCCATTAAGTGGTATTGATATCGCAAGATGTAGTATAACTTTCGCATCAACGTGATGCTCATCATTTGAGCTGCAGCAAAGGAGGTAAAAAGATATTCAGAATATCAGATATCAGTCTAGATCTACAACTATCAGTCTACTGGTGTGCACCGCGTTCCTTTCAGCTCCGAGAGGTGTTCACATGTCACGGGTGTTTTGATTACCGAAATCTATTAAGGTACTCTACAATTCAGCATCTACTTCAAGTGATATTCCCGGTAATAAGAGTATATTAAGTCAATTCTGAAGCGTGCCTCCAGATGAAAGGTCATGTTAAAGAAAAGTGATACGATTTAAGAATCAGAGACAGAACGAGCACTTCAGATTAAATGTAGCGGGCCATTTTTTGCTTCCACACAATTTATTTAAATTTGCAAATAGAAAAGGGTACGTGATGAGAGAGAGAGAAGCCGTCCTCTTTGATGCTTACGGAACTGTGATCGACGTGGGCACCTATCACAGAGATATAACAGAATACGTGCTCGATGAATGTAGCTCCAAACACGGCAGGAACATAGATCCGGAGGAGTTCAACAGATCCTGGAATAGAGAGTTTGAGAGAGCGTTTAGTGACATCAATGAGTATTGCGGTGAGTTCAAAAACGTGAGAGAACTCTATGGAATTAGCACGAAGAGGGTCCTTAGTAAATATGGAATAGCTTTGACTTATGATAAGGTAGGGGAATTAAATACCGTCTATAAGAAGATGTTGGATGAATCTGTTGCCGTGACCCCTAGCGTTAAGAAGACCTTGGGGGTCCTACACTCTGAGGGCTATAATATGGGATTGGTCTCGAACGGAGACACTGAAGAGCTTCTTGAACACATGAATGGTGTAAAAGAGTATTTTGACGTCGTAATTACGTCTGAAGACCTCAATATCTACAAGCCTGATCCACGAATTTTCGCGGAAGCCGTTCGGAGAGTAGGGGTCCATAAGGAGCAAGCAGCTTTCATAGGTGATACCTTGACCTCAGATGTGCTTGGAGCAAAAAAAGCTGGCATCAAGTCTGTATGGTACAACAGAAGGAAGAGATTACGCAAACACGGGATAAAACCAGACTTCGAGATCCGTGATATGGCCGAAGTCGTGCAAATTCTAAACTCACAAATTTTCAAGCATTAAGTTGCCTTCATCGCAATCGGCTTTTTCGTTTTTATGTGAAGTCAGTAATTTTGTTGACCGGCCAACTGAGCTTCCATTTGTCTCAGCCTTTCAATCCTTTTTTCAATTGGCGGATGGGTTGAAATAATATTCAGTATGGACCCTCTGGAAACTGCCGGTATAATGAAGAATTGACTTATCCCCTCCACTTTACGAATATCCTCTGTAGGGATCCTCGCGATGTACCCGCTTATCTTGAGCAGTGCACTTACGAGGTTCGCCGGATGAGCAGTAATTATTGCAGAGCCTCGGTCAGCCGCATATTCTCTGTATCGTGAAAGTGCCCTTATGAGAAGGAAACTTACAATCCATATTACTACTAGCCCGATCCAAAAGAGAAACGTGTTGTCCCTCCTATTGCCTCCACCGGCTCCAATGAACCAGAACCAGCGCATGAAGAGTCCTGCAACCGTTGTCACGAAACTTGCAAGCGTCATAACTAGCATGTCCTTGTTTTTTACGTGGGATATTTCGTGAGCAAGAACCGCTTCGACCTCGGACTGATCAAGCTTCTGTAGAAGCGAACTAGTAACTGCTACCACCGCGTGCTTCTCATTACGACCTGTTGCAAATGCATTTGGAATCTGACTATTTACTACAGCCACTTTCGGTTTTGGTATATCTGTCATGGCACTGAGGCGCTCTATCGTGCTGTGGAGCTGAGGATATTCGCTCTCACTGACAATATGCGCACCACTTGCGGCAAGCACTATTTTGTCCGAAAAGTAGTACTGTGAGCCAAGTAGTAGCACTGCTAAGAACAACACAAAAATCAGGCTTTGGACATAGAACAGTACGATGCCGAAGAACGCGACATACACGACCCCTAACAGCAGCATGGTAAGCAGCATGCGGGCTGAAAGACTTGTGTCGCGACCGTACGATTTTTTCATGTAATTATCACCTTATGTGTCCTTATTGTGACTCCAAAGATCACATGTGATTCTGAGCTCTTAAATATACCGTCGAAAGCTTTAATACACTTTTTATAAATTTTATTGACGATTTTTTGTAATAATATTAATGTATCTGATGTTAATTTAATGAAGGATGAGCTTATAACTGCAAATAACACTTACAGTTAAAAAAGTAAATATCAGCATGAATCGAGAAGAAGAGGCCAATTCTGAGTCAATCGACTGGGACGAGTTTCACCCGAAGAGCCCTTATGATGTCTACACTCCGCGATTTAGGCGCCGAAAAGAGTGGTCAATAATTCTTGGTGTAGTACTGTACCTGGGAGTTCAAGCTGGAGCACCAATTTTCTTACGATCCATTTTGACGTTCGTTGGGGTCACGGTAAACAGAGTTAGCTCGGAATCTCCTGACATTATCATGCCGTTTACTCTCTGGGCGGTTATAATAGCAAATGTAGTAGCAATCGTGCTTGTATTGCTCGTTGTGAGAATCTACTATGACGAGCCGATATCTCTGCTAGGCTTCACCACGAAAAACATCCCAAAAGCTGTACTGTATGGCGTCGTTGGGTACGCCGTCACGGTCGTAGTTATCACAAGCATCTCTTATCCCATAGAACAGAGAGTTGGAGTTGATCCAACGCAGCAGGCGCTGTCCGAGTCAGCAATGGTTCCGCACTTGGTGCCTTTGCTTCTCCTCTCTGGCGCGATCGTAGCCCCCATCGCTGAGGAGGTCGTCTTTAGAGGGTACCTGTACAAAGCCTTCAGAGAGAGGTTTAAACCGGTCTACGCAATAGGGTTAAATGCCGCTCTGTTCTCCTTATTTCACTTCGAGCCGCGGGCATTACTTTGGCTGTTTATTATTGGCATTGCACTGGCATACGTGTATGAAAAGACAGGCAATTTAGTGGCGCCGATAACGCTGCACATGTTGAACAACATGGTAGCGTTTCTTTTGTCAACGTAATAGTACTCCGACTGCCTACGTTACCAGCTTGGCTATGACGTCCCCCTTTCTTGCTCCTACTGCTTCCGCGACTGGTGTGCATTTCACCCTCATTAAGTACGCGATAGGTTTAAAACTGTATTCTGATAACATCTCAAAATTCGCCATCCCCTTTGCTATAATAAGCGATGCCCTCGGGAGTACCTCCTTGAGCTCCTTCGATGCCTCTTCTATGTTCACGCCAACTGCATTTGTGCCTGTAGTTATCACCCTGTCGGCAATTTTTTCAAGCCCGAAATCCCAAACGTCTTCAATCGTCGCGTCGGTGAGGATGTAGCCGCCTCGCACAACGAGTGTCACATTGCCCCCTAGTTTTTTTATCTGTTCTATCAGCAGACCGTCGTAAATAATCTCGCCCGTGTTATCAGCTATATACACGACGTTATCAAGCATCTTCCGTATCTCATCGGTATCGTCGATGTCCAGCCCATGCTTGTAGATCGCATCAACCTGTCTTTCGAAGTTCTCAACATCGACTTCAAAGCCAAGAACTCCAAAATCAAATGTGTTTCCTATTATCGCGGCAATCACTGCCTTACGGAACGTATCTTCACTCCGTTCTACTATTTCTTTGACCTTGTGTAGAAGCTTGAACGCCGTCTCATTGGCGAGTTTTTTCTCATCTCTGTAGGGATCTTCGTCTCCGAGCGCTCGATATGCAGCACGATGTACCTGCGTTGAGAGAACGGAAATGGGCACATCAAATCCCACACGACAGATTGCCCTTATTGCTGCGTCCAAGGCCTTAAGCTGCGTTTTGCTATCGTCAGTCGAAAGTTGTGACTCGTACAGAACTCGTGAGATCAGGCACGGAATACATTTTGGCGCAATCTTCATGGAATCGACCTTATATTGTAGCAACCCTTTAGGATACTAAAAGCTGTTATTTGCTATAAAGAGCTACCTCGATGTGGTTAAATTGAAGGTTTACGAAGTTGGAGAGAGAAAACTTGTTAAGATGATATCTGGACTGATCGAGTGTGAAGCTGCCATTTGTCCTGGAA
Organism: Candidatus Acidiferrales bacterium; assembly: GCA_035624185.1. GTDB lineage: Archaea > Halobacteriota > Bog-38 > Methanoflorentales > Methanoflorentaceae > DASPRZ01. The sequence continues at coordinate 14,475 of DASPRZ010000049.1, forward strand.
GCGACGACTGTGCTGCGATTGAGTATGGTGACCAATACGTCGTCGTAACAACCGACATGCTACACCAGAAGGCACACTTTCCTCGCGAGATGACCGGATATCAGATCGGCTGGATGGCAACTGCGGCAAACCTTAGCGACATTGCTGCTATGGGAGCGACTCCTATAGGAGTGACAATGGCGCTTGGCATTCCTAAAGACACTGAAGTCAACTTCGTGCTCGATTTAGTCAGGGGGGTAAATGAGTGCTGTAGGAAGTTTGGCACATACCTCCTTGGAGGTGACACTGACGAACACGATGAGATTACACTCGTAGGAACCGCTCTTGGAAAGGTGGATAAGGATAAAATACTGACAAGAGGCGGTGCTAAGGTGGGTGATGCGGTGTGCGTAACAGGAGAGCTCGGATTAGCCGCGGCAGGTGTAAGGATCTTACTTCAAGATCTAAAGGTGGCTGACACTACAAAAAATAACGCAATGAAGAGACTGTTTGAGCCGGAGCCGAGAATCATAGAGGGCATGAAATTGGCAGAATCGAGCGTTGTGACATCCCTCATTGATACGAGCGATGGTCTTGCAGTATCCCTTTATGAGCTTTCAAAGGCAAGTACAGTAGGGTTTCACATAGTTTCGGAGAGACTTCCGATTAGCGAGGAAGCCAAATCGATAGCTAAAGATAGGTGGGACTTGCTCACTTTGTCAGTTTACAGGGGAGGTGACTATGAACTCCTTTTCACTACTCCAGAGAAATCGCTCGAGAGCGTTCCAATTCCATATACAATAATCGGCAGAGTGATAAAAGAGGGGATGAATCTTGAAATTGACGGATTCGTTTACAATTTGAAGGAAGAGGGGTACGAGCACCTTTCAGTTACCTCGCCTAAACTCTGACCGTCGCTAAACCTATGCAGCTTTATCTCAATCGGGAGGGAGTGCCAAACACCTGAGAGGAGATCCCGAGACCGGTGCAGTTGTTATATAAGATTGACGAAAGGATTGCCACCACTTTTTCATCTTGCAAAACTGGGGAACCACTGTCGCCAGGGTAGGGCATGTTGCCACACGGGAATGCAAATCGGTTTAAGTTCCTTCCCGTGTCTATAACCCGGCAAGCTATCTCCCGCTCATTCGTCATGAGTCGTGCAGGGCCAAAATAGGCATAACCAATCTCAGAAATCTTTGCGTAGTTGCGTGGAACTTCAATGATGGCGAGGTCATAATCGTTTATTAATTTTATAACCCTACTTTCATGGCCGTCGACTTTTACTTTCGTTCCTACCCTGCCATTTCCGTATCGTATGACGTGCCCCGCAGTTATTGCACAGATCTTGCCACCATAATTTATTACCGCGCCTATGGTACCTCTGATTTCCCCGCTCTTTACGATACAGCCCTCGGTAATCACCGTACATCCTTTGGCCTGAGCATCCTAATAAGGTTATCTGCTCCTTCAAACCCCAACGTTTTTTGGCTCCCGTGCATCATGTCAATGTGGTCTATCCCAAGACTTACTGCCATTGGCTTTTCGAGCATGCCGCCTATTATGAGGTTTATTTGCATCTCATTGAGCTTTTCAATAATCGTCTCCTGCTCAGGTTCTATCAATACCTCGCATTCATCGGTCAACAGACGATCAAGCTTCTCTCTGGTATTTGAATCAAAATCTACAACTACTAATTTAGGCGCCATCCCTATTTCACCGAGGAAGTTCGTCATTGAGACAGCGCGGGTAGGGCCCCCTATCACAGCCACCCTCTTATCGACAAGCTGCAGTTCTTCGTAATGCTTCGGCTTCGGCAAGAGACCGAGGTTTACGCATATCCCGAGAGCGTCACTCACATTTGCGAAAAAGCGCTTCGTTGCCTCATACCCTATCGGTATCTCTTCAACGATGTAAGGTATTCCGATCTTTTGTTCAAGGAGTTCTGCAGCCTCCCTTCCCGTAGCCTCACACACTACGATGTTTAAAGCAGCGGACCCCAACTCTTTGATCTGCTGTAAGGTCGCATCTGCTGTCAGAACAGCGTTTACTCTAAGACCCGCGAGAGCAAACAATTTTTTAAGCTCCTTAAGGTCAGGGCCGCCTCTGAGCATTCCTATTAGATTTACTGCCGAGCGATCGATGGTGTCATGATCCTGTACGAGCACGTCGACAAGCCGTTTGAGCGTCTCGCTATAGCCGGTTCTATAGTCACCTTCAAAGCCCCCGGATTCGATTCCTATCACCGTTGCGCGAGTATCAACGTCTTGAACGGCTCTTTCTACGTCTTCACCAATGATGCTCGAAGCACAGCACGATAACACTGCAAGGAGATCCGGGTTGAGTTCGGTGTCAAGTTCCTCTATGGCTCCTTTGAGCTTCTCTTCAGCTCCGAAAATGACATCGTTTTCATCCATGCAGGTTGAATACACATTTGACGGTTTGTCCCCTCGCATTCCCATTATGTAGTTTATGTGATATACGCAGCCTTTAGGTCCGTGAACGACGATGACACTGTTTTTTATGTTGCTAATCGCCTTGATCGTCCCAAACAGCCGACAAGTACCGCGGGGGATCTTAACCGCTTTTTTTGTCAATGTCTGTGGCCTCATTTTTTTATTCAATGTTTGTAATAATATTCGAACGCGTTACTTATAAGGTCATCGTCCAATATTGTGGCATAAAAGTTTCTCTAACACGTCATGTTTTGCTGATCTGCTATAGTGCACGGGCCAACGTAATGAGGTCGTTAATACCGAAAAGGTCTGGTATGTCCGGATTCTAGCCTAAGACAGGACGTAAAGAAATAGATCCAACGGCTGATAGAACAAGGGATGTACCGCAGACACATCTTCGTCGCTTTTGAGCTGTTTGATTAAACAAAGCTGCGCGTGGAACATGTCACAACTCGCAGCATGTTAAACATTACCGCGAAAGTCCGCTTGAGTATCAGACTATTTCTCAGTCGCATTATGTCTCCACAGGGGGTTCGTAGAATCTTGCGAGATTGAATACATAATTATTGATGTAACTATAGATATATTAAAAGATGATATTAAGTTCCAAGATTACATAAAAAATTAAAACACTAAGGTATCGTACTCCGCCCTAACATCTAGACTATTACATTGGAGGAAAAAATGAGAGTATGTTGGAGAGCGTCACATCTTTTCTATCCACATCTTGATCATTTTCAGTGTTTCGACCTTGTACTCCAGGTCCTTGATCCACTGCTCTTTCTTCATGATCTTCGCGTCAAGAATCCGCTGCATGAGCATCTTCTTTTCGCTGTTGCCGAGTTTCTCCCACAGCATCATCATCTCGTGCTCTTTGCCCATCATCATGTGTTCTTTACCTTCTCCTTTTCCCCACATTATGTTTCAACTCCGTTCGACGCTTTTACTCCGTGCCACGCGTCAAACATGAAATTCTGAGACGTGCCTATATAATTATCCCGATAAAAACAGGGTCTATCGTGCGAGCAGCCGGTTAAGGCCATAATATTGACTAACAAAGCAACGTAAAGAGCACCAGACCTTTTTCAGGGTATAATGTGCGGCGCGCCTGTCTCGTGTCAGTGTTCGCTGCGTACCTTCTCGATAGAGAGGCATGCGGCTGTGACGTCGATATGGCTGCCATTGGTTCGGTTAGGATCAGACTGCAAGGCAAGATAAATTAAACGAAAGGATATTAGTATCACGTGTATAATAATTGGGAATAGAATCCCGACTTATTTACAAATATGCTAGGAATGTTTCCCCAACATGCTTATATAGTTTTGAAGTGTTTCCAGACAGTGAAACTAAGAGCAGACAGCGAAACTGAGAGACATTCATCTCATTATACTTAGATTTCTTATCATTATACTAACTTAATGTGAGGGACAAGGTATAAATAGTAGTATCGTTAAGCATATCTTAAGATACAAGGAAATGTATCAAGAGAGATAGCGACGCAATGCTTGAACAAAATTTCGAAAGAATGTGTCGAGCTGCGTGCATGATGTTTATATACTGATACATTAAAAGGAGGTGGAAACAAATGTTGTTATTCTTACTGTTGGGAGCAATTGCAGTCGCAGCGGTTGGCCTCGTAGGCACTGCGGTTTGCCCATTGATAGCGCCGTTGATCGCTGTGCTTACTCTGGCGTAATAACGGAGATATATAAAAGTCTCGTGCAGACCCGACAGGATAAAAGTTCCAACTTATTCGGAAAAAGTTGTGCAACTTTAAGCGGCTGCCGATACATTAGATTCTTATCTCTTTTTTTTATTTTTATTTTTATTTTTATTTTCAATGAGCGCTTGCCACATTTTTTGCCTATCTTTTCAGTTTCTGCAAAAAATATTCCACTGGAAGGTACCCTCCTTTTCCTAAAAAGAACTTGGCAATTACCTCTCACAGGCGGGATTCAAAGGATTTGTGTATAATATTTACGGACCTTTTATTCTATTTCACGTAGAAAAGGAGGAAAAATGTAAGCTGAAGGATCAAGGGACAACCTTTAAAGTCTTACCTCACGTAAGCCATGAATTAGAAAATTGGAAAACCACAGTAGTGGTGAGGCATGGTCTGTGGTAAGGAGATGCAGAACCCTAGGCCATGCCTCGGCACACTGAGAGGGTGGATGGTCGGTTGCAGCACTGTCGTGTGCAGCACAATTCAAACGCAACTTCTACCCCATGATGTAATATGTGAGACTGCTTTTAATTATTTTTGCCTACCAATAAATATCCCGCTGTCCTCTTTTTGCAAAGGCAAAGAAAAGAAAAATGTTACCACTGGATTACATTATACATAGGTCACATCTTTTAGAGACCGTTTTGCTGATGGCTTGTTGCTTCTGTAGTATCTAAAGGAGCTAGTTTACTTACTGATGCTGGCGTAACATTCAGCCCGCTGAACATCAGTATTGGTGCAATAGATAAACATATTAATTCGTTTTTGATATTCATGCCCGTTACCTTTTCAAGCTCGATATTAATAACCCGGAATTTTTAAGAGCAAATAGTAATGCGTCCATTAGAAATAAAGGTTACGCGATTTGTTATTGTTAATCTAATATTCCATGCAGCCTTAAAAATGAGGGACAAAGGCATGTCGAAGGGTAAACTACAATTATACTGGAGGAGGGAATGAAAACCCGCCCGGACGCATAAATTTACTGAGCTATTTTAAAATTAGACTTTGTTACCTTTTTTACAAGCTTTATGCATCGTTGCAGCTATGGTGTAGCCTCCCTGCCGCCCATCCCTACTCGCAATGAACGCTAAGCGCAAGTTATATTATGCCCAACATACTAGGCATACTAAAGTAAAGTGCAATCACTGAATGCACCGAAAAGAGTTGAAACATGCAATTAAGCAATAGGAGTAGCGGACATGCAACAAGATAAAGTAAAGGTTGAGTTAGGCGGCATATCGGCCTCGATGCTGGGGTGCTTATGGGGCCGGGCACAATTGAGCAAAGAGTACAGCTCACTATTTTATGATGAGAAAGCTATTGAACTCGTTGAAAAAATAGACTATGATTTTTCAGCAAGCGATGTGCCGTTCGAAGATATTTGGTTTAACATCTCTCGCAAAGTCAATCTACCAGAATTTGGTCTGTTTACGCTACGAGCAAGGCAGTTCGATGAAAAGGCAAAAGAGTACATAGCAGAACACCCTGACGCATCTGTTATCAATATCGCCGCAGGGCTTGATACGACGTTCTACCGCGTCGACAACGGATCGATTCACTGGTATGACCTTGACCTTCCCGCTGTCATCGACATCAGGAGGCGGCTGCTCCCGGAACCCGACCGGGTAACGTACATCGCAAAATCTCTCCTCGATCCGAGCTGGTTCAAGGACGTAAAGTACTCTGAAAACGGGGTATTCATGATAGCCGGCGGAGTGTTACACTTCCTTGAGGAGGCGCAGGTTAAACAGTTCTTTTCGATGTTGGCGGATAATTTCCCTGGCGGAGAGATTGTGTTTAATGCCATGTCAAGATCAGATGAGGGATTTAGAGCATGGATGGACATGGTTCCACCGGAACAACGGGATGCGATGAAAGCAACTTTGGCGGAGGCGTTGAAGGACTGGTGGGAGAAGGCGCCACAGGACCAGAAAGACAAGATGAATGACATGATAGCCGCGCTCAAGACCCCGACAAAACCGAACGGTAAGGAGTGGTCCGATCTCGAAGCGTGGTGGAACCAGCTCAGTGATGAGGAAAAGGAGGGTGTAATGCGCGACCTTATGACAGCGTTTCGCGGGGGGGTTGGCATGTGGACGATAGAAGACACGAGTGAATTTACCAAGTGGGATAGCCGCATCACTGTGATGGACCAGTTCCCGATGTTTAAGAATATCCCGCGAGACTTATTGAGCCCAGATATGTGTAGGTTAATGGACTACAGTGATGAGAAAGGAAGATCAAATATCTTTCACTTGCGAGTCTAACCGCAATGTATTTCCCCACCTGACGTATACGAATGCATAAATCCATAGTAAGGAGCTAATTAAAACCAAGCAAATAGAGGGGACTTTTATGGGATTTATGACTATGCTGCTTACTAATCCGTTCCTTTACTCTTGGATTGTAGAAAGGGCTTTTAACGGAATTAAAAATACACCAATAAGAGTAAAAAAGTTGATCTATGCGCCAAAGTTTGATGCCAAAGAGACGAGTGATCGAATCAAATAACATAGAAAGAAAGCGCAGTTATGTGCCGTATTGCAGAGAGGTTTGGGCGGTTAAAATTCACTGCATCTGTCTCAAGATTTTCTACTCACATATAACCCATACCCCATATATAGTAACAAACGCCGTATTGCCTGGCGCGTATCGCTATCCATGAGAAACGTCCTTCTCCAGGTTGGGTCCGAAAATTCCTTCAACAAAGCTGAGAGACGTCTTCGAATCCCATCTATCCGAAGTTCGTCGACGACCTCCTTTACAAAATCAGTTGAACGTAGTAGATGAACAGTTGAATGTATAACTTCAAATCCCGCTTCCCCATAGATGCCCAGCCATTCATCCTCTTGTAGCACCTCGACATCTGCATCAACTAATTTCGATGCGAGAGAACGCAATTGCGCCGGAGGAGGCGTTACATACGTTGTCTCATTATCCCCGAAAACGCCATCTGGCTTTAAAACCCGATATATTTCAGAGGATACCGTGGCCTTTTCGCAGAAAACAAGCACTGATTCGGCAAGTAAGGCGTCAAAGGTATTTGGTGGGAACGAGAGGGCATGCGCATCTGCTTCAATCACTTTCACTTTGTTGTTCACCCTCTCTCTTGCAATTCTCTTCTTCGCTTCTTCTAAGACGGTCGGAGTGATGTCCGCTGCGATAACATCAACCCGATATTTTTTGCCAGAAGACATGCGGTATATCCAGTCCCGCACCCGAGATCCAACACATACTGGCTCGGGGTGATGCCGCACAACTCGATTAGTCGTCGAGTGGCTAGAAGACCACCTATATGATTTGTTAGTCCGAATTTCTCCCACTCATCATGAGCGGTGAAAAACTCCCGTTCGTTAGTGGTTTCTCGTCTTTTGTTCGCTTTCATAATTAACCACTCCCTTTCATAGTTAACAGAATGTCAATTAGTCCCACTAGATTATGGTTTCAATCCGTGTGTTAGAGGGTGGTCTATAACTCATTATTGTAGCACGACGGAAAGACGTGGCACCCACATACCTTACTGAGGGATAGTTTGTGCAATCATAAAAAAGAGATCAGCCTTAAGAGCATCCGAATCTTAAAGAACGCAGGAGCGTTTTATTATGTAGAATCGTTGTTACAGCCGTCAGACCTAGCTAAATGGAGGAACTAGCGAAAAATCTTTACGTGCCGCATCCGTTATACTCAATGTGGTTAGCTCGTTAATGCTCGCCGGATTCGGTCTCATTGCTTTGGCGTGGATAATCCAACTCTTCTACATAACGCGCGGCAACAGAAGCGTGCAGCCCCTCTTCATCGGCGTATATATCGTTGGAGTCATCATCTTGGCGGCGAGCGATGTGATGGGCGGCGATGTCAATATCGCCTACGCGGAGCTTGTGACGATTATTGCATCGCTGCTTACCCTCGTGGCGCTCCTCGTCACGAAGCCGAAAAAATAGCATGTGCCTCCTGCCTGTTTAGGACTCCACCACTCCCTATCCGAGTCACAATAAAATAGCTTGCTTTAGGTTCTCGGAGAGTGAATTGCGGGCATGGATCAAAAACTCAATTTTGGTATACTCTTCTCGCAAATCCTGATCATCACATTGATGGAAAAAATAAGAGTATGTGAGAGAGCCTCACATCTTTTCTATCCACATCTTGATCATTTTCAGGGTCTCGACCTTGTACTGTAGGTCCTCGATCCACTGCTCTTTCTTCATGATCCTAGCATCAAGAATCCGCAGCATGAGCATCTTCTTTTCACTGTCGCCAAGCTTCTCCCACAGCATCATCATGTTCTCTTCGCCCATCATCATGTGCTCTTTACCTTCTTCACACATTGTGTTTCAACTCCGTTCGACGCTTTCACTCCATGCGTCGAACATGAGACTCCGAGACGCATCTATATAATTACCCTAAGGTATCTATGTAATCTCATTTCATTAGATTTAACGGTAAGAAAATAGCCAAGAGCTCGTTTGTTAATACATAGCGAAATCGCCAATGAGACTAAAAAATTGCCATTTTAATAGCTCTATTTCCACTCGAACTGTTAGAATTATTACATTCTTTTGTTAATTCCTATAGCTAAAACCAGCCACAGTATTACTTCAGTCCCGCTTTTGCCTTGTAATTATTATAGTTCCACACGACGTCGGGCGGTATCAATGTTGAAAAACCTCACGGAAGTCGATTCCCTCATCCTCGATCTTGAAGGTCGCGATTACGTTTCCGTTAATGCATACGAGGAGTTAAAGAGGACGTGCTCACAAGACTCGGGCCTTCAACTATTTCCAAGAACGAGTACACGGCGTACGGATCTCTGAGCTGAGCCATCGCAGAACAAGATGCACGAGATCATCTTTATCCTTCTCTCGCCACGCCTTGTATGAATCGTGGCTAGTCACAGGTTTATCTTCATGTATTGATGGAAGGAACTTTTAGGGGGCCAATTAGCGCGTGGACGAAAAATGGGTGTAGTTTTAGCTTCTTGAACTAACTCATACCATTATGGTCTTCATTATGCTTCATTATGGCCTTAAAATGTATGTACGTGTTAAGTTGGAAAGTTGGACTTAACCTTCTGCTTTAGGAACGCGCGGAATGTATAAATATTAAAAGGAACACACGATTACTAATATATTGACTGGTCAGTCGAAGCCTGATTTAAATCAAAAAATTGGAAGTGCGTAAAATGCAATATAGAACCGTACCAAAAAATGGCGATAAACTTTCAGCCTTAGGATTTGGATGCATGCGTCTTCCCCAAAAAGGCAGAGCTATCGACGAAGAACGCGCCATAAAACAAATTCGTTACGCAATCGATAATGGCGTAAATTACATTGACACAGCTCCTCCTTACCATAGCGGTGAAAGCGAAAAACTACTCGGAAAAGCACTGTTAGATGGGTATCGAGAGAGAGTTAAAGTAGCCACTAAACTGACGTATTTCATGCTAAATGAACCCGAAGACATGGACAAAATGTTAGATTCGCAGCTACAAAAACTCAAAACCGACCATATCGACTATTACCTTCTTCACGCTCTTGATGCTGACGGTTGGAAAATACTCCAAGATTTTGATGTGTTGAAATTTCTTAACGAAGCTAAAGCTGACGGAAAAATAGTCAACTCAGGATTCTCGTTCCATGGTGGGCTTACCACATTTAAAGAGATTGTTGATGCATACGATTGGACTAATTGTCAAATTCAGTATAATTTCTTAGACGAAGACCTTCAGGCGGGGACTGAAGGGCTAAAGTACGCTGCTTCAAAAAACATGGCAGTTATGATTATGGAGCCTCTACGGGGGGGAATGTTAGCTGGTAAACTTCCAAAAGGAGTTGATCAAATTTACAGAGACTCTGGCCTTCAAAGGTCAGCTGCTGAGTGGGGTTTACGTTGGGTTTGGAATCACCCTGAGGTAACTGTAGTTCTCTCCGGCATGAATGAGGAAAGCCACGTTGCTGAAAATCTTAAAACAGCCGAAACTGCCCTGCCAAACTCTATGAACTCAGATGAACTAGCAACGGTGAGCAAAGTTGCTGGTTCCTACAAGCGGTTGATGAAGGTGCCTTGCACAGGATGCGCTTACTGTATGCCCTGCCCACAAGGAGTCAACATCCCAAATAACTTCAACATCTACAATCAATACTACATGTTCGGCGGAAAATTCATGTCTCGTGCAATGTACGCTGTTATGTTGATGGGGCTGATGACCGGTAAGTCGGTTGATGCGTCACTCTGCAAAGAGTGTGGTAAATGTGCAAAGCATTGCCCGCAACACATCGCGATTCCAACAGAACTTAAATCGGTAAAGAGTACTTTAGGCGGCTGGCAAACAAAGTTAATGATTCCTTTGATTAAAAGAATGATGCCCTTCAGTCCTGCGAAAAGCGATTAAGAGGGCAGTTAACATCCGGAATGTAGATAACCAGGAAGCGCAATACCTCAAGTTGCTTTATATTAGAGGAACCATAATGCCAGCTTCCAAAAAAATTGCCTTAACTAAAAAAACGCCGATTTCGGGCACTAAAGACCAAATTTTGGAAGTTGCCCTAAACCTTTTCATCGCTCAAGGCTATGATGCGACGCCAACCTCGCAGATAAGTAAAGAAGCAAACGTCTCCACAGGCACTCTTTTCTATTATTTCCCGAACAAAAATTTAATACTTGAGCAACTTTACCTTTCCATTAAGAAAGAACTAAGCACTTATCTCCAGCAAAAAGACGATTTCACTCTTCCGACAAAAAAACGGCTTTTCACGTGCTTAAAAGGCTATGTAGAATGGGTAAACGCCAATCCAAAAAAAACTGTTTTTTTAGATCAATTCTACCATTCCGCAAATATCAGCAAAACAATCAAACAAGAAGCTTATGACGAATTCGATCAAATGAAAGAAATTGTGGAAGCTGCCCTACACGAAGGCATTTTGAAAGAGTTGCCCCTCGAATTTCATCTGATCATGATAGAGTGTATAATGAATGGACTTATATCTCTTGCTAAATCAGGAAAAACCGAATTATCCAACGACCAACTCACCGCTGCGGGACTTGATATGCTCTTGAAGAATTGACTTGCTAATTTTTAAGTTATTTCTCTGGCGGTTTGGTTGGGAAGTGTTTTACGCGCAGACAAAGGGAGAGATCCTCGATCTTGACAATCATGACTACACCATAGATGCCAACGTATATAAGAAGTTAAAGAGGAAGCGCTCGCAAGACGGGGAGGCGTTTAACTATTTGCAGGAGCGGGTGCACGATGTAAGGATCTCTGAGCTGAGCGAGCGCGGAACAGGATGCATGAGATTATCACGGCCATACAGATGTGGGCCGAAGTGAATCAATTGCTCGGCATTTGATAATATCTCTTTATAATTGCAAGGCTATTGTGCCCCAGCAAATTAAGGAGTTAGCTAGATTACGAAAATACAAAAGCTTTGTAAATTGTCGCACTTTCGCAGTTTATCACGATCCGACAAAGATAATGACGGCTGGCCAATTGATCTGCCGAGTCTGTTAACCCTAAAAGAAGAATTGTATGAGCAGGATTGGATAAATGAATGTCTTATTCGCGTTCAGCGTCTTGTGGCAATTTCATGTAGTGTATCGTAACCTTTCCTGATACTTTATAGTGCCTCAGTCTCTTAGACTTCAACCCTTGCTTTAATAGTTGTTGCTCTTCCACCTCATGGTTTCTTCCGATACCCCCATATTTTCAACGATAAGTCAGTCATCAGGTCAGTCAATGCATCCTCGCTCCTTAACGCCACGGGATAGATTGTGCTAAAAATGATAATGCCTTTAACCATGGCCACCCAGTCCGCAAGGAGTTCCAAAGAGTTTTTACCGCTTATATCGACGCCATCGAAACGGCCGAATAATTCGGAGATGAAGTTGTAGTCCTTAACGTCGACCTTTTTAACTTCCTCCACGATTTCACCATCAAGCAGTACGGCCACAGTCAGTGCTTTCACTAGGGAGCTATTCTCTTTGATGAATTGCTGCATATTTTTTATGACAGACCGCATGTAGCCCGGAAAGTCGTTAAAATCGACGGTTTCGGGCTGCTTTATCAATTGCTCATCAACATATCGGGAAGAGATCTCCTTAATGATATCGAACTTACCGTTTGGGAAATATTTATAAATTAGCGCTGTGCTGACACCAGCCGATGCCGCGATGTCACGGATCGTCACCTTGTTATAGCCCATAGTCTCGATTAGCGAACGTGTCGTATCTATGATCGCGTCTATCTTTGCCTTTTTATCGCGGGTTATTCTCCTTTTTTCGCTGGGAGCGGTAGTTCTAGGTAGCATGTGATAACAATACTGATTAGTGATCATTGTTCAAAAACTTTATTAACAAGGACTGTTACTTACAATTAGTGAACATTGTTTACCTAATGTGCTCAACGAGGTATTACAATGGATAACAATGACAACAAGGAATCGCAGAACACCTATTATGTCTGCTCAGTTTGTAAGCAGCCGCTACCCCCAACAACAAAGGGGTTATGCTGCCAGCGAGACGGAGTCGAATACCCCGTTAAAAAATGGAATCGTAGATTTTGTCATAGAGGATCTCGCTTAGAGCGCGAATCTCTTTTTGGAGTACTATTATGCTCTTAACTTGATATCGCCGAAAGAGAGGTTCATCAGATGAAAGTTAATTTCAGGGATATGACCGTTGGCGGATTTACCTTTGAATTTGTCAGAGGCATCAGCACGCAACATATAGGAGCGGCCGAGTTTGGCGAATGCATAGAGACCATAGACCGAATAAAAGACGGCAATTTTGAGAGCTGGATCAGCGAATGGACTGTCACGGCTGACCGCGTTGCCAACTATGCAGTAAAAGCACGTCAATTAGGTGATAAAACAAGTGCCCGTGCCGCTTTTCTAAAAGCCAGTAACTATTATCGCATGGCTGTATTCTATGCATCTCCTACTGATCCGCGACATACGGAACTCTGGAAGCGGAGCAAAGACTGTTTTCACTGCATGATCCAGTTAATGGACACCCCCATAGGGTGCCTAGACATCGATTTTGAAGGTGCAAAGCTGCCGGCATATTTTGTCTCCGGAGGCGAAGGAAAACGCCCCACACTCATTGCTCTCGGAGGGTTCGATTCCACCATGGAAGAAGTGTACTGCTGGATCGGTGCGGCGGCGGCAGATTACGGATGGAACTGCCTCATCTTTGAAGGTCCTGGTCAATGGAGTGCGCTCAAGCTGAACCCTGACCTCAGATTCCGGCCAGACTATGAGAGACCAGTAAAAGTGGTGGTTGACTGTGTGCTCTCGCGCCCGGATGTCGATGGGGAGAAACTCGCATTAATAGGGTACTCGATGGGCGGCTATCTAGCACCCCGGGCGGCGGCATTCGAACCGAGGATTAAAGCCTGTATTCCCAATACTCTTGTGGTGGATTCCGGTGAGGCAGTCAGAGAATCTCTTTTTTTCAAACTGGGTCATGTTTCAGACCACCTCCTGGATGACTTGTACTCACTGGTCGGTAACATGAGTGCCTCAGCCCGCTGGTACTTGCAGCACGCACAATGGACACTGGGTATCAAGTATCCACACGAGTACCTTGAAGCCTGGAAACCCTACACACTGAAAGGTTTGGAAGATCACTTTCACTCTCCCATGCTGTTCCTCTTCAGCGAAGATGATATCATCGATTTAGCAGCTCCAAGTCCCAAGATTGTGCAGGAGATCTTACAATTCATCCTCTCTCTCAAGTGTGACCGAGCGGTCCATCTCTTCACCGGAACTGAAGGCGCCTCGCGCCACTGTCAGATGGGTGGCCTCAGTTATGCCAACGCGGTCATCTTCCAATGGCTTAATCAGACCCTCTGTGGGAGAGAGCTGAGCGTTCAGTCAGATGCAGCAACTCGAAAAGCCTTTGTCGAAATTTTCAAGAAGTATGGGGGAGAAATAAGCGCAGAAAAAGCTCGAAAAGTACTTGATTGCGCTCAACTCATCTGATGAATCAACCGCTTCAGGACAACCTTCGAATCGGTTTGACATAACTGAGAAATTATTAAAACCGTTTCAATCGTAATGAGGCTGGAGCACGGATATGATATGATATGATCCCTCTATCACTTCAGGGTCGCAGAGATGATGGCACGTTAGAAAGTGTTCGAAGAGATAAACCATGATAATCAATTACGACGTACTTGAATATCTGCCCCTTAACACAATCGTCTTGTCTCTTATCATCTTACTCGTTGCTTTTATAGTCACTCGCACTGTTCGCCGCTTCCTCGTGCAATACTTCCGCGTGGTGGCACAAAAAGTCCGGGTGAGCGAGACCAAATACGCCACACTCATCCGCCTTGTTAACATCATCATCTGGCTCATCGCCTTCATGATCCTTATTAGTACAGTTCCTTATTTCAACACGATCTGGATTACGGTCTTTGCGAGCGCTGGTATTATCGGCATCGTGGTCGGCATAGCAGCCCAACCCACGCTCGGCAACCTCATCGCGGGCGTCGTCATCGCGGTGACCGAGCCGTTTAGCATCGGTGATGCGATAACAGTAAACGATTTTACAGGGATGCTCATTGAAATTAATTTTAGGGACTGCCGGCTTGAAAGCGATAACGGCGACATCATTATCGTGCCGAATTCGCTGATGGCAGCCTCGATTATTAGAAAGCATGCTGGTAACGAAAGATGGCGCGCACATTAGGATGACTTGCTATAAGGTTTTTCTTCCTTGCTGATTGCCTGAAAATTCAATTCCTCACCAAACGATTGTCGAATCAGCTTACTCAATATTTCAGGTCTATCATTCTGAACGTAGTGATTTGCCTTAGGTATAATCCAGTAATTCGATTTTGCGGTCCTGACTTTCAGGTAGTTGTCCCAAACGTAGTCTGAAACTTTTGTGGGAGCAATCTTATCATCCTCGCCCCAAACTAGTGCGGCGGGTACGTTGCTGTTTTTTAGGTTCTCCAGCCAGCGAACTTCATTTTGCTTTCTCTGATTCAAATACTGTATAATGTCATGTTGAATTTGCCCGCCATTCTGATAACCCAAAATAAATGCGTTAGACCTTACCTTTTCTCGCGATTCCTTAACGTTGTGGGTCGCCCTGTTTAGCCCATTAGCCAGCATTTTCCCGGTAACAAATTTGGTTACTACGGGACCTGTGAGACGATTTAAGAGGATTTTTTGGAACCCAGTGAGGTTGGCCAGTGGCAGGTAGATGTTTCCGTTTGTAATTATGAGATGACCAATCGCGTATCTGTCTTGGTTTTTATACAGCTCAAGTAACGCTAATCCGACGCTGTTTCCTTTATCGTGAGTGACCAAGGTTAGTTTCCTAAATTTTAGCAATTCTTTTATGTAATAATCCACAAGTCTTGCGTCGTCTTCAATGGAATACTTATATCCATTTCTAGGTTTATCAGAAAATCCGTATCCGGGAGTGTCCAAAGCACAAACGAAGTAATCCGTACTAAGCAAATTAAAAAGTTCCATAAAATCAAAACTACTAGTAGGATAACCATGAATCATTAAAATTGCAGGTTTTTTAACATCCCCCTTCTGAATGCAAAAAATGTTCAATTCGCCAAAGGATTTATTTTCCTCTAAAGTGGAAGTCCACCTGAAAAATCTGCCTGAATTCAACCAATGACGCGCAAGCTTCGGAATATCTTTAGAATTTCTGTCTTTCTCGTTCATACAATTAGTACCATTCACTCGCTCGACCCTAAGGCTAGTGGTACACGGTTATATTTCCATTCGGCGATATTTATTGCCTACAGGGAGATTAACTAGGTTTATGGTTGCATCAACGCTTCTTCTCGGTGGTTGAATTGCCTTATGCCAATCGCGCTTGCATATTTGCACCGGTTTACGAAGAATTGGCTAAGGCAGACTTAAGATAGATGTCCTCGCTCGTTCGCGTTAGCCACTATGCCGGAGAGAAAGATCATAGAGAGTTATTCTGATGAGGGGAGCTGGCCAGCTAAAGCTTTGCATGTGGGATATTTTTATTTAGTTAGTTTTGTTGCAAAGGCGCTTTTGCGCTGCATAAATAGATCGGGTGCTAAACTACTATTTCATGTTAAAAGATATGTATAGCGTTTAAATTGTCGAATAGCTTCTATCCGGGTCGATATAAGTTTTTTCTGAGTCTGCTCATCCTCATTTGTCTCTTTCAATACCCCTGTTAAGATTTTATCACGCTCTATACTCTATGTTCTTCTTATTCAGGCCAAACGCTTTCGAAACTGTCAGCTTAACAAGTTCGATATTATGTGCTAACGTCCCTTTTATCTTAGGGTCAATGGCGTACAATTTGTTTTGTTCGCATGTACATCTTCCCTCCTTGTCCTTTATCCCATATTCTAAGTCATCGCTAGTGAGTTCAAATGAGTCGAGCGCCGAGTCATTTACGACCGTAATCTCAATTAGGTCGTCCGGTGTGGAAGGGATCTTTGCGAACGCTAATTGTATCATGTGATCGTCACCATGCGCTAATATGCAAGGGAAAACAACATTTGCATATCTCTCCATTTGTGCGTGCTGTATTGGTGGGCGATCGCAGATATCGCACGATTCATTAAGTAAAAAATCATCGGGTTTGAGTTCCAGATTGATTTTAGTTACGCTCTTTTTTCTTTTCATTCTTTGCTCCTACTATTCCGGTCTAAAAGATAACGGCCTAGCCAAGCCGAGAGGCGGCGATACCATGCTATTTGGAGATAATCCGACCGTCGACCATAAAGAGTTAACTACTGACAGGAACGTAGACTAAGGATCCCTAATGCTGGTCCTAAAAACAGTAGAAGTGCCACATTTCTTTCTTTCCTCTTTAGACCCAGATTTGATTATCTGGATATCGTATGTCCGTAACGGACTTTCTTGCTTGTTCATACCGCAACTCTCCGTCTATAGGTTCATCAGTAGGCGCATACCTAATTCCGTGATATTCCTTGTATGGTCTGCTGTGATTCATCTCGAAGCCAAAATAGAAATCATCTGGTATTCCCCAAGATATGCATCACGTTGTCCGTTATCTCGGTAGTTTTTACAGTTAAAGCACTGAGGTCCGTTAAATGAGGGTTTGTTTTTTAATCCTAAGTCCGCCATGTTTATTGCCAAGTTTAAGGAAGAAAGTCGATGAAAAAGCGTCATTCTAGTACACTTGTAGCTGTCGCGTTAATAGTGACTGCTCTTGTAGCAGCAGCAGTAGTAGGATGTATTTCGACGACAAATAACACTTCGACTATGCCGTCTACATCAAAAAAGGATACATCTTTGACCGTTGTAACGGCACCATCAACATCAAAGGTTACCGCAGAGTCATCCACGGTTACACCAACGGCTGCAGACGCTGTGCCAAAAGCCATGGATGAACTGATCCCCTATCTGTACAAGTACGTGCCTCGCGATGCGTGGGTGTGGTACCACAACCGGCAACGGCCGCATCAAGACCAGCACATGGCTATGCTGGAAATGGAGCTAAAGGGTGGCTCTGATGCTGCAATGAAGGCAGAGGCACGACAGTATGCACGGGATTTTGCTTTCGCCGTATATCGAGCGAAATATGAATCGAACTTGCCCATTGATTGCCTTAAGCTGACGATCTGGACACCCGGCAAGACGACTCATGCGCTGTACATCGCTTTCGGTGACGCGTTAGCTTCAACGCGAGTTCAAATGTGGAGCAACGACACGCTCAGTCCAGATGCATTCATACAATGGGTGAAACAAAGTCAACATCCGAGTTCTGATAATAGAGAGGATGTATCAATAGACGGAATTTATGCGTGATAGGCATCGATCCATCAGCTTTCATTCACCTTTATTCCTAAATTAGATCATTTATGTGAAGATGTCCTACATAAAGAAGAGGAACTTCGGCTGAAAACGGAATTCAAGAAATATGAGAGCAATGCAATGCGGAACTCCGGTATCCCGAGTGCACAGTTCTGTAAGAGATGTAGGGTGACGCTTTGAGGTCAGAGTCACCGCCTTCATCGTACGACGAGACATCAAAGCCTCTATCGCATAACGGTGCACCACTAGGACAATCATTCGGCTATCCGATGTATCAAGCTCCACTTCCTTATGTACCAGCGCCATCAACTCCCTTTGAAGGCGGCCAATTGGGTTCGTCGTTATGCTCATTGATTTGCTCATTTTAGGCGTTGTATCTAATATAGCAGTGAGTATTATGGCGCTCTGAAGTGGACGTCGAGATGACTCGTCTTCCCGTCTTTTCTCGTCTTCACCTCCTTGTATTATCCTCATAGGTGTTGGATACGTTCTTTTAATAACATGGCTCTTCCTTGTTGGTCGACAGATCTTCCAGCTCAAGAGGAGAGTCCCAAGAGGAGAGGCCTATCTAGTTGCTGAGTGCCATCTTGACCATGCAGTTTCATGGTGGACAAAGAGGAGAGCCGATTGCCATATCAACGAATATATATTTTATGTGGGTTAGTTTTTTGTTACGACACAAGAGTATAAAACTAGAAGGATGGATCATATGTCAAGAGTAATCCACTTTGAGATCCCCGCTGATAACCCAGAGCGGGCGGTAGCGTTCTATGAAAAAGTATTCGACTGGAGCATCAGCAAGTGGGAAGGACCTGTTGATTATTGGCTTGCCTCAACCGGCCCTGATGATGACCCAGGCATCCACGGCGCAATCACCCTTCGCGACCATAAAGGTACTACTATCGCCATAGAGATCCCCTCAGTCGACGAATTCACCGAGAAGATCGTGGAGGCAGGCGGAAGCGTCATTGTGCCGAAGGTACCTATCCCAGGCATAGGCTACCATGCGTACTGTATGGATACTGAGGGGAATATATTTGGAATCATTGAAAGTGATCCGTCTGCCCATTGATCATAACAATGCTTTTCAAGGCTACGTCATGATACTACAAGACGGCTGATTGAACACGTCTCGCAGGCAGTCGTTGCTAAGTACACAAGGGGATGATGCGTTAAAAGATACTACATACTGCCTAATCAACGCTGTTATAAGTGTCCAAAATGTCGGCACCCCTAAACTGCAAGTACTCCTGTGCCATTGCCTTGCTGCTCTGTCCTAGTAATAACCGCACAATAGATTGGACTTGTTGTTGTTAATTTAATGATCCAAGTAGCCTCAAAATGAGAGAAAAAGCATGCGTCGAAAGGTAAACCACATGCATAACTCGGGGAGGGTGAAGGCAAGAAAACATGCTCGGACGCATGGATCTAGCAAGCTATTTTAAAATTCGACGTCGTTATATTTTTATACCTTTATGCATCGTTGCAGCTATTGTACAGCTTTACCGCCATTCTTCCCTACTCTTAATGAGCGCAAGTTATATCATATTATGCTCAACATACTAGGCATACTAAAGAGAAGTGCAATCACTGAATGCACCGAGAAGATTGAAACATGCAATTAAGCAACAGGAGTAACAGACATGCACCATGATAAAGTAAAGATAAATTTACGCGGCATATCGGCGTCAATGTTGCGTTGCTTATGGGGCCGGGCACAGTTGAGTAAGAAATATGGTTCACTATTTTATGATGCAAAATCAATTGAGCTCGTCGAAAAAATCGACTATGATTTCTCAGTGAGTGATGTTCCGTTCGGAGGTATAATGTTTAATATCTCTGTTAAAGGCAATCTACCGGAATTCGGTCTATTTACACTAAGGGCAAAACAATTCGACGACAAAATACGAGCCTATATTGCAGAACACCCCCGTGCTTCGGTGATTAATCTAGCTGCTGGGCTTGACGCGACGTTTTACCGGGTCGATAACGGAACCATCCGATGGTATGACCTCGACCTCCCCGCGGTTATCGACGTCAGGAGGCAGCTGCTGCCGGAACCTGACCGGGTTACGTACATCGCGAAATCCCTCCTCGATCCAGTTTGGTGCAAGGACATCGAACATACCGAAAACGGAGTATTTATGATCGCTGGCGGGATATTTATGTGGTTTGAGGAATCTGAGATAAAACAGTTTTTTTCGATGCTGGCGGATAATTTCCCTGATGGTGAAATTGTGTTTAATGCTCTATTAAAATCGGATGACGGATTTGAAGCATGGATCGACATGTTTCCACCAGAGCAACGGGGTGCGATGAGAGCAGCATGGGTGAAGGCATTGAAGGACTGGTGGGAGAAGGCGCCACAGGACCAGAAAGATAAGCTGAATGACGTGATAGCTGCGCTCGAGACCCCGACAAAGCCGAAAGGTGAGGGGTGGGCAGATATCGAATTATGGTGGGATCAGCTCAGCGATAAGGAACAGGAATGGGTAGTGCGCGACTTCATGACAGCCTTCCGCGAGGGTCGGAGGTGGACGTTAGAAGATGTGAACGAGATCATGAAGTGGGATAACCGCATCACCGTGGTAGATCAGTTCCCGGTGTTCAAAAATATCCCACGAGACTCGTTAAGCTCAGATACTCGAAGATTAATGGACTACAGTGATGAGAGGGGAAAGTCACGTATTTTTCACTTACGAGTATAACGGCGATAAAATTTCTGTGGGACGTGTTCGACAACGGAGTTGACGATATTTGACTAACAAATAGAATCAGTTTTATTATCTTTCGCGCATTGTTATGTGTTTTTAAAAGATGAAAGTTGAGTTGATGGGCGGTTCAAAATAAAACGAGTGCTATGAGCAGGATAGTAAATTTCCATGAAGAGACAAATGTTATCACTAACTCCGCTGTTGACTACTCGTGAGATATTGGTACTGGTGTTAAAAATTAAGATCGAAAGGTGATCCATATGACTATGAAAAAGGGACTGATATGTCTATCGATTCTAGCGATAGTTGTGTTTTGCACTTTAAATGAGGCCACGGCAGCGACGGGTAACTATTCGACCACAATTCACAACAACGCCTGGCACACCGGCTACCACATATTGATGGCGAGGGACATCACTTCAAACGGCACATTGAATTGGAACTCTGCGACCGGAGGTATTTTAACCTCCTCCGCCACCCCCAATGGAATCGTTTACGTTGGGAGCTGGGATCATAACGTGTATGCTCTCAATGCGAATACCGGGACGAAAGTGTGGAGCTACGCGACCGGAAACATTGTGCTCTCCTCTCCCACTGTCGCTAACGGAGTCGTTTACGTTGGAAGTCAAGATCATAACGTGTATGCTCTCAATGCGAATACCGGGACGAAAGTGTGGAGCTACACGACCGGAGACATTGTGTATTCCTCCCCCACTGTTGCTAACGGAGTCGTCTATATAGGGAGCGCAGATCATAACGTGTATGCTCTCAATGCGGCAACCGGGGCAAAGGTGTGGAGCTACACGACCGGAGACATTGTGTGGTCTTCCCCCACTGTCGCTAACGGAGTCGTCTATATAGGGGGCTGGGATCATAACGTGTATGCCCTCAAAGCGAATACCGGGACGAAAGTGTGGAGCTACATGACCGGAGACATTGTGTATTCCTCCCCCACTGTTGCTAACGGAGTCGTCTATATAGGCAGCAACGATCATAACGTGTATGCCCTCAATGCGAATACCGGGACGAAAGTGTGGAGCTACACGACCGGAAGCCTTGTGTATTCCTCCCCCACTGTTGCTAATGGAGTCGTCTATATAGGGGGTGGAATTTATGATCATAACGTCTCTGCCCTCAATGCGAATACCGGGACGAAAGTGTGGAGCTACACGACCGGAAGCTTTGTGTCCTCTTCTCCCACTATTGCTAACGGAGTCGTCTATATAGGGAGCGCAGATCATAACGTGTATGCTCTCAATGCGAATACCGGGACGAAAGTGTGGAGCTACATGACCGGAGATGAAGTGTACTCGTCTCCCGCCGTCGCCAATGGCATCGTCTATGTAGGAAGTGATGACCACAATGTTTATGCTCTCAATGCGACTACAGGGGCGAAAATATGGAGCTACAGTACCGGCAACGGTGTGAACTCGTCTCCCGCCGTCGCCAACGGGATCGAATAGCGTTCGAAGGAGATGAGAGCTATGCTCTTAAATAATTATCTCAGCCCGATCCATCCTTACCCTTAGTTTTATTTTCTCATTTTTTAAATTATTTGTATTAATGACCCTAAAGACAATAAAGTCGTTTATAGAAAAGATTTAAACCAAGCGAAAGCCAATGGAGCCCAGTGTAGCTTTCGTCAATTTAGAGGGGATAAGCCGAGCTACGTCGGCGTGTTTGTACTGGTACATTAAAAAGGAGGTGAAAGGAAATGTTGTTAACTATGGCCTTATTTGGAGTGTGGATCGCTGCAATTGCCTTCGTAGCCTGTGTGGCCTTCCCATTAGCAGAGCCGTTGATCGCCGTGCTTGCATTCCCCTAGTGTAACGACCGAGTGACATAAAAGTTTCGCGCACGACACGACATAATAAAAGTTTCAACTTATTTAGATAAAGTTACGCACCTTTTAGCGGCTGCCGACAAATTAAATTCTTATCTTTACTTTATTTTATTTTCAATGAGAACTTGCCGCTTTTATGACTGTTTCTCAGTTTCCGCAAAAATATTCCACTGGAAGAGTACCATCCTTTGTTAAATTGTAAAAATATCACCGACTACGTAGAAAAAGAACAGGTGCAAACGCTTCTCGTTTATGCACAGCTCTGCAATCTTCGAGAGTACCTCATGCTGCGGATCCTCTGGCGGACAGACGTCCGCGTTAGTCAGCTCTTCTCTATCATGCCCCCTCTAGGAAATTTTCCCACAACTAGAAGCACTAATAGAAAATAAAACTTTGTGCGTTTTTGATCCGTTTTTTCGTGACGTGAGAGTGCTGCTTATTATCACTAGCGCACCTCCAAACTGCTTGTTTGACCTAACAAATAACGTTAATTTTATTTCGCCACACGCATTTTTACGTGCTTAAAAAACTGATAGTTAATGGACTTCGATGCCGCGAGCCATCAACAGGATGGTGAATTTCCATGAAGAGACAAATGTTATTACTATGCCTGTTGACTAGTCGTGCGATAATTGATGTAGGTATTAAAAATTAAGATCGAAAAGTGATAAATATGACTATGAAAAAGGCGCTGATATGTCTATCGATTGTAGTGATAGTTGTGTTTTGCACTTTAAATGAGGCCACCGCATTAACGGGTAACTGTTCGACCTCGTTGCATAACAACGTCCGGGACACCAGCGACCGCGTGCCGATGGTGAGCAGGAGCACTTTAGATAGCATACTGAATCGGAACTATGCAATCAAAGGCATTTTTACCTCCTCACCCACCCCCAAAGGAATCCTTTACGTAGGGAGTGGTGATCACAACGTCTATGCTCTCAATTTGGCGACTGGGACGAAGACATGGAACTACACGACCGGAGCTTTTGTGATCTCCTCCCCCACCGTCGTCAACGGAATCGTCTATGTGGGGAGCATGGATCATAACGTGTATGCCCTCAATGCGAATACCGGGACGAAGGTGTGGAGCTATACGACCGGAAGCTTTGTGGACTCCTCCCCCACCGTCGTCAACGGAATCGTCTACGTAGGAAGTGATGATCATAACGTGTATGCCCTCAATGCGAATACCGGGACGAAGACATGGAACTACACGACCAGAGACATGGTGCATTCCTCCCCCACCGTCGTCAACGGAATCGTCTATGTGGGGAGCTGGGATCATAACGTGTATGCCCTCAATGCGAATACCGGCGCGAAGGTGTGGAGCTATACGACCGAAAAGCCTGTGCGCTCCTCCCCCACCGTCGTCAATGGAATCGTCTATGTGGGTGGCAATGACTGCAATGTCTACGCCCTCAATGCGAATACCGGGACGAAGGTGTGGAGCTATACGACCGGAGGCATTGTGTATTCCTCCCCTACCGTTGCCAACGGAATCGTCTATGTGGGGAGCATGGATCATAACGTGTATGCTCTCAATGCGAATACCGGGACGAAAATGTGGAGCTACACGACCGGATACTGGGTGGTTTCCTCCCCCACCGTTGCCAACGGAATCGTCTACATTGGAAGCTGGGATTGCAACTTGTACGCTCTCAATGCGAGAACGGGGGAGGTAGAATGGAGCTATACGACCGGAAACCTTATGCGCTCTTCCCCCACCGTCGTTAACGGAATCGTCTACGTAGGAAGTGATGATCATAACGTGTATGCCCTCAATGCGAATACCGGGACGAAGGTGTGGAGCTATACGACCGGAAACGCTGTGCTCTCCTCCCCCACCGTTGCCAACGGAATCGGATAGAGTTCGAAAGAAACGAGAACTATGCTCTTAGATAATATTGACTCGGTTGATGGGCTTCGATACAACAAGGCCCATTGACAGGATTGTGAATTCCTATACATGAAAAGACAAATATTATCACCAATTACGCCTGTTGACAGTCGTGTCGTGAGATACTCTTCAAGATCGAAGATTTCTCCTATTGTCCACCACCGAAACCGTACGTTTATTGTTTATAATAAATCAATAGACTTATAGTGGTAAATTAAAAGCATGGCACTGGAGCACTCTCTCGTAAGGCTTATCTACCATAACTTCAGTTTTAGTCGCGACTAGATGCGCACAGATGAGCTCCTGCTATGGAGGCTGCCCACCGCGTTAAGCATTATAGAGAGGTATGTATGCCGACTCCTCGATCACCCGTTATCGCCCTGATGCTCACTCTCCTCCTTCTCGTCGCAGGATTTACGCCGTGTCTGTGTACCGCTCAAGCACAACAACTCACCTTCACTGCTCCCGCAGCCAACAAAGTGACCCGTGGTCCCACCGATCCCGCTGAACTCGCCTCCTTCCTCAACACGACGATTACATATCAACTCACAAACGGCCACATCGCCGGCGCCACGGTCGCAGTGGTGAAGGACGGCAAGCTCTTCTACACGAAGGGGTACGGCTACGCCGACGTGGAGAACAAGACGCCCGTCGATGCAAACGTCTCGATGTTCGAGATCGGCTCAACGACCAAGCTCTTCACGTGGACCGCGGTCATGCAGCTCGTCGAGGAGGGAAAGATCGACCTTCATGCAGACGTTAATACCTACCTCAAGGACTTCAAGATCCCGGCGACGTACCCACAGCCAATCACCATGGAGAACCTGATGACCCATACTGCCGGGTTTGAGGAGCAGCCGAAGGGACTTGCAGTTTCTGACCCCAAGGATATCCAGCCTCTTGGTACGGTCCTCGCCCAGACCATCCCTACGCGCTTATGGCCTCCGGGGCAGGTGTGGTCGTACTCTAACTGGGGGGCGGCACTCGCCGGTTACATCGTCGAGGAGGCCTCGGGCATGCCCTTTGATCAATACGTCAAGGAGAATATCTTTACACCGCTTGGCATGAACAACACGACAATCGAGCAGCCAGCACCACCGCAGCTCGCACCAAATATCGCCAAGACGTACGTCTACAATAATAGTGTAGGTGCGTTCGAGCAAAAGCGTGACCTGGTTATTCAGCTTGCCCCTGCAGGCGCCATCTACAGCACCGCCCCTGATATGGCGAACTTCATGATCGCGCATCTTAACAACGGGACTTACAACAACACCCGCATCCTCAACACCTCAACCGCCCAGGACATGCACCGCGCTCATTTCACCCCCGATCCCTATACCAAGTTCGGGCTTGGGTTTTTTATCGACACCCAGAATAACGAGAGCAGCATCAGCCATGATGGTGACACGTACTATTTCCACACCATGTGCATGCTCTGGCCTGAGCGTAACATCGGCTTGTTTGTCTCCTATAATAGTCTTATAGGAGCCCTCGCGATGTATGATCTTAAGCAGAAGTTCCTCGACCACTACTACCCTTACACTCCCGTCCCTCCACAGCCCGCGAACTCTAACGACGCACCGAGACTCTCGGGCACCTATCAGAATACCCGGAGCCGTAATATCGTTGACGTGGTCGGCTATCCGAACGGCACGCTCCAAATTACCTCGCCCGCTGCACCAAACAGGTCCGTAGATCTCGTGGAAGTCGCCCCTCTTGTGTTTGCAAATCCGAGTGGAAATATTACCAGTACCTTCTCTCCACTATATCATTATATCTTCACCACCGGCAGCAACGGCACCTACTTCCACGGCGATGCTATCCCGCAATACTTCGAACGCCTCCCTAGTACGCCACCCCCTCCTGGGTCTCGGACCTCAGATACCTCGGACTTGCCATTTTCTTCTCAGTCGCCCTCAGACTCTCAGCATTTTGCATACCCGATGGCGCCCCTGGCGGCGTGGTATAACCCCCGTTTAAACAACAGCTCCTCCACACCTCCGCCTTCCCTCCTCTCGCCCACTGAGGCACGGGCATCGCTGCGATCTTCTATTGGCTCGTCCTCCTCCCATACACCGTGGTGCTCATTCTTGGCGATGAGGGAATACAAGCATTACTCACCAACTAGATTCGTTCTCCCTTGATAAAAGGATGGATATTAGCTATCAGGCATCACTACGGGCTTTTTCATTTAGCATGGCGCGCCTGTACTGCCACAGAGTAACAAAATGAGTTAATGCTAGCAAACTTTTAAATTTTAGCACACATTGTTGTACAATGTTAGAGTTATATTGCGGCTTTTTCGCGACATCGACATTGTTATGAATCCAGGAATTGAAGGTGCGCAGTTTAACGAGAAAGACGAGGACGATGGAGATGACCATTAAAGAGCGTGCAGCCGGTGCATTGTACTACTTCGATCACGTTGAACGTGAAACAACAGACAATAAGGTGGTATTGGTACTGAAAGATGACGCGCCGCAACAGCTCCGGCATATGCTGCACGGTGCGCATCTTGGTCTTGTGCCAAATGACACAAGCGTCAGAATGATCTATGAGCTATTATGTGCATTAAGCGATGCACGCGACGATTCGGAGGTTGATGGTATCATAGCCGAGTTTGAGTCGCCCATTTATTACCATGAACTCATCGACTGGCTCGGCAGCGACATGACAAGAGTAGATTACGCTGATGATGCGATTGAACGATTACGAGCAATTGACAGTGAGTTCAACTTATTGGACGTGCTTCGATTGGCGTATAAGCTCGAAGTTGAAGAGATAGCAGCTGTGATCGTGAACGAACTTAAAGATGATGACAAAAAAGATAAACACATCAAACGACCGCACGTGCGTTAAACTGTCGCGTGCTTCTTGTGAGCGGCTAACGACGATTAAAGACGACCTTAAAAAAACGTTATGGCCGTAATGTCTGCATAGTGCAAAATTTTTGCACATTCTTTTGATTTACAGTGAGATTTCCGCTTTTCTAATGGGACATTATTGGGATATGATTAAGGACATGTCAGCAAAAATACAGAACCCACAGGTGCCTCAAAACTAAAATTTTAGGTTATGGCAACGAAGAGAAGAGGGGCCGCTTCTTTATGACAGTTGGATAAACGGGTAAATACTTAGACAAGACTCCTAGGACAACGTATGCGAAAATTACATGAAGTGTGTTGGATGGCTGCAGCACGGCGCTCTGTACGAAGACAAACCCAAAAGCGAGAACTCCTCATGAATGCAGGTGACGTCGTTCTTAGCATTCATTCGTAGCATGATCAATGCCTTCAACAGTAAGCGCTATTTCACCTACTCCTCCAATTACCGGTTGCCTCTTAATAAGCCCCTTTTCTTCCAAGTATTGAGCAATGCTTTGGGCCTCATTGTCGGTGTACCCTCATTCTTCAGCGACTGAGTCACCATCTACCACTTTTAATACGTCATCAGCCACATAGGCAAAGAGCCTGCAGAGAAATCCTCACATTGGTCTATGAAGTCTATCGTTACCACCAAAAGTACTCGGGAACAGGCGGTATAAAAACGATACTGATCTCGCGTTTTACTAAATAACAAATATATCTCAAGATATTGTTTCTTTCAGTTGGTTAGGCGTAATGAGGAGGTTCTATCACGTCTTCAGTTGATAGGATTGATTTACAAGAGGTATATGAAAACTTCGAGGTTTTAGCGGAAGGGAAAAGATGAAAAGATGCATTTACCTAGTTGTGGTTTCTCTACTTTTGCCGATGTATTTTTCTTGCTTTTTGTGAACGCGTTCACCTTTTTCTATAAATGCCACAGAAGAACTTACTATATACCGAATCTCATCGCCGTTGATAAGTACGTAATCCATCTCAACGTCCGCTATGGACTCATCAGCATCATCATATTCGTCTGAACGATATATCTTCAAGTTATCAAGAATAAGCGTGCCATCAGAATACCATGCTGCGAGTTCGCCTGAATAATACCGTCCATCCTTTAGCATGAAGTCGAGAGTCTCTCCTATCCAATCATCATAATACAACGCACGTATTAATTGTAAGTCCATCTTCTCCGCCTCATTTTATCATCATTTTAGTCCATCAATTTCATAACTATTCGATGTTTGTAGTAATAGGAACTGACTGTAGACATCTGCATCAAAACAAATCCGTTCTGCAGATTATCCCACTCCAGTATGGATTGTACCGTACTAAAGGTATCTCTCCGAAGATGCTGTTAAACACTCGAATGATGATGAATAACTGCATAATTATCGCTCCACTACGGACAGTCTGCCCGTATAAGAAAGTGATAGGATGCACGAGCCTGAGATGCTGACATCTAACTGATTACACCCCCCGTGTACTGGAATTGATCTCTGGTTCTTCTGCCTCAATTTAATCTCTTCCAGGCGCTCTTTATAATTCCGCGCTTTCACCATTGCATTGGTGATGAACTCCTCGGGAAGTATCCAGACACGAAATGAATTGTATCTGCTCAAAATTAAAAAGCAGCTCGGCGTCCCACTGATCCACGCATTTGCCGTTGCTATCATACCTTCTAAGTGTGGTAAATAACAGCGTACCATCTTCAAGCCAGTTGCTGAGCTCCCCTTCATACGATTTGCCGTCAATGGTCTCGAATAATATTGAGCGTCCTATCCACAGATCGTAGAAATGTTTATGCAGAAGTTTAACGTCCATCAGTTATCATCTCCGTTTACTATTCGTTGAATGGCATTTTAACCACAGAATTAAGCGAACTGGAGTCAATATATCTATCTTTTCCAGAGAATAGGACATACATGCTGAGATTGAGCCGTATGAAGTTCCTAACATCCGCTCAAACTCTTCCGGACTCCCGCTTTTAAATGCGTCTTGATTCTGTGCAATGATTTGTATCAGTTATTGACTTGCACATCGACGGGTTCGGACTGGTTTAGATATGGTCGCGTGATACAGTCTTTGTGATGTTGGCCAAGCGAATAGTTCC
This sequence comes from Candidatus Acidiferrales bacterium, assembly GCA_035624185.1. Classification (GTDB taxonomy): domain Archaea; phylum Halobacteriota; class Bog-38; order Methanoflorentales; family Methanoflorentaceae; genus DASPRZ01. The sequence goes on from DASPRZ010000049.1 coordinate 43,866, forward strand.
GTTATCGAGCCGGTAAAATGTCGTGTCTCGAAAGCGTGTCGCCCGTTATAGAACACCTCATGTATACCACACTTATGTCTTCCATACACAGCATCGGTAAAAAACTCTTTATAACCAAACTTCTCGTCAAACTCGCTACACACGCTAGCGATCGCTTCAGCAATGTTGTAACGCGTTTCATTTTCAGACGTACAGTTGGCTAAATCAATACGAGTAATCGCGTCAGCCAACGCGGCAACAAATGGTTTTGGCAATTCCATTTTTATTTCCCCCGAATGCTTGTACAATGGGCTTGCATAATAGTTTCCACTAACTTACAACTGTCAATAAGTCAATAAATACCTTTACAATCACAGAGGAGAAAACACATCGGCTGGTCCTTCCGGGAGATCAACTGGCGGAAAGTTGACGAATATCGTTCAAAGGGGTTATCGTGGCTAGCCTTTCGAGGATGCGGACATCCCTAACGCGCTGCTTGCGGCAAAGGCACGAAGAGCGGAGAAAGGGACTTGAAAGTTTAAGACAGCTAGTAAGCTCTATGCTATGAGTTGACAGAACCTTTCATGTCTTGTAAATGAAAATCTCTTTTTGGCTTTTGACGAGCTTCATATTTTCTATTCGGTGATAATAGCTTATGATCCTTGTTTCACTTCGTGTTTCAGCCTTTATTTTCATCGCGATTTTGTTATTTATCCTTCCTTGGTATTGGAATATGAATATAACATCAGCGTCAGAAATGTCTTGCTTGAAAAGGTTTCCTAGAATGACTTGGGATTTTCTTGCTCTGAGCGTGGCTATAAACCATCGAATAGGCTCTATCTCAACTCCCTTCACATGATCGCATAACTTTGAGGCTTCTATAAGGGCTTCTCCTGTTCCACATCCAAGGTCATAGAAGACTTCATCTTTCTTAAGGTCTACCAGTTTAAGAGCCTCAGCTGCAATTTTCCTCGGAGTAGGACCATATGCTGCGCCTCCTGCCAGCATAGGATAAAAAGGAGAAGCTATGATGTATGCTACTATCAGAACAATTAGGCTTATTATTACATTTATGCTTATTATTACATTCATACTCATTTCATTTTTTTCCTCAGCTTCCTAACCTGTTTCTAACAGTGCTTCTCGAGTATAATTGCTGTTGTTGTCCTGCTGATATTCTGCCTAGATAATCGACGCCATTAGTCCATAAGGATGAGCCTCTGCGATATTTCTCCATAGCTTTTAGGCTAACCTTATATATAATCTTCAAGTAACGCAAATTGCCATAGTCATAAATAAACCCGCTGTCTGGCAGATCTTCAATATTGATATCATTTTAAATATAAATGCTCTGCTTAGTAGCGCAGATTCTACTTATCGGCATGTATTATGGGTTAACTATATTATGCTAAGCATACTAAGCATACCAAATGTCAAGGTGCAATTAGTATATGCACCGAAAGGAAAGGAGTTGAAGCACGCGATTAAACAGTAAAGGAGTAACCATGCAGCAGGGCAAAGTAAAGGTTACATTAGGCGGCATATCGGCGTCGATGTTGAGTTGTTTATGGGGCCGGGCACAGTTGAGTAAGGAGTATAGCTCGCTATTTTATGATGCTAAGGCTGTTGAGCTCTCTGAAAAAATCGACTATGATCTCTCAACAAGTGATGTTCCGCCGTTTGTAGCTATCTGGTTTAACATCTCTCGTAAAGTCAATCGACCAGAATTTCGTTTAGGTACGCTTCGAGCAAAACAGTTCGACGATAGGGCAAAAGTGTACATCGCAGAACACCCCCATGCATCCGTTATCAATATCGCGGCAGGGCTTGACACAACGTTCTACCGGGTCGACAATGGGTTAATCCACTGGTATGACCTCGACCTCCCCGCTGTCATCGACGTCAGGAGGCAGTTGCTGCCAGAACCTGACAGGGTAACGTACATCGCAAAATCTCTCCTCGATCCGGGCTGGTGTAAAGACATCAAACACACCGAAGATGGAGTATTCATGATAGCCGGAGGGGCTTTAGGGTGGTTTGACAAGTCAGAGGTAGAGCAGTTCTTTTTGATGTTGGCAGACAATTTCCCTGGCGGTGAAATTGTATTTGATGCCATATCAAGATTAGGTGGTAGTTTAAGGACATGGATGGACATGTTTCCACCGGAACAGCGCGAAACGATGAGAGCAGCGTGGATGGAGGCATTGAAGGACTGGTGGGAGAAGGCTCCACAAAATCAGAAAGATAAGCTGAATGATATGATAGCCGAGCTCAAGACCCCGACAAAACCGAACGGTAAGGAGTGGTCCGATCTCGAAGCATGGTGGGATCAGCTTGGCGAAAAGGAGGGGGAGGAGGTAGTGCGCGACCTTATGACAGCCTTCCGCGGGGGGACTGGTATGTGGGCGTTAGAAGATGTAAATGAATTTACAAGATGGGATAACCGCATCGCTGTACTAGATCAGTTCCCGTTGTACCGAAACATCCCAAGAGACTCGGTGAGCGCAGATATGCGAAGATTCATGGATTACAGTGATAAAAGTAGAGGGTCAAATATCATTCACTTGCGACTGTAACGGCGATGAAATTCTTATGTCGATGTGTCCAAATGTGTAAATCTACAAGCGGAGAGTACTATCCGATGAAGAAACTCTTAAACTGTTTTCATGAGGACATTTCCATACAAACTATCCCTTGAGAATCGGCACACCTTTAGCATTAAACGTTGTCAAGTGCACACCATCGTGAAGAAATATGAGAAGATGTTGGCGTTGACATTCACCCCATACCCTAAGCACTCGTTTGCCATTCATCTTGTCAGGTCTGGCCTTGACCCACGGCGTGTACAACAGTCGTTGGGATATAGCAACCTCAATACCACGCAGGTTTATCTAAAATTTAAAGATGAAGATATACGCTAGAGGCATAGCAAAATAGAATTTTGACGGACCACCACCATCGGGAAACCTCATCGTGCCTTTAGCTTGTTTCACTTTGACGATGAAGATGTTGTCTATGTCTTTTAAAAGAAGCAAAGAATATATCTTATCGAATTTAGCTTGAAAGTTCGAGAGAGCGGAATCCTTTACAGTACTACGTAATGTACTTATCCTGTTGTTATAGCTCCTTACGTGTCATCTAGGAGAATCAAGAAGGTCCTCCAGTTCGTCTGTTGGCACATCGATTCCTTTGCCTTTCGACTTTTCAACGTCCTCCGGACGCTTCTTTGTTATTTTGGCAGTCTTTTCTGTAAACTCTACGCTTTTATTCGGAACTTTGCATTCGTCTTCTGCCATAGTAATTTCTCATTGTTTTAGAGTGATAAGGATTACCCGTTGAAAGCCTGACAATATGCTATTTACAAGGTTAAAAGATCTATATGATACATAATATCGGCCGCATGTGACAGCATTTTACAGACATAAAAAAGAAAATGACGCAGTAATCTACTGTTTGCGGCTCAACGTCCCCAAAATCGAAATGTCAAAGTGCGACGGCAGTGATGGAAATACACCCTCATGCCCTCCGCCACAGCTTCGCCATCAACTGGGTACGACAGAATCAGCTCTCAGGAGATTGCAGCTCTTGCTGGGGCACAGTAATCTGGCAGTGATATAGGGATACCTCCAGTTTAGGGATGCCGACATCATGGACGCGTATAACAGCATTAATTTTGGCAGTATGCAATGTCTTGTGATACCTGATCTTTTTCGTGTTTTTGCGGATGAATGGTGATCACCAACAAATAACACACATGCCGCGTTGAGACTGTGAAGAGATAAGTTATTTGAACGTGCATAAACCTTTGATCCCACATGAAACCATATTGGGTACTTTGCATCATTGCTATCACAATCGTAGTGATTTCCAGCACCGGATGCGCGGCTCAGACCATTCAGAACGCAACTTCCGGCAGCCACACGATTGGAGGGATCACGATCCCCACCGAAACGGGTCCCCGACACCCGCAGAGGCGCAACAGATCGCAGCAGCGGCCTACGTCTACGGCTACCCCCTCGTCTTGACGGATATCACACAGGAACAGATGACCGCGGTGCAGGCTCCGTCTCCTTTCGGAGGATTGGCACCCATCAACCAGTTCGCCAAAGCACCCACTACCCCAAGCCCATCGTTCACGACCGTGGTAGCTCCGAACGCTGATACGCTTTATACAACCGCATGGCTCAACCTGACGAAAGAGACAATGGTGCTGAGTGTACCTGGTACAAATGGGCGGTACTATCTGATGCCGATGCTCTCTGCTTGGACGAACGTCTTTGCATCGCCAGGAACGCGCACCACCGGAGCTGACGCGGGGAATTTCGCCATCGTCGGCCCAAGATGGAATGGTACGCTCCCTGCTGGGATGACAAAGATCGAATCGCCAACGGACTCGGTGTGGATTATCGGGCGCACCCAGCAGAACGGCCCTGCTGACATCCCTGCGGCAAATGCCCTCCAGGCTCAATACAAATTAACACCCCTCAACGAATGGGGCACGAACTATACACCGCCTACTAACGTACCGGTGGACCCCAGCGTGGATACAAAGACTCCTGCCGTTGATCAGGTAACGAACATGACGCCCGCCACGTTCTACGCCAAGATGGCAATGCTCATGGCAGCGAACCCCCCGAGTGCTGAGGACAAACCAGTCGTTGACCAGATGGCCCGGATCGGCATCGTTGCCGGCACACCGTTTAACTGGAACGGCTTAAACACCACGATGCAGAATGCGATTGTGCAGGGAGCTAAGGCCGTCATCGCCCTTCTCAACGCTTCTGGTCAGAACCGTCCAAGCTCCGTCGCCACACATGGCTGGTCTGTTTACTATCACCTCGGCAGTTATGGGACAAACTACACGCTTCGTGCCGGCGTTGCGCGGCATGGACTTGGCGCGAACCTCCCGGAAGATGCATTATACCCGAATTCACGCACTGATGCAAATGGTAACCTGTATACGGGCGCACATGACTACCTTATGCACTTTGAGAGGAGTAACATGCCTCCTGTCAACGCGTTCTGGTCCCTCACGATGTACAATGACCAGAGTTTCTTCGTGGGCAATCCGATCAACCGCTATGCGATCTCGCCCCACCTCGGCCCTTGAAGTATAATGCGGACGGATCGCTCGACATCTACATCCAAAACGCGTCACCTGGCCCGGACAAGGAGTCCAATGGCTGCCCGCGCCGTTGAATGGATTCCACCTCACCTTGCGTCTGTATTGGCCGCAGGAGTCCGCACTGAACGGCTCATGGGTGCCGCCCGCAGTCCAACAGGTGGGATGAGAACCACCGTCTATTTACAGTTTCGGGATCAGGATCTGCGAGAGGTGTATAATAAAGTTGAATTTTAAGATAGCTCAGTTAGATCTATGCTTCCGAGCCAACTTAGGCATGATAACGGTCAGTTACATTTTTATAACGGTTGGACAAATATTCCCTATGAAGCGCTAGAATTCAAAAATGAGTACCTCTCCTAGCAGATAGGGCGTAAGTAAAAGGAGGTTATGTGAATGAACATATTCAGGTATGCTGAAGAGTTATGCACTTGCCCCTGCGCGTCCAAGCATGTTTTCATGTCAAATATCCCAGAATCAAGCATGTAGTTTACCCTAGCACATCGTATTCAACAATTCGACATTCGCTGTTACCATAATCATAAATAAGCCCCCTCTTCTGGGCCAGATCCCCAACATTGATATCATTTTAAATGATTTGCTTGCCACCGCATCTTCTACTTATCGGCATGTATGATGAGCATAAGCTATATCATGCTAAGCATACTAAGCATACCAAATGTCAAGGTGTAATGAGCACATGCACCGAAAGGAAAGGAGTTGAAGCACACAATTAAACAATAGAGGAATAGACATGCAGCGGGACAAAGTGAAGGTTAAGTTAAGCGGCAGATCAGCGTCGATGCTGGGTTGTTTATGGTGCCGGGCGCAGGTGAGCAAGAAATACAGCTCACTATTTTGTGACGCGACGGCCGTTGAACTCGCTGAAAAAATTGACTATGTACCTGACTACTCAGCAAGTGATGTTCCGCCGTTCGAAGGTATAATGTTTAATCTCTTTCGTAAAATCAATCAACCAGAATTTGGTCTATTTGCGCTAAGAGCACAACCGTTCGACGATAAGGCAAAAGAGTACATCGCAGAACACCCTCAAGCATCCGTGGTGAACATCGGCGCAGGGCTTGACACGACGTTTTACCGCGTCGATAACGGGTTGATCCACTGGTATGACCTCGACCTTCCCGCTGTCATCGACGTCAGAAGGCAGCTGCTGTCAGAGCCTGAAAGGGTAACGTACATCGCGAAGTCCCTCCTCGATCCGGGCTGGTTCAAGGACGTAACGTATACCGAGGACGGGGTATTCATGATAGCCGGCGGGGTGTTACATTCCCTTAAGGAATCACAGGTTAGACAGTTCTTTTCGATGCTGGCGGATAAGTTCCCTGGCGGAGAGATTGTATTTGATGCCGCGTTAAGATCGGATGGCGGTTTTATAACATGGATTGACATGTTCCCACCAGAGCAACGGGACGCGATAAGAGCAGCATGGATGGAGGCGTTGAACGACTGGTGGGAGAACGCGATGAAGGACTGGTGGGAGAAGACGCCTCAGGATCAGAAAGATAAGCTGAATGAGGTGATAACCGCGTTCGAGATCCCGACAAAGCCGAAAGGTACGAAATGGTCAGATCTCGAAGCGTGGTGGAACCATCTCAGCGATACGAAAAAGGCTGGGGTATCGCGTGACCTTATGACGGCCTTCCGAGGGAGGATTGGTACGTGGGTGCCTAATGATATAAACGAAATCGCAAGGTTGGACAGCCGTATCAGTGTGATAGACCACTTCCCGATGTTCAAAAATATCCCACGAGATTCATTGGGTGTAGAGATGCGAAGATTCATGGACTACAATGACTCGAGAGGGGAAGCGAGTATCATTCACTTGCGAGTTCGATAAAGGGAGACATGTGATGTGATCGGACAATGCCCTCAATATACATGAATAAGGAGTGGAGGTAGCATAATCAACGATGATGGTAAAAAGAGATCGCAGGACAGTTACTATGTCTGTCCAGTTTGTAAGCAGCCGTTAACCCTCACAGTAAACGGGTTATTCTGTCAGCAAGAGGGAATCGAATACCCCGTTAAACACGGAATCGTAGACTTCGTCAAAGAGGATCTCACGAAGAGCGCAAGTTACTTTTTGAAGGCGGTCGATAAAATCGATGACTTAGCAAAGATCTATGAGGGCTCGTCGAGGTATGGCACCGTGCAGATGATACACGCTGAATTAGGCCTCCTGTCGATTTTAAAATAAAAATAAACGCTTGCAGATCGTAAGTCACACCATAACTGAAGCGTCAGATGTACCCTGACTGCACTGTAATCCATCCACCTAAGCCGGCAGCGTGAAGTAGAATGTCGACCCTTTTCCCAGCTTTGACTCTACCCAGATTCTCCCGTCGTGCCGCTCAACGATCTTCTTGCAGAGCGCCAAGCCTACGCCTGTCCCATCATACTCCTCAGTCGTGTGCAACCGCTGGAAGATCGTGAAAATCTTGTCGGCGTACTGCATGTCCATACCGATGCCGTTATCTTTTATGGAAAACTGCCACCTGTTTCCTCCATCGGGCTCCACGCCGATCTGCACCTCCGGCGGTTGTTCACTTCGAAACTTGATCGCGTTCCCGATAAGGTTCTGGAAGAGCTGGATGAGCTGTGTCTTGTCGCCCATTACCATCGGCAGCGATTCTTCAGGCAGTCTGATCTTAACCCCGCTTTCCTCGATGGCGATCTTGAGGTTGTCAATGGCATGCTGGACGACGCCCTCACAGTGCACCGGTTTGAATGCCTCACCGCGGCTTGTCACGCGGGAATACGCGAGCAAGTCCTTGATGAGCTGCTGCATGTACTTCGTACCTTCGACGGCGTAAGTGATGAACATGTCTGCTTCCTCGCCGAGCTTGTCTCTGTATCCCTTTTCGAGGAGGCCAATCGAGCTCGTCACCGTCCGGAGTGGCTCTTGTAAGTCGTGAGAGGCAATGTAGGCGAACTGTTCTAGCTCCTTGTTGGAGCGTTGGAGCTCCTCTTCGGTCACCCTGTGCTCGTCGATCTCCTCTTGCAACTCACGGGTGCGCTCCTGCACTTTCTGTTCGAGTTCGTCGTGTGCCCGTCTCAGCGCTTCCTCAGCATGTTTTCGATCAGTGATATCATTACAGACCCCAAGTATTGCCGACGGTTTCCCGTCGCTATCGCGGTAGAGCGTCCAGTGGTTCTCGACGATGATGCGTGTGGTATCCCGCGTTGTGTGCATGAGCTCCCCGTCCCATGCTCCGTCGCGGTAGAGGACACTCAGCGCATCATCTAAGGATTCAGGGTATTCAGCCTGTAGGAACTCGTGCACATTCTGCCCCATTGCCTCTCCTCTCATCCATCCGTAGAGCCGTTCAGCACCTTTGTTCCAATATGTGATAGTACTATCGAGGTCGATGATCATGATTGCATCATTGGCGAGGTCGAGCATCTCACCACGTTGTATGAGCTCTTCCTCACGCTCCATAAATTCTATTGCAAATGCGATATCATCTGACAGCCGTTCTATCAACTGAATTTCCTCGTCGTTGAAGAACAGTTGCTCATTGGCGTAGATAGTCAGGACTCCTATAACACGTGTCCCCATTTTTAGCGGAAACCCGGCACTAGAGCGGTAGCCACGTTTTAAAGCCTCGGAGCGCCAGATTTGAAATCGAGGGTCGTGCTCAAAATCGTCGCAAATGTTATATCTCCCCTCGCGAAATGCAGTGCCTGTCGGGCCGCGGCCCTCTGGAATGTCTTCGGCAGAAATGGTAACGGAATCGAGGTACCCGTCTTCAAATCCCCAGTGAGCAATTGGCTTTATTAGATGGGTACCAGGATCTGCCCTGCCGATCCACGCCATCCGGAACAACCCGTCCTCGACGACAATGCGACACGTCTCTTCGTACAGTTTCTTTGGTTCACGGATGCGCCACATCGCCTCATTGACCTTGCTCAATAGGGTGTAAAGGCGGTTGAGACGGGCGATCTTTGCTTCTGCTTGTTTGCGCTCAACCGCATATCTGATTGCACGTAAAAGAATCTCTCCGTCATGTCGACCTTTTACGAGGTAGTCCTGTGCACCTCTTCGCACGGTCTCGAGTGCCAAGTCCACATCATCAATCCCGGTCAAGATGATAATTGGGATGCGCGATGCTCGTTCCGCAAGTTTTGTAAATGTTTCAAGACCCTGACTGTCAGGAAGCCCAAGATCCAGTAGGATGACGTCGAACGTCCCGTCATTTTCAGCACATCGCCTCATCCCCCCTAGGAGCGTTTCTTCTTGCTCGACAGAGATCTGAGCAGACTTCGTGTCCTCCACTGCTTCTGACAATAATTCGTGTATCAGCTCAACATCGCTGAAATTGTCCTCGATGAGGAGGGCACGGAGTGGTCTACTAAATGGCATACGCAGACTTTCTTTCTATTGCATGGTACAGTCTCATCAGTTATTTCACAATCGTGACTGTCGTGTTATTCATCACATCTATGGGGAAATTTCACAAACGTAAGCCAGAACTCCTCCATCGATCGAAGTACTCGAATGAACTCATCGATGTTAACGGGTTTTGTTACGTAACAGTTTGCGTGATCATCGTAAGTGCGGCACACGTCCTCTTCCGCTGATGATGT
>DASPRZ010000060.1:0-10232 GCA_035624185.1 Candidatus Acidiferrales bacterium
AACAACAAGTTTTTATACTGCCTATTATATTACATTAAAGTATAATATTATACATTAAAGTAATCTTATGACCTCAAGAAATATCTCGATAGACAATACAGGGATAGATATTACCCAAAAATTGTTTGAGGGGCACCTCTCGGAAAACGAAGCGTACTCAGCTTATAGCTATATAGTTGAGAGTGCGAGCGATGCGGAGATCGGTGCAATCTTGATGGGGCTAAAGTGTAGAACGGAGAGCAAAGAGGAGATCCTAGGATTTGCGCGCGCTATGCGAGATAATTGCATTAAAGTCGTGCCGAACATAAATAACGAACTCATTGACACATGTGGAACTGGTGGAGATAGCTCTGGAACATTCAACGTAAGTACCGCGTCAGCTCTAGTAGCTTCAGCTGCTGGACTATTCGTAGCAAAGCACGGAAACTATTCTGTTACTTCTCACTCAGGCAGCGCTGATGTTTTAACTGCGCTAGGAATAAATATTGCTATGGATTTAGAAGCGGTAAGAAGGTCAATCGAAGAGAGAAAGTTTGGCTTTATGCTCGCACAAAAGTTTCATCCAGCAGCAAAGAGGGTCGCACATATACGGAGAGAGCTTGGCTTCAGAACCATTTTCAATATACTGGGCCCCCTTACAAATCCAGCATATCCGGATGACCAAGTGGTGGGAGTATACGATCCTACGTTGTGTGAGCCTTTAGCGAACGTGTTGAACGGCATTGGACTAAAAAGGGCGTATGTAGTGCACGGTGATGGTCTGGATGAATTCACAAACACGGGCACCACAGTAGTTTCCGAGCTTAAGGGCAAACGAGTAGAAACGTATGAGCTAACGCCCGATGATTTCGGATTTGAAATTGCTAAAAAGTCAAGTTTAGTAGGTGGGACCCCTCAGGTGAACGCAGCTATCGTTGAAGGGCTTTTCGACGGGCGTGTCAGGGATCGGTACAAGCGGGAATTTTTGCTTTTAAATGCTGGAGCATCTATTTCTGTAGGAACAGGTTGCAGCATCCTTGAGGGAATTGAGATAGTCAACGACGTTTTAGAAGAGGAGCTTGCACTAAACAAGCTCAACGAACTGAGAGGCGACCTTTGATGTTCATAAAGGTGTGCGGCTTGACTTGTAAAGAGGACCTCTGTACAACAGTAAAATTCGACGTTGATGCTGTTGGCTTCATCGTAGACGTTCCGGTTCGCACGCCGCGTAAGGTTTCGGTATCTCTTGCGCGAGACCTTATAGGACTGGCAAAGGATTATGGAGCAAAGACTGCAGCAGTGATCATGCCCGAGGATGCTTATATGGCGTTGAAGTTATCCCACGTCCTAGACCCTGACTATCTTCAAATTCATTGCGTTTTACCGTACGCTGAGCAGAAGCGCATCTATGAAGAAAGCGGATCCAAAGTTATTACTGTGGTGAATGCCGATTCAAGAGTCAATTATGATTACACTGATTATGTACTGGTAGATAAAGATGCGAGGAATAATCCTCCGAGCATTGGATTTAGTCAGACCCTCGTAAAGAAGTGTAAGAAACCTGTTTTAGTTGCCGGAAATTTAACTCCTGCAAATGTTAGCTATGTTATAGAGAACGTGAAGCCTTTTGGCGTAGACGTCGCAAGTGGCGTCGAGAGAGAGTGTAAAAAGGATGCCTCACTTATCGGCTCATTCGTTAAAAGTGCACGGGAGGCAGATTGCTTTGTTTAAATCGCCCGTTTTTGAGTTAATTATGGATAAAAATCGGTTAATCGAACTGCAAAATGGACTAGCTAGGCCGTGTATCATTCCCATTGCCGTAAAGATTTCGACCTCATCGAGTGTAAACGGTGTGAGTCCACTAGATGTTTTGAAGTTGATCGATAAAGGAGGCGAACGCTCGTTTTTACTTGAGTCAACGTCAAAAATCCCTAGCATTGGGGGCGGCACCTACTCGTTTGTCGGACATAATCCTGCCGCGCTAATTACGGGAGATGTGGTGTCAAATTCTATTGAACTTGAGGTTTTCGATGAATCAATAAAGCAGATGCTCATAAAGAGCACTCAAGATGTAGGTGACCTCTCGGTAGGAGAAAAAATAACTCTTAAAGTCAAAAAGGGCCTTGACATATTTGATGCCTTACGGAAATGTGTAAAGTTCGCTGATTTTGTGGATTCGAATAGCTTAATTAGAACAATCTATAAGAAGCAGCTGTTCACCGGTGGAGCTATCGGGTACGTAAGTTACGACGCCGTAAAAGAGTTACAGGTTCGCGTTCCCACGAATAGTGTGAGGGGTTACGGTTTTGAATTCTATATTGTAAAAGATGTCCTTGTTTTTGATCATTCTGATGATTCCATATACGCGGTTGTCAATGTAATTCTGGATGATACTAGCGACGTGGAACAACTTATTCGAGACGCAAACACAAGAATTTATCAACTGCAGCACTACGTTCAACAATCTTCATCTAGTGGTGATTCGCAAAGTTTCGATAAACCGCCGCTATTTCTTAAACGTGATCTAAAAGCAAGTATGACCAAAGAAGAATTCGAGCTTGCGACGACGAGAGGGATAGAACACATCCTTGCTGGAGATATTTTTCAAGTACTTCCTTCAATCAGGCATGAAGTCGAAATTAGATGTGATCATCAGCATGGCGTGATTAATGAACCAACGCCGCATGAAATGATGTTCTTTGAGAGAATGCTTTACGAGGAACTCAGAAGGCTAAATCCGAGTCCTTACATGTACTTCTTAAGATTTTGCGATGTTTCGATTATTGGATCTAGTCCTGAGACTCTTTTTTCGGTTTGTGGCGACAAGCTCATAACTAACCCGATCGCAGGGACGTGTCCTCGAGGATCAGATGAGATGGAGGACGTATCTTTTGCAAACTCCATGCTGAACGATCCAAAGGAAAGGGCTGAACATTTAATGCTTGTAGATCTGGGCCGTAATGATGTTCGGAGCGTTTGCGAGGGTGGGTCAGTGGAAGTAATCGACACAATGTCAGTTGTAAAGTACTCACATGTTCAGCACATCGAAAGTACTGTGGCAGGTGTGTTACGAGATGGCTACGATGCATTTAGTGCAGCTCGGGCGGTGATGCCAATGGGAACTGTGTCAGGAGCCCCCAAAATTAGAGCAATGGAATTAATCGATAAATACGAACCGATGCCGAGAGGAATCTACAGTGGTGGAGTTGGATATTTCGCATTTAATGGCGACTCAGACTTTGCAATAGCGATTAGGACTTTTGTTATCGAGGGGACAAAAGTCTCTTATCAAGCAGGAGCTGGAATCGTCGCTGACTCGGTCCCGCAGCGAGAGTATGAAGAGGTAAAAAGAAAATTAGCCGCACTTGAGGCTGCCCTTTACAACGTCACGACGTCAGCGAAGAGAATTAAAATGACCGTAAATGTGCAGCGAAACAGTCAGCAGAACCATCTAAAAATTCTGTTTATCGATAATTTTGACTCATTTGTTTGGAACCTAGTCGACTACATATCAACATTTGGCCACGTTACTAAAGTTGTAAAGAACGAAGTGTCGCTGTCTGACGTGCGGTCGTTTGATCCGGACGTGATAGTGATATCGCCGGGCCCGGGAAGTCCTGAAAACCCCGACGATATAGGGTCGTGCCTTGAAATAATACGACAGTTCGAAGGCACTCCAATACTTGGAATCTGCCTCGGGCATCAGGCGATTGGGGTTGCATATGGAGCGAAAATCAAAAGAGTTAAACCAATCCACGGAAAGCCTGATAGAATATTCCATGACGGCTCTGCGATTTACAAAGGACTTCCAAATCCCTTCATAGCAGGGCGTTATCATTCCCTTGTATTAGAGGACCTCCCTCTCGAGCTTAAAGCGACTTCGAGTACAGAAGAAGGCATTATAATGGGGACAAAGCACACGGATTTCCCGACATATGGACTTCAGTTTCATCCCGAAAGTGTGCTAACACCTTCAGGAAAATCGATCATTGGGAATTTCTTAAACGTTGCACAAACTAAAGTCAGGGGACGATAAATGTACGAACACGTTGATGTCTTGGGCGAGTTGCTAATGCTGGATATCCCAAAGATAACTGAACGCAGTTTTGAAACTACGCCAAAAAGAGATATTATCAAGTGTATAACAGCGGCTCAACGTGATAGGAGAGTGCCGGTTATTGCCGAGATCAAACACACTGCGTTTGGAAAGCAACTGAAAGAAAAATCACTCGCGGAAACGGCTTTCGAAATGATTCGCGGGGGGGCATCTGCATTATCCGTCCTCACAGATGAGCATTTTTTCGGCGGATCAATAGATGATGTCACAGCAGTACGAAACGTAGTTGATATTCCGGTGCTCAGAAAGGACTTCATTAGGAGGCCTGAACAGCTAAAACAAGTGAGATCAGACGCAGTGTTACTTATCGTACGACTCATCGAAAGGCTTAATGGCAACATCGACGATTACGTGGAAACTGCCCTGTCCCTTGACTTGGAGCCTCTCGTCGAGGTAGGAAGTATCCCAGATGTTGCAGTGATATCGGATCTTGATCTCAATTTCATCGCCATAAATAATAGAGATCTGGAGACGCTCAATGTCGATTTATCAACGACAGAATTACTAGCTCCGTTATTGAAGCAGCTCTTCAGTAAGTCAATCTTAATAAGTGCGAGCGGTATCAACGCGCCGCACGATGTTGAACGGGCGCTTTCTGCAGGATGCGATGGGGTTCTGGTTGGGACTTCTATAATGCAAAGCTCAAACATCGAGGAAAAAATTAAACAGTTCGTTTACGGCGGGGGGCCAGCACCCTATGAAGGTTAAAAAAGGGATGTACGCTACCTATGGCGGGCAGTACGTAGCCGAGACACTCATGGCGCCTTTGCTTGAACTCGAAAAAGCCTATGAAACATTGAAAGAAGATCCCGAGTTCTTGGCCGAATTCGAGTACTATTTAAAGAACTACGCTGGTAGGCCCACCCCGGTTTACCGTGCCAAACGGTTTTCTGAGCTTTGTCATCTAAAAATTTTTCTGAAGCGTGAAGATCTCTGTCATAGTGGCGCGCACAAGATTAACAACGTAATAGGTCAGGCCCTGATCGCAAAGAAACTCGCTAAAAAAAATGTAATCTGTGAAACGGGGGCGGGACAACACGGAGTAGCAACAAGCATGGCATGTGCGATGATGGGTCTTAAATGTCAAGTCTACATGGGAACTCGCGACATGGAACGACAGAAGCCGAACGTGATTCGCATGAAGCTGCTTGGAGCTGATGTGATCCCGGTGGAAAGTGGCTCCTGTACGCTGAAAGATGCAGTAAACGAAGCGTTACGACAATGGACTGCAGATGCAGAAAACGCTTACTATCTCATGGGTTCAGCATTGGGCCCTCATCCTTACCCAGCGATGGTAAGAGACTTTCAGCGTGTGATAGGAATAGAGGCTAAAAGTCAGATTAGTGAGCTTGAGGGGCGATTACCGGATGCAATTGTTGCATGTGCAGGAGGCGGCAGCAATGCGATGGGAATTTTTACGCCATTTCTTAATGACAATGTCGAATTAATAGCTGTGGAGGCAGGGGGCATATCCAGTGATAAAGCCCAGAAACAAGGTATGAAGGCGCCTCACGCAATAAGACTCACTAACTGTGACGTTGGGGTCTTCCATGGCATGAAGACGAGAGTTCTCCAAGACAGATACGGCCAGATACTTGAGACAACGAGCATAAGTGCGGGCCTTGATTACTCAGGTGTTGGACCTGAGCTCGCTCACCTTGTGGATATCGGAAGGGTCTTACCGAGATCTGCTCAGGATGATGAGGTTCTTGCGAGTTTCGAAATTCTGTGTAAGACCGAGGGTATCATTCCCGCGCTCGAGTCCTCCCACGCTCTAGCGTATGCAATGAGGGCGTGCGATGCTGGAGACCTCGAACCAGGAGCGTTGGTGATTATAAATCTGTCTGGTAGGGGGGATAAGGACGTGAACACCGTAATTGGACGAAGGAGGTTAGGAAATTAAAGTAAGAAACAGGCTAACTGAGCGTTTGGAGGGTAAAAAATCGCTTGTCGCCTATATAATGGCAGGAGACCCTAGCTTAGAGAAAACTGCTGAATATGTTCAGGCCCTTTCGCGTGAGGTTGACGCACTGGAGCTGGGCATCCCTTTTTCGGACCCGATCGCGGACGGGCCGGTAATACAACGTGCCGGTCAGAGGGCCCTTAGAGGGCGTCCCACAACGGTAGCTGACATTTTATCGCTACTAAAAGAGCTTCAAGCAGATGTCCCCACAGTTCTCATGTCCTATTATAATCTTATTTATCGCTATGGGGTATCAAAATTTGCAAGAGATGCGAGAGACATAGTTGATGGCATAATTGTCCCAGACTTACCACTTGAAGAAGCTTCAGAGCTCAGAAGACATTGCAATAATAACGATCTTTGTAACATCTTTCTGATCGCCCCTACTACCTCTAGTGAAAGAATGGCTGAGATTCTCAAGTCAACAAATGGTTTTGCATACATCGTGTCTCGTCTCGGAGTAACCGGAGGTACTACTGATTATGCGCATTTAAGAGGGCTTGTCGACAGAGTAAAATCAATTGAGAGTAGATACGAACTTCTTAAAATACCCAAGTTAGTAGGATTTGGGATCTCAAAGCCTTTAGATGTCGAAGCTGCCATTTCTGCTGGAGCTGATGGTGCCATCGTTGGTTCCGCGTTCGTAAAGGAGATTGAAAATGGGACATCCCCCTATAATCTTGCGCGTATGGCTAAGTCTCTTAAAAAGGCTACGTTAAAACAATTTGCGGAAGTTGAGACTTAACGCCGCTCGCTCGGGCAGAGTGTAGTACTCGTCACCTCTCTGTGATGAATTAATCATGCTAAAGCGCGCTATGAGGTCAGATTTCGATTGCCAGTCTTTCAGCCATAATTAAGTAAAAGTAAGCTAGACCTTTCCAGTTTCCCCATTTTTTAGCTATACTGCGCACGTCTTTACTGGATATTTTTTTATCGTTGCAATAATAGTGTGAAATAGTTCTCTTTAATCCTAAATCATTTGCTGGAATAGCATCTAATTTATGCATTCCTCGAATTAGTGTAAGCTCTGCCGTCCAATCTCCCACTCCGCGCAGTTTACAGAGTTCATCAACGATTTCATTTGTATTTTCGTAGCTTTTGAGCTTCTCCAAATTCAGCTTGTCATCAGAAATCAACGCTGCTATATCTCTAATATACTCAGCTTTTCTCGTACTTAACCCACACGTACGAAGCTGCTCAATGGTTGCCGAAGCCAGAGTCTCTGGCTTAGGAAAAGCGTAGTAGACGCTCTTATTTACTCTTATGACATCGCCAAAAGTTCTAACGATTCGTTTTTGGATACTAAATGCAGCAGCTAGCGAAATTTGCTGCTCCGTTATAGACGATATTAATGCCTCAAAAACAGTTTGAGTTGTTGGGCTTTTAAATCCTCTAAGCTGTTTAATTAACTTTGACATAGTGTTGTCAGGGCTGACCTCCTTATAGAACCGCATGAGATTAAAGTTTAAATTGAAAAGGCCAATGACAGTCTCTCTAACTATTTGTAGACTTTCGCCTAAAAGCCGTGTATCTTCTCTAACTTCAACGACGAGCCGGGGTTTGTCGACAGTTCCAATAGATGTGATGACGATAAGAAATAGTTCATTCGCTATCCGCACGACCTGCCTATACTTCCCTTTATAATAGGCACGGATTTCCCTATCTCCGTCTGAAAAAATAGCAGTGCTTAACTCAAAATCAAAAGGAGCGGTAGGGCATATTATTAGCTTCATGGCAAAATTAAGATAAAAGAGTGTACAGACATCCCAACACGTGGGATATCTACGGATGCGTAAGTAACGCCAATTGATGTTCAGTAGCAGGACGTTACGTCGTTAAGGAGGAAGAACGAGGTGCCTTCCGAAATCAACAGCTGAACCCTTATTCAATTGAGCAAGCATATCATAGCGTTTGCCCATCTTTTTAAACACACCCTCAACTATGTCCCTGTCCTCTTTATCGAGCTTGCTGACATTCAAGTCCCCTGTAAATCCCCGTGCGTCCCAGACGTTTTCGGGGACTAGTTGTTTTAATGAATTTAAATAATCCGGAATCTTTTCTTGCCAGATGCCAGAAAAAACTGCAAAAACTGCAATTTTCTTTCCTATCAAAGCGGAACGATTTTCCTTCAAGAAATTTGCCACGCTGTCCAGTGGTTTCCCCCCATATATTGGGGATCCAACCACAATTAGATCGTAGTCAAGTTTCTGCACATCTGTGACTTTCTGTACGTCAGTGGCGCACTTTTCGTTAATCCCTTCAGCAATCCAATTTGCTGTCGATTCGGTTGAACCGTATTTGCTATCATATAGGACGATACATTTCATACATTGATCTTTTGTATCAAAAATAAATAAAGATATCCGCCATTGTGTCGAAAACAGATAATTTCTTAGTCAATTATAAAGAAAATTGAAGTTTCTAGTGTAGCGCATCTGGAAATTTAGGAACATCCTATTGAGTCTCTCAAACTATTATCACTTTTACACGTTACAGCGTAGCTGTGCTTGAGCAAAGGTCACGTCAATGGGCAAAAAAGAGATCTGAGAATACAACAACTTAGTTCTCAAGCGTTTTTCTATCGACTTGGATTATCCTCTTTGGCGTTTACCGACATTAAAAACAGTATATCTTTAATAATGTGTATAATGAGAATTTGAAAAAAACTATTAAAGCAATACTTGAAAGTATTACTGGTGATGTTTATGGACCTGGTAAAGATCCCCCGCATGGAAAAAACGGAATACGACCAGTTAATAAGTGAAGGATACATTAGTCGAATCGCTTTCAAAGGAGAAGAATATCCATATATTGCACCATTTTTATATGTTTTCGATGGACATTTCATATATTTCCTGTCAACTAAGTACGGTAAAAAGATACAGCTCTTCCGTCAAAGCCCTAATGTGGCGGTCGAAATCGAAAAATTTAGCACAGATTTTGCAAATTACACGTTTGTAACGCTGCAAGGCCATCTTGAACAAATCGATGATTATACGGAAGGTCTGGCCATCCGAAAAAAGTTTGTGGAACTGATTAAGAATAGAAATCTTTCGAAAAACATTGTAGCCGCGCTCGGCCATTCGCCTGAAGAACCTGTCGAATCAATTGTAACGGAAAAAAGAAGTATTATATGGAAGCTTGTTCATGTCGAGGATATTGTAGGACTTAAAAACGTCTAAAAGGCTTTTCAAAACGAACAATGAGTTGGCTATCGCTTGGAGCCGGTGGCAATAGATAAATACGAGCTGCATTATTCGTCCATTGACAGATAGGTATAGAAATAAACACTTTTTTGTTCCTTCAGCGTACTGCCTAAGGTTAATTGAGTTCTTGAGAGCGACTTGCAAACGATGAAGGACAAATTTAAAAATGTACATTTTGAAGTTAGTATGGGTGATGTATCATAACATGAAGTTATCAACTCAGCGGTTGAGCTCGCAAATGCTGTTAAAGTTCAAGTGAGACATCCATGCATATCATTAACGATTAAAGGATCTTATTTTTTAATCCTTGTACTATAATTATGCCCTCTCCTTCACACAATCGCTTTGTGTCTATAAAACCATTACGCTGCAACGCTGCTTCTAGCTGTTGAGAGGTAATTCCCTTTTTGCCACGCCTTGCATACCTTTCTAGAGTGTTCAGAGATGACCACACATCTACGTTGATGTCAGTGACATAATTTCGAAGGATCACCAGCCCTCCTGCAGTAAGCCAATTCTTAGATTTTGCTAGCAACGCCAGCAAATCATTATAGGAAGGAGTTACATTTGAAATGAACACTACATCGAAGCTCTTCTGGGCTCTAAAATTTTTATAATCCTCTGCTATTAGCTTTACCCGGTCTTGAGCATTATATTTGTCGATGAATTCTTTCGTTATTTCAGTTACCTCCGGGTAATCTAGGACCCATGCTTGTAGATTAGAATATTTCTTTGTAAAGAAAATACTGTAGAGTCCATGACCACCACCTACGTCGAGTAATCGATAACGCCCTGATAGATCAACTTTTTTCACCGTATACTGAACCCCTCCGAGAAGAGAGACTGAGGCTATTTTGTTCAATACTTCGCGCGACCAATAATCCTTTGTTATATAACTGCTCGCTGGGCCCTGCGTCACGTACTTTTGCAGGATGGCACCAGTTTCTATTTCGTCAAATAACTCTTT
>DASPRZ010000062.1:0-2163 GCA_035624185.1 Candidatus Acidiferrales bacterium
CACAACAAATGTGAACTTCTGCACGTCTGAGGCATATTTTTTTTCGAATATAATGCGATTTCGAAGTGAATAGTAGAAGGACAACGGACTTACGTATCCAAAGGTAGCTGAAACCTTGTGCCAGATCTTCGAACTCGGAACGTACGCTGTAACAAATCCCGCCTTTGATGCCCTTATGCAAAAATCCACATCATCAAGATATATGAAATACTGCTGATCAAATACACCGATGATATCTATGAGGGACTTTCTAACCAACATAACGCAACCGGTCACGAAATCAACATTACGTGTTCTGTCATATTGTCCGCTATCCTCTTCGAAGACGCCAAACTCCCTCATTATTCCCCTAGCCAGATCGATCTTCCCCCCTGCCGAACACAACTCGTGTTTTTTATAATAGTTGTACACCTTGGGCCCAGCAATGCCAACGCTCGGATCTGTTTCAGCGACTTTGATGAGTTCAGTTAAGAACTCATCATCAACGGTCACATCATTGTTCATAAAAAGGAGGTACTCTCCTGACGCTACTGCAAGTCCGGAATTACACCCTCCTCCAAAGCCCAGATTCTGTTCGTTTTCAACGATTGTTACCTCAAACTTGCTTCTTACTGCATCAACTGAGTCATCAGTCGAAGCGTTGTCCACCACTATGATCTCCAGATTCGGGTAATTCACCTCTTTAAGGCTCTCTAAACACTCGATGAGGTCTTCTCTGCCGTTCCAATTGAGTACAATCGCTGACACTAGGGGGGTGCTCATCGACACAACATAAATGCTAAAGTATTAAATACTTATTACAAAAAATATCGTTAAGGAACGAACGTATGAAGCGTGTTAATGTATTAGAGTGACGCAATGGACATCGGACTTGTCATTCCTAGCAGCTACTTACATACTTGTGGTGGTTCAGAGGTCAGTGAAAAACTGCTTGCGGAGAGCCTTGCGAGAAGAGGGCATAACGTCACCGTATATGCCTTTGATGGAGACGCCTATTCAGAGACGAGACTAAACGGCGTGGGCATAAAGGTTTTCAAGAAGTTACGTGAAGGGGCGCCCCGTCTCTTGTCATTGAACGTGAGCACCTATATGAACTTACGACATTTGGTGGAATCCCATGACGTCGTTCACGTCTACAGGGGATGGCAACTCCTTGCAGCAGAAGCCCTCAATGTACCGACTGTCGCCACCCTCAACAGTTACCAGTTAATTTGTCCCATTGAAACCCTATTGAGCCCCTCTGGCAGATGCAACGGCCTCACAGTAGGCACGTGCGTGCGATGCATCAACTCACATTTTGGATTTTCGAGTTTAGATAGCATCTTAAAAACCTCTTTTTACCTCAGAAATGTTCTCTACAGCTATCTTTCATTGAAGGCTGATGGGCGCATTGATAAGTATATAGCTCTCTCAGAGGTGTTAAAGCAAAAATTTGTCAAGAAGGGCATCGCTGACGATAAAATAGTCGTCGTGCCCAACATGGTTGACCCTCGCTTCATTAATTCTAATTCCACAGAGACCAAGGGAATTCTCACGATATTATATGTAGGGCAGCTTTACGAAGCGAAAGGGGTTGACGTGCTGTTAAACGCTGTACATCTTTTACGTAAGAGAGGAGTACAGCTAAAAATCGTTGGCCACGGCCGCAAAGAGGATGAACTAAAAGAGCTTGCTAGGAATCTTGGATTGAGCGAAAAAGTCGAATTCCTGGGAAAAATTGAAAATAAAGAGATACCTGAGATATATAGAAGTGCAGACCTCTTTGTGCATCCTGGAATCTGGGAGGAGCCGTTCGGAAGATCGATCCTCGAGGCTATGGCGTCAGGGTTGCCAGTAATAACGTCAGATGTTGGGGCTCCACCTGAATTAGTAAATGGCTGTGGGCTTACCTTCACTGCAGGTCGTGCGGGAGAACTTGCCTCCGCGATAAGCATCCTTCTGGATGATGTTGAGCTCCGAAGAGAGTTGGGAGTTAAAGCGCGGAACAAAGTGGTCAAGGAGTACGATGTTGATTTAATAGTGAAAAGGATTGAAAAAGTGTACTTAGAAGCGCTGTCGTAATTGTAACGCGAGAGCGCACTGTCGAAGTTCAGTAACCCGATACTGAAAGAGTAATACGAACATCCTTATAACCGCTCATTTGCTCTGAGTACATCATAGGTA
>DASPRZ010000066.1:0-19918 GCA_035624185.1 Candidatus Acidiferrales bacterium
GACGATGTCGTTTGTCATATTTCCGACGCCAGCCACGAGAAACATGATGATAAGCAATTGTAGAAGCTTAAGGTCATCAAATTTTACGCCCTGTAGCGCTGCTATACCTATTACAAGTGGCAAAATTGCGATAGCAATTCCTGGCGCCAGCAGCGATACGAGTCCTAAAATTTTATTTCGAAATGAGTGTTCTGATGGCGCAGCTATACCAAAGAACACGTCAGATGCTTTCACTTTTGCATTTACCATACGCTCGTCCCCTGTGTTAAACGTGATACATTTGTTTATGTAAATCACTATTTGTATACTTATTGGTCATAATCACGTTTTTATCTCTCTAATGGACATAACCGCATCACTGCTTGCCTGAAGAAAATTCGTCAATAGAGTTCCTGAGCGGGGAAATTGCACGCAGATTATCTCTAGTCATACCGATACAAACAGGTGCTAATGTTTATATCTGATTATATGAATATATATTCATATGCACTTGAACGATGTCTGTGAAACCATACGCATAAACGACGATGCGGTTCGCGACGTGCAATCGAAGATGCTTCCGAACGAAACGGTGTTCAAAGGAGCGGAGATTTTTAAACTCCTTGGAGACCCGACACGAGTGAAATTATTGTACGCACTTTCTCAACGGGAACTATGCGTGTGCGATCTGTCAGCAGTGCTTGGCATGGCTCAGTCTGCTATATCGCACCAACTGAGGGTATTGCGAGGTGCTCATTTCGTCAAATTCAGGAAGGAAGGAAAAATAGTCTACTATTCTCTTTCTGATGCGCATGTTTCACGATTGCTCGCGATGGGAGTCGAACATGCCGAAGAACAGTGATCAACATACAGAAGAAGAAAGCTGCTCGGTATGTGCGACTGATATCTTTGCAGAAAAGGAACCGCTGTGGAAACAGAGAGAGGTCCTCACAATCGCTATAGCGGGCAGTGTGCTCGGCATCGGGGTCTACGTTGACTTTATGCTGCTACAGCATATGGTTGCCCAAGGATTATACTTGATTGCTGCGCTGGTGGCAGGGTATCGCATTATTACAAAGGGGATCCAATCGCTTGCCAGAAGGCGTCTTGATATGAACTTCCTCATGGTCATCGCGGCCACGGGAGCTTTTGCAATAGGACATGGTGAGGAGGGAGCATCCATTCTGCTCCTCTTCTCCATAGCAGAGTTTTTAGAAGATTACGCAGGAGAAAGGGCACGGGAGTCAGTGGGGGCACTGATTAAACTTGCGCCTGAGACGGCCATAGTGATTAGGGACGGAAAAGAGAAAATTGTTCACGCACATGAGGTAGCGGTGGGAGAACTCGTTGTCGTGAAGCCCGGTGATAAGATACCTGTTGATGGAGTTGTGGTGAGAGGCACTTCATCGGTAAATCAGGCACCTATAACAGGTGAGAGTGTGCTTGTTACTAAAACCAGAGGGGACGAGGTCTTTGCAGGAACGATCAACGGGGAAGGCTACCTTCAGGTGCGAGCTATTAAGCGATCTGATGAAACGATCTTGTCCAAGATTGTGCAGTTGGTGGATGAGGCACAGAGAGAGAAGTCACCAACCGAAGCATTTATCGACCGGTTCGCACGGTATTATACGCCGACTGTTATAGGGTTGGCCGCGCTTGTAGTTGTCATTCCCCCGTTGCTTTTGGGACTGCCGTTCAATGAGTGGTTCTACAAGGGGCTCGTGTTACTTGTAGTCTCCTGCCCATGTGCCATGGCGATCTCCACGCCGGTATCCATGGTGTCGGGGCTTACCTCAGCAGCAAAAAATGGCGTCCTCATTAAGGGGGGCAGTAACATAGAAAAAATGCAAACTATAAATGCGATGGTCTTTGACAAGACTGGGACGCTTACTGAAGGCAAACCAGAAGTAGTGGATATCATCAGCATGAATGAAGTGCCTGAACAAGAGCTGTTGCAGATCGCTGCCTCGTTGGAGTCTCTCTCAAGTCATCCTGTCGCAGATGCTATAGTCACTTGCGCTGCAGAACAGAATATTGCATTAATGCAGGTTTCGGAGTTCAAGTCGCTGGCCGGAAAAGGACTAATCGGCACCGTTGACGGACGGACGTACTCAATCGGCAATCGAAGTTTCTTTGCAGGTTTAATTATAGACGTGCCCGAACAAATAGAACGACTGGAGAATGAAGGAAAGACCATCGTACTCGTGGGTGTAGACTCACGCATTGTTGGTGTGCTGGGATTGATGGATAAAACCCGCGATATGTCTGTTGACACAATAAAGGCGCTTAGAGAAAAGAGAATTAGAACGGTAATGCTCACTGGGGACAACGAGCGGGCAGCACGGGCAATAGCTAATAAACTTACAATTGACGAATATTATGCTAATCTGTTACCAGAAGACAAAGTGGCACAAATCGAGTCCCTGCTGAAGAAATATGAGTACGTAGCGATGGTCGGCGATGGTGTGAATGATGCCCCGGCGCTTGCAAAGGCGCAAGTGGGCATTGCGATGGGCGCCATTGGTTCCGACGTGGCGATTGAAACGGCCGACATCGCACTTATGCGCGACGATTTGTCGAAAATCAATTATCTCATCGATTTGAGCAAGAAGACGATGAGTATCGTAAAACAAAATATATCAGCGTCAATACTGATTAAAGCGTCATTTGCTGTCTTAACCTTTCCGGGAATTATCACACTGTGGCTGGCCGTCGCAGTAGGAGATATGGGACTTAGTCTGGCGGTCATTCTAAATGCGCTACGAATTGGGAGAAAAATTCTCGCACGGCGAAGATGAAGTAACCGAAATCCTTTCATCCTAACCCAATCTTACAAAAGTTATATATCCGAGATATGGCACTACCCCACTAGATTTTTCAATACATCCAATAACCTCTTTTGGCTCAACTGATCTTATTGGCGAAATGTAGCAGACAACGCTTCATCTCTTCCCAAGTTCTTTTTCCTGCGGCATATAAGAAGTGACGACCGTTCTGAACCTACGCACAAAAAATCTATCCTGTTAAAAGATCATACCAGTTAACGTTGCCTTTTGCGGTCGAACAGATAAAAAGCAGCTAGCTTGGAGCGACATAATTAAATTACTTAGAAATAGACACTAGTTACGTCTTTTTAATGGACAAATAAAATCATAGTTCACGCAATTTTTTGGCAATTGGATATTAATGTAAAATTATGATGAGCCATGAGGCAACCACCTATTGCCTATCTATGGACAATGTTTATAAGAAAGAAAATTCATGGTACCAGTATTAACGTAACCGAAAAAATCGCAAAAAAGAGGTGAATCGCATGTTTTTGCCAATATTCCTCCCAGTCTTTCCCCACGTAGTGTTAGTACCCTTTTTTATTTGATGACCCTCCTTGACGTGAGGGGTTAGATCCGCTGAGCATGAAAAGAGTACTAAGCGGAACCTCATACGCTTTTTTCTATGATCCACTTTGAGGTTTATATCGTAGCCATTGAAACCTCGTGCTGTCGAGTATTACCTCTGACACACTCAAGATGGCAAATGACACTTATTTCTATAGTAATGTCTTTCGGCCTCCAAATTCATATCATGCACCATAAAGACCCTCTCCCAGCCTCTTGACCTATCTATTTTAGCTTATAACTGATAATAGCTAAAACAAGTAAGTGCATTACGATGGCAGAAGTGACCCATTAGTAAAGTCGAATTTAATTCAGCTTATTAATAGCTCTAGAAATGCTGATCTGGTAGCTCTTGAAATAGAAAATGGGCCTGAACGCGATAAAGAATCGCACAAATTCATATAGCGCCTTCAAGACTTGGCAATTCAACCTGTACGCTGGTACGAAATTTTTTTGTTGCGCACCTCTTTATCGTCGGAACTAGTGTAATTGAATTGACAGTAGTAGGTGATGGGGGGTCTAGCTACTGGAGTCTCTCCTTTGTGGTAGAGCTCCTTTCCGATGATAAAACTGGAGAGTACTATCTCCTATTGAACGAGGATGTGGAAGAAAAAAGGTAAGTGTTCAACGGAAGCCTGCTGAAGATCCTGCATGCACTGGTGATCGAGTATAATCAATTAGATGGATGGAACTCTAAAAAAGTCCTAATGAGGGATAAAGGGCAAAAAATGAAAAAGAAAGACGACTTCTCGAACGAAGATGAACAGATGAATGTCGACGTTGTTACCGTGTTTAAGAAAAGAAACAAACTCAACAAGCACTTCTATTTTTTTGACGACGAAAGAAATGTGTGGTTTTAAACGGATCGATGAGTTATAAGTAGATTATCTGGTAAAAGAGGCTAACTGAACCCATATAACCGAAATCGACTAAAAATATTGATTGACATAACGTGAAGCGATTGTTGCGTAATGTGTCAGAAATATTATCTTATAGACTATTTTTTGCCATACCGTTAAGCTGTCTTAACGAGATTAAAACAAGACATAAAATAGTGACTGGGAGACTCACAGAAGAGTCATTACTAAGTCTAAATGATTGGGGTTAGTTTACGTTAAAATAAAAGGCACGTTGCAATGAGTTAAACCGAAGAACCAGAAACGGTTGTAAGGTGGTTTCTTTGTTTGGTGTACGAAACATCCGATGACGATTTGACGGGGTTAAAAATGACTTTGTAAACTGATGGCAACATAATTACAATAAAGGTATTGACCGCATAGCACTGTAATCTAACCAGTACTACTGATTACTTCAGGTTCAATATGAATGATAAATTCTTTAACGTTAGGTATTTTATTCCTTAGTTCGATCTCCAATTTATCAGCAATCTTGTGTGCATCATCAAGGCTTAAATCTGGAGAGACGTGAATACTTACATCCACAAATATGGAGCCCCCCACCTGCCGAGCTCTGAGATCGTGATAACTGACGATGTCCGCAGTCTCCATGATTACTTTTTTGATCTTTTCAATGATTTCCTTAGGGGGCGCCCCATCAACTAAGATTGATATGGAACTTCTTCCTAATTTAATGGATGTGGAGAGCATAACAAGGGCCACCAAAATTGCTGCTATCGGATCGACAATCTGAAACCCTAATCTTGACGCAACAAGGCCTATTAAAACAGCAGTTGAGCTGTACATATCAGTAGAAAAGTGGTAAGCATCAGCTTCAAGAGCAGTGCTTTGGTACTCTTTTGCATTTTTAAATAAGAATCTCGAAGTTAGAGTGTCTACAAAAATAGCGACTGCCATGACAGCAATCCCATAATAGAGAATATTTCCAGTCTTAATCTCAAAGCCTTGTAGTAGTCTTACCCCAGCCTCATAGAATATCCAAATGCACGTTATTCCAAGAAGTGCCGTCTGGATTAAACTTGAAAGAGGTTCATACTTTTCATGTCCATAGAGGTGTTCCTCGTCTGGCGGTAAACTGGCACTTTTTATCCCAAGATATGCAAAACCAGAAGCAGCGAGATCAAGCAAGGAGTGTGCCACTTCGGCAAGTATCCCTAGACTTCCCGTCAAAACTCCTACGACAATCTTAATCGATAGGAGCATTACGTTTACATAAACAGAAACGGATGAAGCGCGAAGCTTATGAGCTTCAGATTCAGCAGCGTCCATTCTTAATCGGTATGTGTTTTTAGCTATTTAGGGGTATCGAGTTGCTGACGTTAATCAGGCTGTTAGTTGCAGGTCGCACAGTTAGCGTGCATGAAAAGTACGGGATAGTCTCGTCAATGAACTGACATCTCAACAATCAGAGGTTTACCAACGAAATGGTTGGAAAAGAAGAGATCAGCCTCAAAAACGCTATATCACTTTCGTTTCTTTATCTTCGTAAAAACAAGATTAATATAGTCTATATAACCTCTGATGCAACGCTCGACTGTCGCTAAAATATGCAATAACTGTAATCTGAAAAGCAAAATATTACAAAATGGAACATAATTACAATAATTTGTATTTAATAAAGTAGTTCAATATTGACATTTTTTAAAGATCTGATAACGCGCTACTACTAATTCTATAGTTTCCTTTTTTGACTGCCATTAGCTTGCGCTGTCAACAGCAACACATAAATCCAAATCTTAACGGCAAAGTCCTAGACTTTGTGAGCATGCTGCTAGATTGCTACCAGACTTACGCGCAACAAAAATTGACGAGCTACGCTCTGCATTTAGTATTGAGGCACCGAACTTTGGTTTTAAGTCTCAGCTTCGGTAGTCCGCATGCGCACGAGCTCTCGATTTTCGCGTTTATGGGTAGCAAAAAGGCTGTTTTACAGCCATCGTAATACCTCGAACAGCCCACAATTATCCCTCTTCTCCTTACAACGGTAAGTGAACTTCCGCAATTTGGACACTTATACCCGCTCGACGCGAATTCCCTAGATATAATCTCATCCATGTTCTCGCATTTTCTGTCGATACATACCCCTATACCGTATAGCTTCAGCCTAAACTTCGGCAAGCCACAACTACATTTCTCATCGATTAGCTCAGCTCCGTCTGAGAGCTTGTACTCTATGCCACAATCACATTTTATTGACATCCCAAGTCGATAGAGCTTCTCGCCGCACTTCTTACAAGTACCCACCGATACGTTTGCTGAATGGTCTACAAGTTTGTCTTCATGAGTTTTGCTTCGAGATACCGCTAGACTTTTTTTTTGCAACAAGCTAATACTAGTTGTCTCACTCACGGTTTTTTTCATGGCATCTTTGATACCGGGATATACAACGCTGCTTTGTGATGTGATTGTGACCATATCAGCACTTGCTCCAATAACTGGAGCCTCCTTAATAGACTCGGAGTGCACCGGTTTAAGAGGTATGAAGTCAGCAGGTAATCCGACGATCGCGACGACCTTTTGGATTACGATCGGATTCGTTAAGCAGCTTAAATGATCGATCCTCACCTCGTAGTCGACCTGTGCATTTTTAGAGCCAAAAATCCCGACTGGAACTGACTTGGATGAGTTCTTTGATAGGTAGAACGCATCCCGCAACATTGGTAACCCGTTCGCTGAAACGGTAACGCATATGCTGCCCCAGCCGCCCGAATTATTTATGGCGGCATAATACATCTGGTTCTCGCCAAATCCTATTGATTCTGGCAGCTCCAACTCTACAGAAATCTTGGGGATTTTTGCAATCGCGCGCGCCACTTTCTCCGCTGAAATGAGCTTTGAGAGATGCTTAGCTGTTACATCAAACGGTGTCCTCACACCTCGTGCGAAGAGTGCAGTCGCCTGCTTGATGCCGATACCCTCAAGTTGCAGAAGTGGACATAGTTCTTCGGGCGTGCCATACTCGAGCCTTAACGCCAGTACTTTTGCCCGCTGCACGCTTTCAGGCGCATTAAATTCAAGAAGGAACGCTTCAAGAGCCGAAAACAATCGCATGGCATTCTGCTTGATGATCCATGCATCGCTCCGGAGTTCATCGGGAACCTCTCCCCTTTCCATATACGCTTTCAAGATGGCAAGAACCTTCGATTTTGCTCCTTTATGGCCTGTAAGAGCCCTTTTTACTGCAGGTGCCTCATTCCTCCGTATAACCACATCCGAGAACTCATCGGCCGACGACACTGCCACGAGGAGTTCTTCATCAGAGGGCGATTGTCGTAGCTCTCTAAAACGTAGGGCGGAACTTAGATGAAGGTAATATTTAGAAGCAAGATTCCCGAGTTCCGTAGGGCGGAGCTCCTCATCGGATTCAGTCACAAATCCGTTGTAGATGAGCAAACGTAGGCACTCTTCGAGGACCGACCCCGCATCACGATTTTGTACGTAAAAGAATGTGTCGCTCAACCACGTGAACGCGTCGTTATGACTTTTTATGGTTCCCATGCTGATCTCCGCATTCAGATGTTCGTCAAGTGACTTGTCCAGCTGTGACCGTATGAGCTTACCCGTTTTCAACAAATCAAGGTAATACGATGCCCGATCTCTTGGTGCGATGATCCAGCCGAACCCTTTATCGTCATATTGAGGGCGGCCAGCTCTTCCAAGCATCTGAAGGATGTCAAGTGAGCTGAGATCCTCTCCGACGGCGTCGTTTGAAACGTCCCGTATAACAACAACTCTGGCGGGCAGGTTCACTCCCCACGCAAGCGTGGACGTAGAGACCAGCACTTTAATGTGCCCTGCTCGAAATCCCCCCTCAATAAGATCTCTATCCTCCCTGTGTAATCCCGCATGATGGAATCCAACACCACTACTTACGACTTCACTCAACAATTTATTCCGTAGTTTACGTGAGAGCTCGAGTGATTCTGGCGCCGAAAAATCCTTTCTCTTTGCTTTGAAGACCTCAACTACCTTTGCTGCTGCTTGAGCCGTATCGGACCTCGTTGCCACAAAAATGAGAGCCTGTCCATAGTCTAAATGAGGTTCTATCAGGTCAATAGCCCGATAGAGCCTTACGTATTTGTCCATAAATTTGTTCTTACCAGGGGAGTACCACCGAACTTTTGCCTCAAGGAGAACAGGCCGGTAAGAGTCATCAAATATATAAGTGTACTCTCGCTTAGCTCCGATCCAAGCGGCAACCTCATCTACGTTTGGCATCGTGGCGCTAAGCGCGATGATTCGCATACTACCTTTTGTAATGCGCTTCATCCTCGTAATTAGTGCTTCAAGAACGCCCCCCCTTTCATCAGAGTCGAGTAAATGCACCTCATCGATGACTATGACCGAAACTGAGCGAACAAATGAATGTGTTGTGCTATGTTTTCTGCTCGCTGAATCCCACTTCTCAGGAGTCGATATGATGATATCTGCACTTTTTACCTTCGACGGTTCGAGTTCTCGTTCTCCAGATACTACGTAAACTTTAAATCCGAGCGGATGGAATAATGACTGCCACTCTGTTTCCTTCTCGTTAGTCAAGGCTCTGAGCGGAGCCAGGTACAGTATCTTACCTCTTCGCGACTTTGGTTTCACAAGCTCTCGTACCATTGCAAGTTCTGCAAGGACTGTTTTGCCAGAAGCTGTAGGAGCAGCAACCACCACGTGATCGTCTGATTGGAGGAGATTTGGCAGCACTACTGATTGCATTTGATTGAAGTGCTCAAATGGAAAAAGCTTTAGAAAACGTGTATCGATCGAATCTGAAACAGAGACCATGGTCTTTTTACCTAGCTATACGTAAACATCTATCTTAGAAAAGAGTATTTTAAGCTATGTATTACAGGATAAAAGTAATGGGTGCCCAAATTTATATGGTGACCGAACAGATGTGTGACAAAAGATGGATACCCAGCTAAGTGACGACAAAGTGGTGCTCCCGAAAGAAGCGATAGAGGAGTTCTACAATTATGGATATTACGGCCGACCACGAGGTGAGTCACTTGAACTCTCGCTCGTTGAGGCTGCATTTTTAATTGAGCGCGAAAAGTTAGACATTGGAATTACCTTCAAGGAGTTCTTCATACGTTCTTCTGTCATTCAGCCGTACTTTGAATTAAAATACGTCGTTTACAGAGATCTTCGCGAGAGAGGCTACTACGTACAACCGAGCGTAACGGACTTTAGGGTTTATCCACGTGGAGGAAGGCCAGGTGAAACTTCAGCGTCTATCTACGTCTATGTCTTGTCTGAGAGGATTCCTGTTCCGTTTACTGATATACTTGATAAGGTGAGAATCGCGCAAAACCTCAGAAAGAAGATGATGCTCGCGATTGTGGACGAGGAGGGGGACCTTACCTATTACGAGGTGAAATCTGCGACTATGCAAGGTGCGATGTCGCCGTTTAACTTAGATCTGTCCAACGCTGACGCTACATTTCTCGAGGATAGGGTGATCGTATGGAACGAACAAACATCGACGGCGTTGTACGAAAATGGCTTTTTTGGAAAACTCATAGACGGCAGCAGACTCCAAATTTCTCTTGTTGAGTGCACGTACCTCATGGGTAAGGGTTTGAGGGTAGAAGACGGATCAACGGGCAAGACATTCAGTTTGAAACAATTTACACGACAGGCGATGTCGATTGAACCCGACTTTATGGTAAAATTCAAAGTATATGAAGATCTTAGGGAAAAAGATCTTGTTGTAAAGACTGGCTTTAAGTTTGGAGGTCACTTTAGAGTGTACACCGAGGTCAAAAACCTCAAGAGCATGCCCCACTCAAAATACCTTGTCCATTCCCTGCCGGAAGGTTACATCGTTAAGCTCCCTGAACTTTCGCGAGGCATAAGGCTTGCGCATGGGGTAAGAAAGCACATGATATTTGCTTATTCGGAAGATCATAAACTCCACTATATTGACATCGGGAGAGCAAAACCCTAAAAGGTCCTAGCCCCAACGAAAGGAAAAAACCGAAATAAGAGGAAGATACTCTAACGTTAACAGAAAGCGAAGCGCTTTAAAATTTACAGAAAGGCTCTGTTCGTTGCAGATCTGTCATTATCGTAACAGCAGTTAATTTAGACAAACTGCAAAAAGAGGTGAATTAACAGCGATGACCCAAGAAGAATTTGTGGTAACGCCGTGGGAAGTTGAAGGGCATGTTGACTATAATAAACTGATGGCCGTTTTTGGAACAGAACCAATTGATGGGCAGTTACTTAAGAGGTTTGAGAGACTTACGGGATCGATTCACCCAATGCTACGGCGATCTTTATTCTTCTCACATAGGGATCTGAACTGGCTATTGGATAGATATGCAGCCGGCGAAAAATTCGCGTTATACACGGGAAGAGGGCCGTCAGGACACACACATCTCGGCCACCTAATGCCGTGGATCTTTACGAGATACCTACAAGATGCTTTTGATGCAGACCTCTACTTCCAGATGACAGATGATGAAAAGTTTTTACAAAAAGACGCGCTAAGCCTAAAGGAAACGAGGTATTTCTCCTATGATAATGCCCTAGACGTAATCGCGCTAGGGGTTAACCCAAAAAAGACGAAGATATTTATCAACACCGATTACGCAAAAACGCTTTACCCCATCGCCCTTGAAGTAGCAAAGAGAGTGACGTTCTCAGCCGCCCGCGCGGTCTTTGGATTTGACAATAGTACCAATATAGGCATGATCTTCTTCACCAGTATGCAGTCGGCCCCCGTGTTTCTCCCGTCAATTATTGAGGGACGAAAAGTCCCGATCCTCATTCCTTGCGCCATTGATCAAGACCCGCATTTCAGGGTCACCAGAGATGTCGCTGCAAAAATTGGTTACTATAAGCCGGCCTTAATCCACAGTAGGTTTTTTCCAAGTCTCCTCGGCTTCGACAAGATGTCAGCATCAATACCTGAAACGAGCATCTTTACTACAGATACTCCACAAGAGGTGAGGAGGAAGATTTCCAATGCGTTTACCGGCGGTAGAACAACAGTACAGGAGCAGAAGCTGCTCGGCGGAGTACCAGATGTCTGTGCGGTGTACCAGTACTCGTTCTGCCTCTTTGAAGAAGATGATGCCCGAGCGCGCAAGCTTAGAGAAGAGTGCCTGAGAGGAGAGCGAGTCTGCGGCCTTTGTAAGCAAGAACTCGCTGAAAAGGTGGTGACGTTCCTCGAACACCATCAGGCGGAGCGCGAGAAGGCAAAAGATCACATCGAGGATTTTATAATCCGTGACTAATGGTTGAAAGATGGTTGCTGCCTTTTAGCACTCTTCAGCATGTGGTCGGATGTCTAAAGTCGTGAAGAGCAATCCCAACGAAATTGACACCAGCGCTCGCTGTGCAAAAAACATTTCCTAGTTTCCCCCAAGTTCAAACTTAAATTCGTTAAATTTGAACAGAACATCATTGTTAATGAATCACCCGATCTTTTTGGTACATGCGTTCTCGCCCAAATATCTGTATGCAATAGTCTCCAAAAGTAGAAAGTGCGCTGTAGTCGACAGTTAATGCTAAATATCAACAATAAATTGTAAATGATGTACGAATTATCAGTTGAAATGTTAACAGCAGATATATTGAGCCGGGCACATTATTTATGGTAAATCTTTCAAAAAATGATTGGCTGATTTTAAAAGCACTTAAGCATCACAAAAAAGCGGCCCCCGAAGTACTTTCAAGAGAAACTGGACTTAAAGCTGAAGCTGTCCTCCAGTCAGCGTACGCCCTTAAAGAAGGGGGATTTGCAGACGTTCAAGAACAAATGGACTTCGTATATGAGTTAACCGACGAGGGCAGAAACTATGCAGAACGGGGTCTGCCGGAGCGACAAGTTTACGATTATCTGAAGATAAACGGGCCTACCAGACTTTCGAATCTTAAGAAACTTTTTCCCGCTGCGAACATAGCGGTTGGGTGGTTGAAGCGAAGAGGCTGGGCATCTATAACAAAGATCGAGAATGATTCTGTTTTGACACCTGAAATGGCCGCAGAGTCAATCGATGAGAAGCTTTTAAACGACGTGAAATTTGAAAAGAGATTTAGAATTGAAGAAATTTTTACGCTATCCCCTAGAGAAGCAGCACAGGCCGTTGAACTTATCATCAAGCGCAACCTAGCAACTTCGCGCCAAATTAAGTCCCGAAACGTCGTTATTACAAGCTTTGGAGAAGAAGCTGAGTTTAAAGAAGAATTTGAAGTTAAGCGAGACATAGCCGACCTGACGCCTGAGCTTATGCGGACAGGACGATGGAAAGGGCGCCTAAAGCATTATGACGTGAGAGCAGAAACAGCGCCAATTTATCCGGGAAAAATTCATCCGTTGCGACGGCTCATTGACGAGGTTAGGGAAATCTTCATATCCATGGGTTTTACCGAATTCAAAGGACCCATAGTTGAAAGCGAATTCCATAACTTCGACGTGCTTTTCATGCCGCAGGATCATCCGGCGCGAGACGAACAAGATACATTCTACCTCGCACGACCATCTGCTCTAGAGCTTCCTACTGAGCTCGTAAAGAGAGTCGGAAGAGTCCATATTCTCGGTTGCGCTGGATCACTAGGCTGGGGAGGAGAGTTCGACTTTGAAAGATCGAAAAGAGCTGTGCTAAGAACGCATACTACAGGCTCGGCTTTTAGATACCTCACACAGCATCCAGAACCCCCCACAATGATATTTGGAATTGACAGAGTATTCAGACGAGAGAGCATGGATTCAACTCATCTGCCGCAGTTCCATCAGTGTGAAGGAACGATACACGCTGAAAACCTAAGCTTTGCTGATCTCCTTGGGACTTTAAAAACCATATTTGAAAAGCTTGGATTCGATGAGGTTAGATTCAGACCGGGTTATTTCCCATTTACCGAGCCTAGCTTAGAAGGCGACATACTAGTAAATGGAAGGTGGATGGAGCTTTTCGGAGCAGGAGTTTTTAGACCAGAAGTAACCCAACCGCTTGGGTTGAAGAGCGTACTAGGCTTCAGCATAGGCATTGAAAGGATAGCTATGTTAAAGCTTGGGATTAACGACATCAGAGAGCTCTATCTAAGTGACATAGACTGGCTGAGAAAGGTAGCCAGCAGCATACTTTGAGGTGAAAGGTGCCAGTAGTTAAACTATGCCGTGATGAACTTGAAGAAATGGTAGGTTATGACGCGCAGAGCATTGTGGAAGTACTCCCGATGCTAGGTGCGGACATTGAATGTGTAAGCGACGAAATTGAAGTCGAGTTTTTCCCAAATAGGCCAGATTTACTTAGTGTTGAGGGTGCTGCCCGTGCCGTGAAAGGAATGCTCGAAGTCGAGTTAGGCCTCCCTCTTTTTGAAACAGTACCATCCGGGATAACAATTGAAGTGAATCCGTCAGTTAATATCATTAGACCCTATATAGTGTGCGGGGTGATAAAAGGGATCAATGTCGATGACAAAACAATCAAGTCGATCGTTGATTTACAAGAAGATCTCCACTGGGGTGTTGGAAGAAATAGGAGGAAGGCAGCGATAGGCGTTCACGATATGTCAAAGATCGAACCACCCTTTAGATACACGCTTGGAAATATAGCATTTGTGCCTCTCGACTTTACCGAGCCACTCACGCCGTCGGAGATCTTGCAAGTTCATCCAAAGGGGAGAGAGTACGCGCACATTGTAAGGGATCATCACCCCCTAATTCTTGACAGCGACGGACAAGTTCTCTCATTTCCGCCGATAATAAATGGAGAATTGACGCGCGTAACTGAAAAATCGACGGATCTGCTTATTGAAGTAACTGGCCTTGACTTAAAAGCAGTTATGGACTGCCTGAACATTCTTGTAACGGCCCTCCATGATAGAGGAGGAAAAATCGAAACGGTCGATGTCGTATATACGGACGAAAATGAGGTAATAAAAACCCCCGATACTACCGAGATGATGTTTAATGTTAACAAAGACGATGTTGTAAGTCGAGTTGGTTTACAGATAGATGATGATGCTATCGTACGCTCGTTAAGTAAGATGAGAATCGGAGCTAACATTGATCGTGATGTGATAACTGCTGCAGTGCCCTGCTATCGCACCGATATAATGCACCCCGTTGATATAATTGAAGACATTGCAATCGGCTATGGCTACAACAACATCCCGTTTTCCTATCCAAAACTAGGGGCAATAGGTCAAAAACTTGACGAGGAAAAGAGATCAAGCCGCGCACGAGAGATAATGAACGGACTAGGGTACCTAGAGGTTATAACGCTAATGCTAGCGCCGAGTCAAGTTGATGCAATAATAATAGAAAATCCCATTTCAGAAGAACATATTAGTCTGAGAAAAAGGCTTATACCTGGATTAATAGAAATTTTAAGCCTCAATCAACATCGAGAATACCCACAGAAGATTTATGAAGTCGGAGATGTGGTCACTCTAAAAAACAAAGGCAACGGCGGAGATGATGAAGCCGAAGATGTGCGGGTACTTGCAGGAACCTCGACGCATACCGGCGCGAATTTCACTGAGGTAAGGGCAACAGTAAGCGCTGTACTTAGGGAGTTTGATATACCCTTTGAAATTGCGGAATCAAAGGATGACATTTTTGTTGTAGGAAGATGCGCAGATGTCATCGTTAACGGCAAAACTATCGGCGTATTTGGAGAATTAGATCCCAACATATTGGTCCAAAACAAGTTGGTGTACCCAGCGGCAGCATTTGAGATTTGCTTGTGAGATTATTTTTACTGCTCCTGTGATTTCTGGTTAATCGGCAACTTTGTGAATCAAGTCACGTGCTGAAAAATTTTAGAGTGAAGTGAACTATTAATTAAATCACCTTGTTTTTTTGAGATATAAGACGGATACCTGAAAAAGTGTTTGATCATTTAACCATCAGGAAAAGACCCCTTAATCTATGGCAGGGAAGAAATCGCTGAACGCTGTTTCTGTTTGAGAGACGAAGTCGAAAGAGTATAGAAACGTCTACTTAGATTTAATATTCCTGATTTTAATACGATGTTTAATATAATATAATGCTAATCATAAAAATTGCACTACATAACGATAGTCGCTCACAATTATCAGTGATGAATGAAAATGGATTTTACAGAAAAATGTGACGATGTTCTCTGTGCATTATATGCTGAAGTGGGTGACGACGTAACAAAAGTGATCGTTATAAATGCACTTGTCGGTCGGTTGGGATATCACATCAACGAGCTCATGGCTATTGCTGATTATTTAAACGAGAAGAGATACATCACGTGGCATCGTACTATTGGTGGCGGCGTGTTGTCTCTTACTGGTAAGGGCATCATGTATGCTCAAAATGGACGTAAAAAGAAAAGTCACGACTTTGATGGCAGATGAAGACCAGTTTGATGATTTGCCTAAGATCAGACTTTCAGTTCAATATACCCGCGACAATTAAGCCGCGAATTAAATTATGCCTTAACAACCGATAAAATAAACACCAATTGTAAAAGGGTTATACCGCATCTAAAGTGTGCCTGTGTCTAAGTCTAAGAATTTAATCTCGGCTCGCTTTACCGCATCTATGGGACAAGGATTGGGGTCGGCGATATCATCGTATAAGTATATAACGCCCATAATGCGGCCCCAGTAGCAACAGAGAGCGCGCCAAGAACCGCTATAAGAACCGCTATGTCTAACTTCTTTCTTGCCCTTTTCATGCTGTAGTCGCCATTTACATATATTTCAAAGGCAAGAAACGTGTTTTATTTTGTGTTAATAGACTATGGATTAGTATATTCACTATTGTTTACGGCATTAGTGAAAATTATCAACGGCAAATCGTAATTGTATATAAAAACGGACAGCCCAAAAAGGCGTACTTTTCGTCCTTTATGGCATTTTCAGTGGCGCTATCGACGATGTGGAGACATATCATTATGAAAAATATAAAGTGCAGAAAGTGTAGAACGCTCGCTGAAGGTGCTGAAAAGAAATGAGAGGAGCCGTTCTCGGCATCTTCGTTCCTGACGACATCAGGCTAGGAAATCTAGAAAAAGCAACGGGAGGTGAACGTAATGACTTATGATGACGAAGAAACGCGAGTAGAAGAATTACGTCGCAAGGCCAAAAGATATGGCACTGAAAAAGAAGAAGACGAAGCCGACGGCTGGGGCGACAAGTGGGACTAGAAGAATAATTTCATACTTCTGAGTGACGCCTTGAAGGCAGTAGGGCAAATCTGCGCTAAAAATTCTATTTTTAATACGCAGCACCTACGTTCTTCTTTCTTTTAACTGTACGTCCACCACCAGTACCAAGACTGAAACATGGGCCAAGGCATCCAGTTTGGAAACCACATATCTTCTCACCACCTTTGCCAATTTTTTATATAGAAACATATAATTTATTTATTGTATATAGCGGTTGCTCACAAAATATTGCGTTTACGTCTTGATAGTCTATAAAAATCTTAATAAGAGTCCAGTTAGTAAAAAAGCAACAAGTGTTTTTGCCTGGCGATGTTCTCTTGATAGAGCAAAGCAACATAAAGAACACCAGACTCATTAGCCAGTATAATATCGAAAACCTTGCTGGCTCTCTCAAACGTTCAATCTTCTTTCTCCGCCCCCTCGCCCCTTTGCCGCGAGTAGCGCGGTATGGGATGTCTATTCCATTCCATCACCCATGAAACTGAAACTACCACCCACGATAACCCCCTTGCCCGATATGGATGATATGATGTCGATTACACCTGGCTAGAGTAAAGTAGTGAAATTCTGTAGCATTCTCCTTTTTACGCTTTTTTCAAAGCTAAAAGGGTGGAAAAGGAGACTAAGCTATTTACACATGTTACAAGTATCGGTACACGTCTACAATTTTAAGGTCTGCTAAATACTAGATCATTGATGTCCCTTGACCTGAAGAAATACTACCGTGAGCCGCTCTATCGCAACTCACTTTCTATTATGCTAACTAAACTATTCGGGACTTTTTTTGCCCTAATATTTTGGATGGTCGCGGCGCGCACTATGTCATCAGCGGCTGTCGGACTTGCGACGGCGGCATTCTCGACGACAATTCTCATCATCAGCCTCGCACCATTAGGCTTGGACGCCGGGCTTACACGTTTCTTGCCGGGGTCGTGTAATAGATGTGAACTCTATTCAACCACTGTTATTATAACGCTAGTTGCTTCACTCGCGTTTATCTCCATATTCCTCGGTGGTCTTAGAGCCTTCTCACCGCAGCTCGTATTCCTGCGTGAAGGGTGGCTCCTCATTGCACTCATTGCATTCGCAGCCGCTACCGCAATTTCAACAATGCAAGGCGTTGCACTCATTGCAGCGAGGCAGGGCCATCTCTATTTCATCCAAAATACCATTCTCGGTATACGAGTACCATTGATATTAGTTTTCGCATCGCTCGGTACATTAGGCGTCTTTCTATCGTGGGACGTCGCATTTTTAGCGACAGTACTCTTCGCCACGCCCGTACTTTACTATTATGGACTCTCAATGAAGTGGGAAATTGACACAAAATCTCTACAAGAGATATTTAGGTTCTCTTTAGGCAATTATACCGCTGGAATCTTCCAAATGGCTCCTTTGATAATTCCAGTGATGATCGTCAACGCCGTTGGTGCGCGTGAGGGCGCGTATTATTACATTGCACATACAGTGGCTATGCTCTTTTTTACAGTTCCAGCGGGCGTTAGTCTCTCTCTCTTTGTTGAAGGATCCCATGAAATGCCCCTGCGAGAGAGTTCAATAAAGTCCTTAAAGTTCTCGGCATTGATATTGATTCCTGCACTTGCTGTTACATTTTTATTTGGAGACAAGCTGTTGCTCCTCTTCGGAACGCAGTATTCAGCGAAGGCTGTAGAACTGTTGTGGTTGCTCGCGCTATCTAGTC
Source organism: Candidatus Acidiferrales bacterium (assembly GCA_035624185.1). Taxonomy (GTDB): domain Archaea; phylum Halobacteriota; class Bog-38; order Methanoflorentales; family Methanoflorentaceae; genus DASPRZ01. The sequence continues at coordinate 18,140 of DASPRZ010000066.1, forward strand.
TCTTCTCTGTAATCCCTTCGATTTATTCGTCGATCTTAGTCGTTCAGAAGAAAATAAAGATGCTCAATTGCTTAAGCTTCGCAACATCAGCATTGATGCTGGGCGCCGGGTACCCGCTTCTATTGAAGTTTGGAATAATTGGGATGGGATATGGATGGGTACTATCGTACGCTCTGGTTTCTGCAGTAGTGGTTTCGCTGGTGATATGGAAGGAACGAAGCCATCTCTTAAGAATGAGGGGAAAAACAGAAGCCAAATGATTATTATTTGATACTAAATATAATTCGAGCTGTTACGGCGTTAAACATGCTCGGACGCGTGGCATAGATCGTGCAGGACTCTCTTACACTTTCAACTCTCTTCTTCAGCTCCCCGCCCCTTCGCCGCAAGCAGCGTGTTGTAGGGGATGCCCATCACCTGTTAAATGGACTGACTGAGCCTGTCGTGGTCATCGTTTTATTTTATAGCGATCATTTATAGAGCGGACACTTTCTATACTTGGGATAGAGTCCCCAGAGACTAGCACTGTTAAAGGTACAGAACCTGCAGGCGCATCACGTTCGCTTTCCTTTTTCCCAGTAATAGAGAAACAGATCTTTTACCCAGTTGAGGAATGTCGAATCACTTCCATAGAAGCCAGCGTAATCCGTTCTTCCTCCAACGAGGTAAAAGCATATGACAGCCCCTTTTTCAGTAAGCGCGATGGTTGCTGGGACATCAGAGAGTGTCCTATTTTCGAGGTTTGGCAGTTTTGCAGGCGGAATCGCATGAGGAGGAAGAAAGCTTTCCGGAAAAAGGAATCTGGCTCGTAACCCTTTGCGGATTTTTTCATTCATTATTGGCCCCATGGGCTCAGGGACACGACCTTCTGCCATTCCCCACGCGTATTGCTCAGCTTCCATAAACATTCGTTCGCCCTTATTTATGCTCTCAATCGCGTCCATAATCAGGCTCGTTTGTGAAAGCTCGCCTATTCTGTTCACAAATTGGTAAGGAAGCCGCCAGACGTCATGTGTCGAGAAGTAGTTCTTGTGTTTGAATACAAAGTCCATAGAGGAGGAGAGCTGCAACACGAGTGTGCCATACTGCGTAATAGCGAATGTCCCTTCTGGCTGCTTCTGGACCAGCAATGCTTCGCTCAGGCGTTGCAATTGCCTGAAAGCTTCCGTTGCAGTCACGTCTAACCGGCGGGCGATTTCCTGCATCTTCAGATTTTCTCTCCTCAGTTCACGCAGTATGTTAAGCCTGCTTTCGCTTGCAAGCTCAAAAAACAGTTTTTCTATTCCTTCATCATTTTCCAATTTCTTATCACCCATGCTAAAATCTTCACACTGCTACTTACTTCTAAGCATCTTCGTCAAAAAAAATTTATCTGCTTTTTAAGGCTTTCAGTGAATGGGGCAAGTAAAATGGAGAACAAAATACAGGGTAAAGAACGGGCCTTCTCTGTTGAGCTCAAGTCGAGGGGAGACCTCAAGAACATCACCTTGACAAACGGCTCCGGCGACAGCGTCCTCTTGGAGGGCACAATAGGTGAATTGGTGCAAGCCACCTTCAAGGAAGGAATAATCCTTGAAGTCGTCGGCAAGCACGGTATTCTTCGAATAGACCTCAGAGAAGATGAAATTAAGAGAACAACTTCCATCCGTGGCGAGAATATAATTAGGGGGGAGGTATGACCGTGAGTCATGTTACTGCTGCAGAGATTGCAGACTCCGCTTGGAGATCTCTCTACAGAATTGGTGGGGCGACTGCTCTCATCGCAGCAGTGTTGCTTCC
>DASPRZ010000079.1:0-42156 GCA_035624185.1 Candidatus Acidiferrales bacterium
AGATAAACTCGGCGAAGACGCAGACATGTTCATCACCTATGCCGTTGATGGCGCGAAGCAGATGCAACAGCTCATCAAGGATTTGTTGGCGTATTCCCGTGTCACGAGCCGTGGTGAGAAGTTTAAATCAGTGCACTGCGAAGGTGTCGTCCAGCACGTCATCGATAACCTCCAGATTGCCATCGAGGAGAGCGGGGTTAAGATCAAGCTGCCAGACGAACCGCTGCCGATGGTCATGGGAGACAAGACACAGCTCATCCAACTCTTCCAGAACCTCATCAGCAATGCGATCAAGTTTCGAAGTGAAAAACCGCCGGAGATTCAGATTGATGCGGAGCTCGACGGAGGAAGAAACTTATGGCAATTTTTCGTAAGGGATAATGGCATCGGCATGGACATGCAATATGGTGAAAAAATCTTTACGATATTCGAGCGGTTACACACGACAGAGCAATACCCGGGAACGGGTTTAGGCTTAGCGCTCTGCAAGAAGATCGTTGAGCGGCATAACGGAAAGATATGGGTGAAATCAGAGCTGGGAAGAGGATCAACGTTTTACTTCACGCTGCCGTTCTATGTGGAATAGCGCAGCTTCGTAGTTTTTAATCGATTGAAATTAATGCGATTGTTATGCTCGACCAAAATAATTATACACGATTTCTATCTTATGTATCTCAGGCATATAAAAGAACGTTAAACTGGCAGTATTCATTTCGTGAAATGACGGAAAAGCGAACTTTAGTATGTGCGGTGCATAATCAGACATAGGATAATGTGATATGCATATACATTCCGATATTCTGAAGTAACCAGAGAACGCCAAGTAGTCAATGTGTGATGATTAAAATGGAAATTACTAAAGAGCGAAAAATACTCCTCATTGATATCGCCGACGGTATTTTGTCGAAAATGACAGACAAAGGGTATACCGAATTTGAAGGGGATATTGAAGACCAAACATTGGAAGATACATTCATTAAAGATTTACATCCGCAAGTGGATGAAGCGATTGCCGAACATAAACTCGATGGATTTGATACATTCTATATGGGAATTTGGTTCGGACTCAAAACATATTCATTCAAATTATGAAAAACATAACCGACTACCTGGATTGGCGTGGTGTATCGATACGTCAGAGGGGTACCAACTAAAAATAAGCCATTCTGATGTCATAAACTTCTAATAACTATTGATATTTATTACGTCTTTAAATCGGAGACTGCTACGACCTTTAATTGTCGAAATGTGAGAGAGATATTATCTCTCTTCAGCTATCTTTTTCAAGAAAATGGTGAGCTTCTGCGGTTATTTGTATTTTGTTTTATAATTGTTTTTATAATATTAGATAATCGATTCCCAGCAATAATAATAATAAGTACGGTAATATGATAATATAATAATATAATGAGGATACGATAACAATGGCACAAAACCTATGTGTTAAGATTGAACATCCCGAAGTAATCAAAGAGTTTCGTAATCTTGTTATACAAAAACATGGCCAGTACATCGGTTATTTTGGTAGAGAAATAGAGGCGGCTATGTCTCATTGGATTGAAGAAAATGCGGAACTACTCGGCAAAAAAAATAATTCTAATGAACATTTGCAAGCTTCTGAATTAGACATAATAAAATTTGGGTCGAAGCACGACAAGGCCGAAAGAAAACCTAAAGAAAAATAAAATAGGTCGAAAATAAAGGTCCTCTAATATCAGGCTTATGTGTTGATAAGGCAACCGTTGTGTACGATCGGTGAGACGCGAGGTGGTAACATAGACTTCTTTGTATATCTCTCTTTTTTGTATATTTACGTGAATCACCTTCAACCCTTCACTAGTCCACAAATTGTTTTGCAAACGTCCGAATCTGTTCCCAGTCACGTAAATCGTTCTTACTGCCGTCCTTCATTGCGATGTCTGTATCTTTTTCCATTTCTTTTGCTATCAGCTTGAGAAGTCGTTTATCAAAAAAGCCCGCTCGTGATGCAGGGGAGAGATCTAATACCCCTCCAAAGGCATCGGAAATGTCAGCCTCAATGCCCAAATCAGCCAGCACTTTCTTGATATAATCACTCCTCGCTTTCGGTTGATGTCTGGGAATTGAAGCAGATCCAGCGCTCACAAAAATATCCGCGACCTTCTCTCTCGTTTTCAGTTCGCCCACATACTTTTTGAGAAAGTCTCGTTGCTCTTTCATCCACCGCATCATTTTGATACCAGAACCGACGATAATTCCATCAAACGATCTTATCGAGGGCCAATCTCTTTCGTTGGTTTTTTTTAAGATCGACAAGTCGCGTTGTCAATCCCTCACTTTCCAAAACCTTTGCAATTCTGTGCGAGATCTCTTCGGTGCTTCCGTATCGGCTACCTTACGCAATCAACACGCTCTTATTTGACATGCCCATAACTAATGGTTACAGTAGCTGCATTAAGCATAAACTAATTGTCTCTCCTATCTCTAATTGTTAACAAGTAGCGCCGAGATTATATCCATCCGTCGCAAAACTAACACAAAAAGAGAGATGGACTATAACATATCCATTTTTCTTATTGCTGCTCGTATAGTTCTCTTCTAGGCATTAATTCTAAATAGATTTCACTGGCATAAAATCTGTTGCCTTATAGGGATAATTTATAATCATCGTCAAACAAAGCCCTAGAGCGAACGCGTTAGTTCTGATTTGAGAATTTTACGAAATTTGGTGGCGTCGGTAAGCCAATGGCAAAAAGAGATTATAGCAGCAATTCAACAGTTATGGCGTGACGGACTAAGCTATCGCGCGAGTTAGCTAAATTACAAAATCGCCACGTTAGTTGCATTTATAATTATCATGTTGCTGACAGCTGGACTATGTTCGCTGTCACCATCGTATGTCACCTGGTAAATATAGACGCCAGTAGCCTCTGGCGTTAGAGTCATTATGAACCTTCCTGAGTAGTTGTTGCCTGTTTGAGCGGTGTCTGACAGTGTTCTTTCAGAATAGAAAGTAATCCATGTCCCATTAGAACTCATACTTTGGATATTAATCGTCGCGTTGGGGATGCCGTGCGAGGTGTCGTATGCTGAGGTTGGTGGTGTACCAGAGGAGAGAACACCGTAAAGATACGTGGATTGATTGACCACCATTGTAGCCGCTGTTTGATTATTGCGAAGATATGCTACAAGATATGTTTGCTGGTTCCCCCGCACATCCACTGTATAGTTTTTATGAACATCGAGCGTCTGCTTACTAACTGGCGCTGCAGCAACATCATTGAACATGCAAAATGTCAGTATCGCTATGATTGATAAACTTATTATCGCATTTTTCATTTTCATATTAGAGTGATCAGTTCTTTTTTATGATTTTTCGCGTAGTTAGAGGTTATCCACAAAAAACAAAACTTTTGTGCGATTTGATTCGCATTTTGAGCGAGAATGCCCCATATCCTCTATGACACTTATTCTAAACTGCATATATCATAGTGTAACAAAAAAACAATTAAAATCGAGAAGAATAACATACCGGCTGTCAATGCGTTCTGGTTCAGTCTCGGTTATGATCGTACCATCATGATGGCAAACATTCCGACCTGCCAGGAAAGTAGGGATAAATTATTAGCTGTTTCACAATAATAGCAATATGCGTATAAAAAATGAGACGGATGATAATAGCTTCTGTAGTGTCTCTCGGCATCTTGATGATAGCAGCATTTCTGATTCCTAACGCTTTGAATGCGGGTCAACATAGACCGTCGGAACCAGTGCAACTCCCTGCTCCGTTAGGCATATCACGACTCCCGCAGCCCACTTTAAAGGGGAACATGTCGGTTGAAGAAGCACTAAATACCAGGAGGTCAGTTCGCGAGTATTCAAGCACTGACCTATCAGATAATGACCTTTCACAGATAATGTGGGCTGCGCAGGGAATAACAGGTCTGCACGGTTTTCGAACAGCACCTTCAGCGGGGGCGCGTTATCCCATAGACGTATATGTCGTTAATGCTACGGGTGTATATCACTACCTTCCGTTAAACCACAGTGTAGAGAAGATCAGGGAGGGAGATGTAAAAGACGATCTGATGCGGGCAGCATTTAATCAAAATGCTGTGGGACACGCCCCACTTGACCTTGTCATCACCGGAGTATATGAGCGGACAGCGGTAAAATATGGCGATAGGGCTGAGAGATACGTTTGCCTTGAGGCAGGGCATGTCGCTCAAAATGTGTTGTTGCAGTGTACAGCACTACATCTGGGAGCGGTGCCTGTTGGGGGATTTGACGATGCAAAAGTCCAAGACGTACTTGGGATCGGCCGTGATAATCGACCCCTTTATATCATCCCAATTGGGCACACAAAGTAAAGGAAGATTCTGGGTGGCCTGTACCAGTACATGGGACACAGTTGTATGATTTCGATGTGGATAGAAGAGCCGGGCGATATTCCTGACATTGCACCATTTCAAATTTAAACTCTCAATTGCCACCGCTGCATCTCCGTATCAGCATACACGACGACCATAAGCTATATTATGCTAAACATATAATAAATGAGGCTGATGTCTTCCTCTCTCACTCACCCATCCTCTTAATTTTCCGGTATTACTGGTGCCAAATAGCAGGGCGTCAACGCGGTATCCTGAAGAAGGTAATGATATTCGAGTACAACGCGTATGTCCTTATACAGTAAGTTTCGTATTGCGGCGGCAAAATCAGGCAACGAGTTCTCCCAGCTTTGGGTCTCCGCGGAGCTTGATAAATAACCATGATGTTGCTCAGACAATAAAGCTTCTGGCGCTCGACTGTGATGCCCAATTGAAGAAGTTTAATGGATATCTGGGGAAAAACTCACTGACTATACCAAAAAAGAAGACAAAGTCTCTTCCAGTTCAGACTGCGGGGAAAACGAGGTTAATTTCGAAGAGGTATAGTACACTTACCTAATACCCAGCAATTGATTAACCTTAATCCGCATCCCGATGATCGTGATAATCTTATACATCTTGTTCCGCGCCCGCTCAGAGATTCGTACATCACACATCTTTTTGCAAAGAGTTGTGCGCTTCTCAGTCCTGATACAATGAGCTAACGCAACCTCGAAGGAAGTACACCCTAATTTTATGCTATAAATGGCGGTAAGTTTTATATAGTTATATCTATAGTAATATATCTGAAGATACATCTAAAATATAATTTATAGATATAACGGACGGTGGTGTGAATGAAAAAAGTTGTAGCGCATCTATCAAGTGAAATTAACTGTAATCAAAAGCGTCCCTCTCTATCCCATAGACGCTTCTTCTGCAGCGAGCACACGCAATCGCTCTGCCACGAAGTCAAACACTCGTTTTCTGTCTTCAAACGATACTTCCCACTTCCACAGGATGTTCATAAGTTCTGTCACACTTCTGACTGACCACGCGCCACCGTCTTCAGGCATAAAAATGATATCCACTTTACGTTCACTGCCTTTCTTTCCAAAGTCCTTCCTCAGAGCTACGCATACAGCCCCTACTTGGTTCCTATTGTCCCTCACATACCGTACGTCAATGCAATTTACATTTCCGCTTATTTTCCTTTCTTCCACTCTAATTCACCTTATTACAGTATGCAAATAACTTTATAAAAAGATTTCGATAGTACATTTCGATGCAAAATAAAAATATCTCTGAGCATCGGAACATCTTTAGCATCAAACAGTGTCAGGTGCACACTAGAGTGAAGAAATATGGTTACGTCCATGAAACGTTCTTCCATGACTCGCTCGCGCTTGAAACACAGAGATTTTAAGCTGTCAAAAAGGACAAAGGAGCACATAATTGAGAGATAACTAAATTAATATGAAACGTCATAGTGAAAAGGTACTAAAAGGCCGGTGGAAGCACACAATGTAATTCGTAATTGATCAAACTTACACGATGAGATAAATGATACACATTAATGATGCTACAGAGCGAGGATCTATCTCGCAAGAGCTGCCAAAGCAGTCGAGGGTAATGCAAGCCGCGTCGCTTACCAAGACGATACTCAAGAACCCTAGCGCTTTAAGAACGTTCAGGGTTATGCGCCCCGACGAAGAGCGATACGTGCGTCCGCCGAGGGAGTACCAGATCCCCCCATTTCACGAAAGTATGAAGTACTGCACTTCAAACGAGAAGTACCTCAGGCCCACGCGCTGGTGCAACCCCCGAGCTCCAGAAATCGTGGCAATGGCAAACAAACTGGGTGCCTACGAAAAAACTGATTATGAATTCGCTGACGCGGCTTTTTGGTTTATCAAGAACAACATGGTAGCTGAGATGCTGCCCCTGGATAGCGTGGGTGCGACCTTGAAGAGGGGTACGGGGACGTGTTATCACCTGATCTCCGTCTTCATCGCCCTCTGCAGGGCTGCAGGGATAAAGGCGCGGTATAAGACATATAGGATGAAGTTGCCCGAGGCGATCATGAACGTTGAGAAGAGCGAGCAAGAAGCGATGACGGCGGATTTGTTCAACATGGGGGTGCCCGAGGGAGAAGGCGAGGCGTACATCGACGGGACATGGATGGTTGCACACGTGGCGATGAGGCCGGAGATCTATGCGATTGCCGGACTACCTATAACGCAGTTAGGGGAAGACTCGATAGGCTTGACACTTGAATTAGTTCCGGGGACAATAAAGCGCTTTGAGTCCCTCCCCTTCCGACTCGGGGTCGCGATGAAAGCTGGCATGTGGTTAGCTCCCGCGTCGATGGAGCGGGCCAATGTAGTCATTCAAAATACAATACCACGGGGGAGGAAAATCATCGAGGAGGCCGGTGGCGTCGAGGCATACGATCAGAAGGCACGGGAGAGACTCAAACGCCACTCACCAACAATAGAAGTCAAGCGCAACGAGGGAATAGTCTTTGAGGGGTGATGTATTCACCTTAAATTAAACTGTTGGATATAATCCGGTAGGAATAAGAAGTCGGAGGCACCGCGCGTTATACCCTGAAAAAGGTTTGGTGTTCTGTACATTGCTTTTTTTGTCAATATTATGGTCTTAACCGGCCGCACACACCTTAGAGTCTTTTTACCGGGATAGTTATATAGCCACGTCTCAGAGTTTCATGTTCGGCGCATTACATGAAATGTGCGCGTTGAACGGAGTTGAAACACGATGCCAATGCGGGGAAAAGAAGGTAAAGAGCACGAGATGATGATGCTCTGGGAGAAACTCGGCAACAGTGAAAAGAAAATGCTTATGCAGCGGATTCTTGACGCGAGGATCATGAAGAAAGAGCAGTGGAGCAAGGACCTGCAGTACAAGGTCGAGACCCTGAAAACGATCAAGACGTGGATAGAAAAGATGTGAGGCTCTCTCACATGTTCTTATTTTTTCCGCCGATGTGACGATCGCAAACAGTACAAAAGGGATATTAATATAGCTTAGATATATCGACTAGCGCATCGATCACAACAAGTTTGCGGCGTACCATTCATACAAACTCGTATAAATAATTTCACAAAAAGGTTACGAATTTGTACGAACTGACTAGAAATCCGTGCTGTAGTTTTCAAAATTTCGTAAAATTGAACAAAGCCGAAGTTTATGCATTGAAGTTGTCTTCAAGCTTCGTTATGTCCCATTAGTACGATTTTGGGACATAGGCTTCTAGGTAGATTTAATCGATATCATATCATCCATACCGGGCAAGGGGGCATCATGGTAGGCCGTTTCAAGGGTGATGGACATTCCCTAGACACGCTGTTGGCGGCAAAGGGGCGGAGAGCGGAAAAAAAGAGGTATCAAAATGCGATAAGATGCTTGTTTGGATAGTTCCCTTGAATTGTTGTTTGTTATTGTTGTGTAGCTGCTTCTAAAAGATATCTGCTGAGATCCCTTGTGTGGGCCCATGCTGCTGTGCACTATCCGCATGGACATCACATATCAAAATCCCTTGTGAGTCCCTGTTCTGCTGTGCACTGCTCGCGTGAGAGCCGAGTTCGTTGGCAATTGGCCCGAGCGCCTTTGCCTTTGCGACGACTTTGCGCATCGTTTCGGTGAACTTGATCCCCTCTGACGCCGAGATCTGATCCCAGTACAGCCGCTCGGGATTGATACCGATTGCCTGCAAATAGACTTTGAGATAGCTCATTCGCATATCACACGTGTAGTTCCCCTTGAGGTAATGACAATCACCGAAGTGACAACCGAGCACCATTACCATATCGGCGCCGGAAAGGAACCCTTTAACGACGAACACCGGATTGATCCGTCCCGTGCACATTACCCGAATAACCCGCGCGTTCGGAGGATACTGCATGCGGGCGACACCCGCCCCGTCCGCGCCGGCATAGGAGCACCAGTTGCAGCAGAAGGTCAAGATACGAGGCTCCCATTGCTGCGCATCAATTACTGCAGCCCTTTCACTTTGACTCATGCCGTCACCTCGGCAATTTTGGATAATGGTATCGCGTCAGTCATCGACTGTCCCGGCACATAACCGAGCGTCCCTTGAACCGATGACTGTACCATATGGGTGATCGTAGCAAGCGGGATCTCCACCGGACACACGTCCTCGCACTGACCGCAGTTCACACATGACGGACTCACGTGCAGCAATCGAGTAAGGAGGAACATCGGGTCAGGCGGTAATGTGTTTTTCGGCACCACGAACTCTTGGTCTGTAAAGCATTCAACGCACGAGCATATCGGGCACACGTCGATACACGCTCGACAGCCATTACACTTATCAAACTGAGCAAAGAGTTTCTCGAACTTGTGCTCGCCTTCAAATTGGGCAAATTGCGTCGCCTTGGCCTTGCGTGCCATCTTCACCATGATGCCGTCCAGTTTCCTACGCAGGGCTATACCTTCTGCCGGTGCGTCGCTCAGCGTGATCACGCCCGCTAGAGTTGCAGTATCGAGGATCTTTTGCCCCTTTTCTGTGCATACTTCGATAAACGTCGCTTTTCCTGCATCGTTGCCGATGACGCCCCAGTTCCCGCACGCGAGATCAGCCATGCGCGGGATGTTATATTCGCACCGTTGACAGTTCGTGCGTCTGCCGTAGCCCTCGGCTTCCAAGTCATCGATGGAGAGCTCTTTGTGTTGCCCGTCTTTGGTTATGATGATGAGCTTCCCCTTAGCGATCTCCTCTTTTACCACGTCATCGGGATCAACCTCGAAGAACTGCCGAATTGTCTCACGGGCCTTCACGGGTAACATCGTCCCGCCGCAGTTCACGCCGATCATATAGACGTTTTCGAGATTGATCTGATTGCGTTTGCTCAACTCAATAATGGCACGCGCGTCACATGGTTTGCACGTGACCGCAATGCGCTGATCACGCGCACCGTTGAGATTACTCTTTATAAATTTCGCGCTCAACGTCGGGGCGCAGTGCAAAGAGCCGGCCGCTTCTATTATCTCCTCTCTTGTAGTTGCAAAATAAGGAGCGCCGTCATAGATGCTTTCACCTCTTTTGATAACCAGCGCCCCGTCGATTAACTTCTGCTCAATCGCAGCTATGAGCATAGCCGTAATGATGCCGCCGCATTCCCCACGTTTTTGTATTGACTGATCTGTCGCTTTCCCATAGTACATAGGATTCACCTGATTTTTTATCAGAAATTATATATAATAATATTTATATATCATGCTCTAAAAACTTTTCGATGCCAGCGGCAACGTATTCAATGTGTAGTTAAATCAATCCAAGTCACTGAATGGACACGGGATGTTTGATTACGTCGTAGTAAATTACATCTAGATAGATTTAACCGGCATAATATCATCCATACCGGGCAAGGGGGGTATCGTGCTCGGCTGTTTTAAGGATGATGAGCATTCCTTACAACACGCTGCTTGCGGCAAAGGCTCGAAGAGCGGAAAAAGAGAGTTGAAAGTTTAAGACAGCATCAATATTTTTGCCGAATCGCACCAAAATTTATCACATGTATAGCGCGGCGCCGTGTTTAAATACTCCCCACACAAAACGGTTTTCTATGAAAACGCTCATTGTGTGAGTATCATGGCATCACGGAAACACGAAAAAGGTCGCGGATGCGATGGCAGCAGTCCTTCACGCAGAAGTTATCCGCCCCGGTGACGTGAACGTCGAAGCACTAATTGGCTTTGACCTCATTGGGTTCGGCGCGGGGATCGACCAAGGAAAGCACTATAAGAGCCTGCTGAACTGGGTCGATGTGCTCCCCGTGCTTGACAAAAACGCATTTGTGTTCTCTACGAGGGGCTCACCGTTTCTTGGGTCGGGCCACGGTGCATTGAGCAATAAATTGGTGAAGAAGGGGTTTACCATCGTCGGGGAGTTCTCCTGTCGAGGGTTTGATACTAATAGGTGGCTAAGATTTGTTGGAGGGATTGCGAAGGGGCGGCCAAACGAACAGGATTTGCACCACGCGAGGGAATTTGCTAAACGCTTAGAACCCCCCACATTAATGAATAGCTAACGCTATAGTAACCAAGCACATCGGCCGGCCCTTCCGGGAGATCAACTGGCGGAAGGTTGACGAGTACCGAGCAAAGGGATTATGATGATCCGCCGTTTCAAGGGTGCTTGATTAAAACATTTCCTACAACACGCTGCATGCGGCAAAGGCACGAAGAGCGGAGAAAGAGGGATGACTATGAACAAAAAGTTTTTAACCATTTTAATGATTACCAGTGTGTTGGCTACGGTGTTTGTCACAGGGTGCACAGAAAACGTCGAGAATACCTCAAGTCCGTCACCAGCAGCATCTACCGCCACGACAAAAATGAAAACCATTGAACTCACCTCCCCGGCACTAACGGCTGGGGGACCAATACCCCCAGGATTCACCTGCACAGGAAAGAATGATTCTCCCCCACTCTCTTTCGGGGCAGCCCCGGAAGGGACTAAGAGTTTGGCAGTCATCTGTGAAGATCCGGATGCTCCGAGCGGGACTTTCATCCACTGGATCCTCTATAACATCCCTCCCGGCACTACCAGCCTTCCACAGGGCATTGCTCGGAATCGAGTTTTCCCTGACGGCAGTGCCCACGGCTTGAACGATTTTGGAAAGACGGAGTATGGTGGCCCCTGTCCGCCACCTGGAAAGCCCCATCGCTACTTCTTCCGTCTCTATGCCCTCGATACTTTCCTTCACCCTACGGCACCGGTCACGAGAAAGAGCATTGATGTAGCCATGCAAGGGCATATCCGCGGGCAGGGAGAGCTAATGGGCACGTTTGGACGGTGAATGCCCAGGCGTGATCGGATTCCAGACGTCCATGCAAGCCGCTAGGCAGTTTCTTTGGGAGAATCAATATAGACATGTCTAGCCATATCCTGACGATGACGGCAAGCCAGAACGCATCGCGCAGGAGTAGCGACGATTTTTCTGGCAAACCCCATAGCGCAAACCCGCACCAAATATGATGAAATCGAATGAAGATCCAAGAAATATCCGTAAAATCGGTCCTCTCGAAATCTAAGGTCTATGATTACACCGTGAACCCGTATAGGGGATGCAGCAACGCCTGCAGATATTGTTACGCTGCATTCATGAAACGGTTCACCGGTCATCGGGAACCTTGGGGTGAGTTTGTTGACGTCAAGATCAATGCCCCAGAAGTGCTAGCGAAGGAAATAAAAAGAAAGCCAATAGGCAGAGTCTGGGTAAGCGGTGTATGCGATCCGTATCAATCGGCGGAGAAAAAGTACCGACTTACCCGGAAATGTCTTGAAATCCTTGTGATGAGCGGTTGGCCGGTAACGATTCAGACCAAGTCTCCTTTCGTGCTGCGGGATATCGACATCCTTAAGACATCGGAGAAAGTGGAGGTCGGCTTTTCCATAACAACGGCAGACGAAAAGATCCGACGAATCTTTGAACCAGAGGCCTCTCCGATCAATGAAAGGGTCTCTGCCCTGAAATTGCTTCATGCTAACAGGATTAAAACTTTTGTTATGATAGCTCCGCTCCTGCCCGGAGCCGAAAAGCTGCCTGGCGAGCTTGCTGGTGCCGTTGATTTCGTCTTGGTCGACCGGCTGAACTATCACTATGCAGACCGCATCTACCGGGAAAACAACATGGAGTGGGCGACCGAGGATCGATTCTTTGCTGAAAAAGGTTATGAGGTGAAGAAAGGTTTTGAGAGGCAAGGGATTCCGGTAAACACATTGTTTTAATGTTTGATATTCCTTGCAAGTGGGAAGTCGGAGCCTCCACTAGGCGCCGGTCATCCCATGCACGTGCTGCCCACTGCTGATATCTTTATACCGAAGATCTATGCGTAATGCAAGCGTTCAGTAGGGAGCGACAAAAAAATCAACCAGGACTTAACGCACTAGCCTGACCTTAATTAATCTGTTGGAATTCGAATTATGACCAGTCAGACGAGCTTTGGAAATCCAGAGGTAAATACCATCTGACATGTCTTTTCGAACCATAAGTTGGGTAATCGATCTCGTAAAACTTAATTGAACGTATATGATCTAAGTGATATAATCTAAATGAAATGAAAAAGTTCAACCGATAAGTTGGCCTTATTATTCCACTAAAATCTATCATGCTTGTTGCAGTTAGTAGAGACCATAAACTGCATGCATTGGCATAACTGCAAGGCTACTACTCGAGTTCATAGTTATCCAATTCTGCTAAGAGCCTTTCAACCAACTTCGTGTCCCATTCATCACTAAGAAGATCGTCTTCCTCCTCGTCAAGTGCAGGTAAGAGCTTCTCGGTACGCTCATTGTCATCCGACCATGTATCGTTCAACATCGCCTGCATATCTTCCTGTAGTTCTTTCAAAACCCGCGCGGCATACGCAGTTTCCGGTTCCTTATCAGCATTGGGAAAACGCTGACTAATATCCTTGGCGTCATCGAGAACGCGCCTAATTAGTTCATCGTCGAAATCTGAATTAGCTGCATTGTCGGAAGTTGTTAATGGCTTTGCCTGTTTTTCCATTTTAATGTTCCTTTAATTTACTACAACATAATCAAACACAATTGATCCGAGAACTGTGAGATGAAAGAGGCAATCTACATAGAGTGACCAGTTCTTTTTTTAAGATTTTTCTCGTAGTTGGAGATTATTCTCACAAATAAAACTTTTGTGCGATTGACTAAAGGCATTTTGGCCTCCTCCGCCACTCAGCGCGGCGTAGTTTACAAGGGGGGTGATGATCAAAACGTCTACGCGCTCAATGTAACACCAGGACGAAAATATGGAACTACGCAACCGATGATGCGATCTCTTCTCCCACCGTCGTCAACGGAATCGTTTACGTCGGAAGCTTGGATAACAACGTCTGTGCCCTCGATGCGAATACAGGGACAAAAGTGTCGCCATGCGACCGGAGATGCTGTGTCTTCAAGACCCGCCGTCGCCTAAGGAATCAGATAGAAAAACAAACGAATCGTAGGTTAACAGATGAGGTGATCTAGTCCTGCGTGTAGTTGTAATGGAGGTGATTTAAGCGTATCTACGATATGAACCTATGACCACAAAAGAGCGCGATGGACTTGTGGACATATATAACCAAGTGTGTGCAGCAACCTTAGAGGAGGAGTTTTAAAATGCTTATAGGATTTTTAGAATATTTCTAATGTGATAATATTATAAAATTAGTTGATATAATACGATATTATCATGAATAAAAAACTTCTAAATACCTAACCGCTGCCAATTACCGTTGGTGAATAAAATGAATTTTACCGAAAAATGTGATGATATCCTATTTACAATATATGTCAAAAAGGAGAAGAATCCACTAGAGCAGATATGTGTGGATTCACTTGCCGACGAGATGGTGTATAATATCGATTAATTCGTGGGCATTGTCAATAACTTGAAACAGAATGGATATCTCGTGAAGGGCCGTTATGATAAAAAAAGATGTGGTAACTATCACCATCTTCCCGGGTATGAAACATGTTCAAGACACAAGTAAGGAGAAGATAGCGTTTTTCAGATCATACGGGGGATATCTTCAAGAACATCGGAAGACCGATGATGCGTCAGACATCTTTGTGTTGGGAGATGCAGGTCCCATTAATGACGCGGCTACAGATCTGCTCGAGACGCTCGAAGATGAAGGATATGTTGAACGTGTCCCATCCGATCAGGGTAAAACGAACCGTTTCAAATTCACTGAACGCGGTGAGAAGTGTGTAGAATCTCTTTTGTAGAGAGCGCTGATGTCCGGATATGTAGGCTATAAATAACCACAGGAAATAATTCCGTTTCCCAAATAAACAACAGGGAGATTCTTAAAACGACAAAATGAGAGCGAAGAGAAGCCCGTTACAAAAAAATGTAATTACCCCCTCGATTTTTTGTTGTATTAACGCGTCGCGCGACGTTCTTTTTCGGTGTAATATAACAAATTTCGTAAAATCAACATTTTGCGAAATTTTAGCAGGCTAAATTTTTTGACAAAATGAGAATTCAAAGGCAGAAATAAAATAACGATGCATCAATAAAGCTTTTTTAAGGCCCCAGGCAAGCGTAAATTGGTATAGAATGATATGAATTCAAAAGATAGTTGAAAGATAGGAAAAATACAGATGCAAATCCCAAAGTAGGTTAAAAAACTCCAAAAATTATAAAAATCTCATCCTATCATTCTCATCCTTATTGCGTCCATTTGTATACCCCTCTTTAGAAGTTGTCGTTGTGCAGATTTATTTCATAGTTATTTTTTTGTAAAAAGTATGAAGACAAAACAAGTCATTGTAATCATGATACGCATGTAGTTGAGAGTTCGATGCATGTACTCACAAGACTAAAAAAGGACTAGGTTCGCGCAAGCCGTGTGTCATCTCTGGTATCCTTCTGTTGGGCGCCTCATTGTTCTATTTTATTCTGCAGCGCTCTTTCTGGTCTTGCGCGAAACTTTTGCGTTACTTGAGTGTTATGCTAGAGTAAGCACGGAGATCAACGGTGATAGCAGCGGGAAGAATGCAGTGCCCACGAGTCCAAGTGCTGCGACTGCCACGGCCCCTAATAGTAAGAATAACAACATTTTCTTTCACCTCCTTCTATTCCTTATTCATTTGCTGTCGGAACGCGTACCGACGAACCTCATATTCGGGAGCTAGTTTATAGTTTATGAGTCTGGGACTAGTTGAAAACTAGTCTCACATACATCTCTCTTAACCTAGAAGCCCCGATATGCACTTGGCTCTGCACATTTCCATACGAAACCCACGACCGTGACACAGCAATGTGGAGAGTGGGGTGAGGAAAGCATGAACAGAGATACCATGATAGCAGCAACTGCCGTTTGTGCGTCCACTGCGGTGATGTCATGTGATTCGCTGCAGTGGTCAATGCGCAGCAACCTGTTACAGCAACCACACAGTACAAAGACTACAATCACGGGGTCCTTCCGGTTGGGGAGTCTACGGTCACTGGCGTGTAGTAATAGATGGGATGTGTAGTTAGCCTATACTATAGTCCAGACAACTGCTGTAGGATCGACGAGAAAGATACGCTGCTGACTTATCTTGCTTTGTCTTGCCGCACATTACCGTGCTTCGCTTCCTTCCTCCACCAATCACGTCATCTCGTCAGGGCAGAGCTTGACCTGCGGTGTCCGCGGGCAGTTGTCAGGACACTCGAACATAAATAACAAGGGGAGAGTCTTGCGACACACAACAAGAGGTGAATGTGATTGAAAAGTGATTACATCATTTTAGGCAATTCCATCATTGACGGTGAGGCCATGGCGAGATTGTTGGAATTAAGAGCCATAAAGCTACGCGGTTACGAATTGGAGAGAGAGAATCGTGATCTCAGGAGAGCGTTAAAACGAGTCTCAAGGAGGAAAGGGCAAAGTGTCCTCCCATGACTGGCAAGAGATGAAAAAATGGATCTTGCAACATTATCAACAAATTTACTGTCTAGCGGAGCTCTTAGCGTATTAGTTACTAATGTGTTGACGTCGGTCCTTACGGCTGTACTCTATAGCCCTCTGGGAAGTATACTGGGAAGTATACAGATACCTAGACCAACATCATAAAATATGCCATGTTGTTCCGATCGCCTAATAGTTTCACGCCGGAGGATACTTAAATGCAATCAGTCGATGCAATTTGTACAAGAAATGGTTTAGAAGAGTACGGGTCATGCGACACATGCGAGCACTACGCTCCGTTAGCAACGTATGATGAAGTCAACTATACAATGGATTTGCCTATCTATGAGACCTGTGAGCATTTTCAAATGATTATCACGGATGTAGTGAACTGCAAGGCGGCAAGAATTCGGGGAAATCACAAAACTCGCTTTATAACAAATGCAAAAGAAGTGGCGCTTGAGATGTGGGCAGATGATGACGGTGTCGAAAATATCGCACAAAATTTGGAGATAGAATGACTGACGATTGAATTCAGACTGAGATTAACACTGAATTGAGTTGAATTGAGATTAAAAAGAGAAGAAAAAGAATGTCTCTCGTGATGGTCTTGAATTTGAACGTATTAGCGATCTCTTAGAGATTGATACTGATACAATCGTTACTAAGATACTTGAGAGATTAGACGATGGTGTGTATCACCACTGGACAGTAGCGCTTGACGATGTATATACTGATGTGAAATCTGAAGTTGTTGAAAAATTGACCGACCACATAGGCATGTCTGGACTCAGAAATTAAAATCTGAAATTTTACACTGAAATTTTATAGAAAAAGTAGTTGCGGGTTTTGAATAAAGACGGGGGGGGCATATAAGTAAGCGCAACGTGTCGCATTTGTGAATTCTAAATTAATTACACTTTTTCACATTTCAAACAGGGGTCAATTAGCCTATTATATCTGCTAAAGAACAGTGAAAAGACGTTATTTACCGTTGTAATGTCAAAAAAAATTTTCTTAATGATTTAGGAGAAAGAGAGGGGTCTGTAAGGTAATGGGCGGCTATGGATCTGGACGATATGGATACATGCCTGGGCAAAAAAGTCCAAAGATGACCGTAGAGGAGTGTCTCTGTTTAGATATTGGCTCGCCACAGAAAAGGCCTGCTTACACCTTTCTACACTTTAACAGCGTCGTGGAGCTATGCCTATGCGACCGCAGACCATGAAGACAGACCAGCGGGATCTGTGAGCGCATTCGTGCTTGATAATGCACTCAGGCTCTCCTATACGATAACTGACAAAGACACTAACAAGCAACAAGAGTATATCATCAATGTACCTCTGGAGTGGACCCCCTGCACCTATGGAGGCACACGGCCCTACTTCACCTGTCCTGATTGTCATCGAAGGGTCTTAAAGCTCGACAAGCCGCTTTCGCACGCTACGTTTTCCTGCCGTCTTGCTCGGATCTCGCATACCAGAGCTGTCAGGACTCGGAAGACGACTTTGCCAGAGCCAGAGCCCGCACCGGGAGACCATGTCGTGAACTCGGCATAAAGGAGTATCGCAATTGTGATGATGCTTATTATAAGGCCTACGTCATGGAGAGGCCAAAAGGCATGCATAAGAAGACATTTGAACGTTTACGTGAACGGTGCTAGAGGCCGTCGATGAAGAGATGGAGGCGTCTAGGCAGGCTCTATATGCGTTTGCAAAGAGAATGGAAAGACGAAACCAAAAAGCTTGAAAGACGCTTAGCTGGAGAGGTACCGGCGTAAGTGAGCTTACCTGATTCATGAGAAAGGCTGATGGCAGGGAATGAAATTGTAGTATTTTGAAAAACGATTCTATTGTTCGTTTGCTTCAATCAATTCTTTTAATGTGACATTTTCATTACGAAACCTTGCTTCACTTTTTTGGGTCTTCATCTGTATCGCCTTTGTAGGGCAATTGTGTATGCAGGCAAAACACGATTCACAATGATGAAGGAACGTTGGTTTACCCTTAACCGATACATTGGATACAGGGCAAACCCGCGCGCAAGTGGTACAGCTGTTGCATTTATCCGTGACCGAAAATTTTCTATCCGTGTTCTTTATTCTCTTTGAACCCATAAAGCTGCTGCCTACAATTGTCGATGTCATACGCCAAAACATGTTTTTATGCGGTACGCTATGCTTCCGGCTCTCAATATCCCGCTTTATCTTCGTAAGATGAATATCAATATCCTTTTTGGGCAATTTTGCTATTTCATCTTCTATCTTGAATAGCGGCAGGTAATTATCTACCATCAGCAAATCGGCAGCATAGTGAAGTTTATTGCCATTTGCCTCTAAAGCTTTCAATAATTGATTTGTTGCAGCTCCGCTGCGTGACCCGTATGTTAAAACCCCAAAGATATAATCCCCTTTGAGTGTTGCTTTTTTCAAGTATCGTTGCACCAAAAGAGGGAGACTAAAGCCATAAACAGGCGAAATAATCCCAATTACATCATCTTCTATTTCGTATATTCCTGTCCGTTCCAACTGTGGTATGGACTTTGTCTCATCGCCAAGTGTCTTAGCCACATATAAGCCATTCCCAGTGGCAGAAAAAAACAATATAGTCATATCCTAATACCTTTCAACTTTTTGAGAATTTTTTCTTGCGTTCTGAACATATTTATTTTTATCCAATATTGCTTTATCTTGATTCGAGTTGTTCCTTCAATTTGGTTATGTCCCCCTGCAATGGGTATGCCTGCTTTTTACCCACTTCTTTATTAATGATTCAGAAACAAAGCTTTCTCTATGGGATATTTGGGCAGTTTTTTGCCTGCCAGCTACACGCATCTACGTTTAATAGCAATTTATTTCTTTATATTAACTAAACCTTCACATTACTCTCCTTTTGCTTCTAACTCTTCAATAATTCATTTTTGTTTTTGAATCTCAATGCTAGACCTTAGATATCAGGTTAGATTTTAGTGTTTAAAAGATGTCGTTGAGAATCATAGTTCGGTTTTAACCCCATCCAATCAAAGAACTCGTCGGTAAACTTCAAACTGGATTCAACTGCCCAATTAGCGCCCTTCCATCC
The DNA here is from genome assembly GCA_035624185.1 of Candidatus Acidiferrales bacterium. Classification (GTDB taxonomy): domain Archaea; phylum Halobacteriota; class Bog-38; order Methanoflorentales; family Methanoflorentaceae; genus DASPRZ01. The sequence continues at coordinate 18,881 of DASPRZ010000079.1, forward strand.
CAAGCAGTTGTAAGGAAAAGAGATATTATACAGAGGATTCGAACAAATCTTATAATCCTTAAGTTTATTTAATAACTTAGCGATGTCTCCTCCTTCTGGTTCTGGCCCTTCATATCCGCCCTGTGGAGCAGATATGGTAGTCCATACAGATTTATAGTGTACTAATCTATTACGTAGTTCTATTAGCGTATCGGCGCAATCCCAGTTGCTTGTAGGGCTTGTATCGAACGGAGAACAATGATTCAGGCAAAGTGCCAGCTGGTATTTATCCAAAATAGGCCAAAAATCAACCGATCGCGATTTGTAATCCTTCTTTTTGTTTTTGAGGGAATTAGTCAAGAGACACATAACGTTATTAAAATCATAATATGATCCGGCATTCTTTTCGTTCCAAATTTGGGCCATAGATTCTACAACTTTAGAATCTAATGGTGATTTAGGATCCAAAGGTGTGAATATATCGGATCCCATAGCCCCCCTTTCGACCTCGACTGCATTGAGAAAAAATTCGTTAATTGTCGCTTCAAGAAAAGCAACCGCCGAAAAAACGGAACCGATACAATATGCCCAATATGTGAACATTCTTTCTGGTTCAGGTATCTCTTGTGATGTCTTTTTTCGTTCAATATTAAAACTATTTCTGGCAAAAAACGCAGAGGATATTATAAGCGACACTGAAAGGTTCTCTCGTCCTCTAAAAATCGGTCCTATTGGTTCTTCTATTTCCGACATAGGTTCTCAACTTCTTTTTCCACTTTATGTCTCTCCGCCGCACACAGCGTGTTGTAGGGGGTGTCCGTTCCATCACCGTTGAAATGGCTGACCACCATAATGAATTGCTCTGCATGGATGATATGTCGTCAATTAATCTAAGAAGATAGGCCTAGTGCAGCTTGCCGAACGACTTCCACGGTGGATGTGCAGCTGAGGAAAGCGGAGAGACGATTGCTGAATCACATAATGAATGAGTCATAAAAGCACACTTGCAAGCAATTTTTGCAGTTTTTGTGAAAACGCTTAAATAGTCGAGTATCTGAATATATATCTAAAGTAAGATAAATGCATATTCTTTTCGGGTGCAGAATAACTGACCATGAACGAACGTTTACTCAGATTGTATGAAGACGCGCAGACACTGTCTGACATTTTTGAAGCAGTAAAAGCAACTGTCGAAAAGACGACAGGCATGAGCAGAGGTGGGATGATGCTCGGGCTAGCGAACCTCGGTAACCAGCCGAACGGCTTCTTCGGGGCATTCTATCCGGTCGGCTCAAACATAATTGTGATGAACGAAGTGCCGCTCGAGCGCATCAAAGAGACCGACCCCTCCTTGTGGAAGCCCTACGTATTTCACGTGCAGCTCCACGAGTATTTACACACATTAGGTTACCTTAGCGAGCAGGCGGTGCGGTCGCGTGTCTATGCGATTAGTAAGAGCGTCTTCGGCGACGAGCACCCTGCGACTCTTATCGCCCAAAACACTGAGCGATTTATCCCGCACCTCGTATACCCTCACGCCTCGTGGAAGCCAAAAGATCTTAGAATAAAGCTCGTCGAGGATTTTGACCGATCAAGCGCCAGTTATTTTGCATAGGCGATATTCTCGAGTGTGATGGAATGGACATCCCCTGTAACACGCTGCTTGCGACAAGGGCACGGAGAGCAAGAGAAAGAAGATTGAACGTTTAAGTCCTGACTTTTAAAGACAGTTAATGACCGTCTCGACAAAAAAATAATGTGAGGGGGGCCTAAGTTGTCATCCCCAACAACTACCTCTTGTTATACCATTAAAGTTACGCCTAGTGCGGACAGCACGCCTAGTGCCGCAGCCGGTATAGAAAAACAAAAGCTGCAGACCCCAACACACCAACCACAGAGCCAAAAACGGCAAGAAGTGCTAATCCATTTGTTATAGCAAATACCCCTAGAGTTGTTGCTCCTCCGAGACTAGGTAAAGCCGCACCAAGACCATTTAAGTTTATTGCCGTTTTTTTATCACCTCCTATATTTTGCAATTTTGCCTGATTTTCTTTCCTTAACGTGTAGTTCATGCACAGATGATGTCGCACATCTCTACTGTAGTTCTCTTTGGATACGTTACGCTAAAATGGATACAATAAACCTCCAAACCCAAAAAATGGTGTCATTACACCATCTTTTGCTGGTACTTCGAACTCCCATAGCAAGCCCAACCCGCTAAGCAACGGCGGATACCATACCACTGGCCTCCATCCGCGGGCACCGCACGCGTGTTCGTTCGTACACATAGATTGTACTTAGCTGCCATAAACTCTCAACTCCCTTCTCCTGCTCTCCGTGCCCTTGTCGCAAGCAGCGTGTTACAGGGGATGCCCATTCCATCACCCTTAAAACAGCCGACTACGATAATCCCTTTGCTCGATACTCGCCAATCTTTCGCTCTACTGATCCTGCCAATGACACGTAAAAATCAAATTCACCTCTTTGGAGTTAGAGGCCTCCACATAGATGCACCGCAAAGCGTCTGTACTCCCCTTTACTCATATAATCACCTTATAAATGTAACTAGATAAGCTGCTGTCGTTCCTAAATTGACTAGCAAAGTGCCTGCGCACAACTTCTCGAGAGTGTCTTGGTCGTGCCAACGCCCCCGTATCGCTGATACAGTAACGATGACCGAAAGCACAAAGACTAACACGTAGAGTAAAAGACACTGCAGCGGCACACCATAGTACACGCTCGCCAGCACGATGGTCCAGCTTGCCCCGCTTGTGAGCCCATAGAGGTAAGCGGCCCTCTTGCGGCCTAAACGAACCACAAGGTTGGCCTTTCCGACTTGGATATCGGCAGGATAGTCGGGAAATTCATTAATCATAATTATGTCGAAACAAGTTAGGCCGACAGGGATTGCCATCACAGTAACAAGGGGCATTAGATATCCTGTCTGTAGATAAAAGCCGACGGCAATGGGCAGCCAGCCGTAGCAAAAGGCGATCCACAGCTCCCCCACTCCTCGAGTTACCCAACGAACCGGTTGAGTCGAGTAGAAAAATCCGCTAGCGAGACCCACAATTCCAAGAGGGATGGTCCATATTCCCGTATGATATCCGAATTGCAGTATAATCCCTACGCCGAAAGCCGCAACCACGCAAGCCAACGACGCCCACAGTGCTGTGTTGCGGGACACAAGTCCTTGCTGCAACACTTTCGTACCACCAGCGAAGCGGCTGTGACTGTAGCGGCTTGATAGTGCATCTCCTGCGAAGTCCTAGCTCTCTCCGGCGTAGTAGGTGGCGAGCATCACTATCACGACACCGAGCGTCCCCCACGCAAAGACATTCAAGCGGAAAGTTCCTGTGACGAACCAAGCCAGCTCAGCACCCAAGAAAAATGGAAGCACCCCCACGGTGTGAAATGGCGGACGGGAAAGCACAATCCAAGCGCGTAACTTTTCCAAGCTTGGGAGCATTGTTTATTTCTTCAACAATTGACCCTTTATAAATTTACCTATCTCAACCTGTTGGCTGTACGGTTTCAGTGGTTGCCTAATTCTGAAAGAAGTGGACAAAAAGAGGGATCCTCAATCATTAAAGGAGGGGGTACTAATGTCGATACTGAGTAGTTCTTGTGAGCAATGATGAAATGCTTTAAACATCTGATCTTATGCTAGCTCCCCATTCAAATTTGCTCGATGTTGAATGCTTTAAGATGGCTACCATTCCGCAAACCGTCATGAGCCATGTATGCCCTATACTACCAAAAAATATTTTAACGAACTCTAGATGGCTGTCACTCAGGTTTTTTATTTTGCCAAGATATAAAACAACAATAGGGGCTAAAAGGAATCCAAGGAATGGAACTGTTATGCTTAAAAACCAAGATAGTTTCCTCGAAAATGGTATCGGTGCTTTAAACATCGGGATACAGTATTTAGCGAAGCTTTCCACAGATCCTCTATACCATCTCACTCTTTGACTGTACAGGTCTTTTATTGTAGTGGGAGCCTGTTCACCAACAGTTGTTTTGGCAAGAACAGCAACATGCTGAGCGAGGTATACCCTTTGTGTAAGGTCAAGATCCTCACACGACGATGTCTCGCTAAGTCTCTCTTTTTTTAAAAAAGATGCTTGTATTACCCCTATTAATCCGTTAAACTGCAAAAAACCATCTGAACATTGATACAAACGATATAAGTCACAAAAAAAACTATACTCTATTGAAACTATCTTAGTTATGACGTTATTTTTATTCGTCACAAAACGACATCCGCTTGACAATACTGCAGAATCGTCCTTTTTAAATGCTTTAATACACTCTGTGATGAAATTTTTTGAAGGTCTGCTGTCAACATCAAATATTGCTACGTAATCTACGTCATTTATCAAGTGTAAGAATTCGTTTATGGCACCAGCCCTCCTTCCCCTGCTATTATCTCGCAGTATTATTTTAAAATTATTCGGTAACGTAAAGTGTAAATCCCGCTTGTCGCCCAGAAAAGTGTCGATGAAGTAATATACCTTGTGGTTAAAACCGTCACATTCTAATTCTCTCAAACACTCGATTGATTTTGTAATTACTGACTCATGCTCAAATGACGCTACTGGAACGACAGTGTAAACATGCATACAACCACATTCTGTTAAAGTGAATAAATAATTAACGTGCCGCTGTGCAGGAACGTAGCCCTCCCTTTTTTGGTCGTATTCAATACCTACATAGTACCTTGTCGTAATCTCTTAACAGGATTTACAACAGTCACGCAGCTTTACAAAACTCAGCGTTAATTCGTTGTTAGCCGATTATATTTACGTAATCTGCATAAAAAGATCATTCAACGTTGGCGTGATGACTAAGCCATAAATAATGCCTTGTGTATCGCCGCCATAAATGGGGCGCTTAACACCCCATACCGATTTGCTTAAAATACCAAAAGAGCTAGGCGAATTTGTAATCGTTCGTGAATTAGTCCACCTGCTGGTACCGAATCATGGTAAAGTGTTTAAGAGTGTTATATACGCGTATCTTCCTGATTGGAAAAACACGAGCAGAGGTTGAGAACGTATGCTCATGGAATAAAAGAAAGAAGCTGTAAGAAAGGGTTATCTGTTCAATAATATTATATTACCTTTAACTTATCTAATAGACTATAAATTCTAATTTAAATGTCACACCACTAAACCCTTCGACGTCTTCAACAACACCTTTCGATCAACAGATGATGTTGGCGATATACAGAAGTCTACTACTTCTTTTGTTTAAATATGCACTCAAATATAGTCTCCCTCGGTACAACCCGTGAGCTCTCCTTCAGATACACGTTAAGCTTCTTTAATTGGGCGTCATAATCAAGTGCTAGAAGTTTTACCGACCTGACTTCGTTGTGCAGCTCAGCGATCTCATTTTCAAGATAATCACGTTAATTCAACTGCTTTATCGAAGCAATTTCAATGTTTACTTTATTTATTCGCTCCATGAACTCTCCTTTCAATGGTTCGTTGGCTGATACAACCGCCTGCTCAATAACATCGCCTAATGTCAGTAGATTAATTTGTCGCGTTAACAGGTACTACATCAATCATCTCTTGCACGATCGAAAACTCATTGCGCGGGACGAAGTATTGTTCTCCATGCGGGTCCATCTTCTTTATAGCATGGAGTTCACCCCTTTTGATCTGTCTTCGATGGTTATTTAGCGACCCCTGGAGTGTGCAGCTTAATCCAGCATGCAAGCTTGTTTAAATTATGTAGGATCTCTCTATCGATCCAGAAATTTTTCTGTTTTTCGTACCTTTTCTTTAATAAAGCTCCTAATTGGACAACGTGTTTATATCTAATTAGTTAATATCGAAAAAAGCTCGCCACACTATATTTTTAAACAGTAGGTTTTATATTATTGGTAAGTTATATAGATTGGAGCTAAAATGAAACGATTGCTTCGTCACCCTTATGCATTTTTGTCAGGATGGGCTGTTGCTTTTGTGATAGTTGAACTGCTGGTTACATATGGCCCACGTTGCCACCTTTTGTAGTTTAATTTGAAAAAAAGAAGTAAGTTTCAGTCCTTCGCTTTTAAAAGAGTTGTTCTCTAATCCCAGATGAAAAATGCTCTTTTGCAGGCATTAATTCGTTGTCATATCTATGATCCAATTGCTTAGTTACAATAGGAGAAAACCGAATGTCGACGAAGCAGCATAAATTAAATTCTTTCTTTGAAAAAGCAACATATAGCTATTTCTTATTCAACTTTTCAAATATGACTAGCCCGTCAAAAAGCATCCAAACTAGTTAGGTCCGGTGTGTGCATTTATTACTTATTATTGTAATTGATTGTTACAATGCAAACTCAGTAAGGCTGGGCCATAGAGAAATTTATTTTTCTATTCTTAGCGGCACATCAATCATTTCATATAAAGTGAATTCGTTCTGGATATTCAATTGTCTGTTTCAATCATGTCTCACTTTTGGTATAATACATCAAACTTTTACGATTTAAATCTGTCGAAATGTACAATATCTGTGATGGTCGCGGATCGGAGGCTAAAATAGAAATATTTATTTCGTAAAATAACAATTTTACGAAATGTGAAGAACATTACCGACTACTTGGAAAAATCACAGGTCGATCGGATCCTTAACGTAGCACGTATGTGCAATTGTCGCGACTATCTGATGATCCGGATACTATGGCGAGCGGGGCTTAGGGTAAGTGAGCTTGTAAATATTAGACCTCGTGACATAGAAGCAAACAACCAAGTCATTAATATCATAAAGGCGAAGCGAGGAAAGCAGCGTCGAATTGTACTTGATGGCGAGACCATTAACATGCTTTCTGAGTATGTTTTGCAGCAAAATCTCCAGGAGGATCAACCTATTTTTGACATTACAACGCGTCAGGTGGAAAATATTGTAAAGAAATACGGTAATGTAGTCAATTTAGACGTTCATCCTCACATGTTTCGACACAGTTACGCTATCCATCTAGTGCGAAGCGGCATGGATTTGCGACGCGTGCAATTATTGCTTGGTCATAGTAGCTTGAATGTCACCCAGATATATCTCCAATTTAACGATAATGACATCCGAGAAGTTTACGATGCTATAAAGTTTTAAGTAGCCCAATTTAATTTCTTAAGTTATAAATTTAAATAGACCTAAGAAATACTTTTTTTCTTGTATTTGTACATTCATACTCTTTCTGCTTCAGATTTTAAATTATATTAACAATGTTTAATCATTTTTTAATTAACATATTAATCAGACATGAGAATGATAAAACAAGAAAATCGTAATCTTACTTGAAGAATGTTAAGATAACTAAATTTTTATCTATGATATCTAAAAAAATTTTTAAATTAATTTTTTAGATACCAAATCTGAATTACATTTATCTCAATAAATTAAGTGCTACACTCAACTCAGTGCTAGTTATAATGTAAACTTGATCTAAATCTTAGTAAAAGTTACATACATTTCGTAAAAAGGTTTTACAAATTTAATATGCAAATCTATCTATAAAAGCGATTTAGTGCACATACATTTAAATGTAACAACGTTACTGTTGTTCTAGGTGATTGAATGTCAGACAGACTTGAAGCCGTAAGGCTAAATGCAACGCTTCAAAACTTGTGGATAAAAAGAGTGATAGCATTTATACTCGATTCAATAATCATAGGGATTATATTTGTCATAATTAGCATCATATTTGCAGTGTTATTGCTTCCCGTTCGCCTCATTACGGTGCATATTTTTACGGAATTGTCTGCTGGTGTATCGACAATATTAAGCCCCGTAATAGTGTATGGATATTATACCATTTTTGAAGGATCATACAATGCTACAATAGGTAAGATGTTTCTTGGCCTAAAAGTCATGCCGTTACGCGGCGGGAGAATGAGTTACAAAAAGGCATTTGTTCGAAATCTAACAAAACCTTGGAATTGGATAATTGCTGTACTGTTTTTACTAGACCTCCTTGTGGGCTTTGCAACAGAAGGAGATCCGCGCGAACGGTTCATGGATGTCGTTGCTGGAACTGTTGTGGTAACACCAGCGTAGCAATATGCTACCAGACACATCAAATCTTTGAAAATAATTAAGCCATTTTATCTAATTAATAGCGTCGAATCCTGTTCGTAACAAAATTGGTCGCTTTTTTACAATGACAACGTGTACAGCATTGATAAAAATTTAAAGTGAAAACTCTCGTTATGGGAGAACCTGAATTGAAGTCCGACAAACATAAGAATCTGGGACGATATGTTTACTGAAGACCGTTTATGATTGGATTATGGTTTTATTATACTTTGATCGCGATGTCCCTTATTGGATCGCTTACGCTCGTAGATAAGATGCTCGTCAACAATTTTATACGAGACCCTATAGCTTTTACTATGCTTGTAGCACTCAGTGCCTTGATGCCATTCGTCGGTCTCGTTTACCTTCCACTTAAACCAATCGCGATAAGCACCGCTCTTTTATGTATTGCTGCCGGATTCATTCATACGTCTTACGTTTATCCTTATTATCGGTCACTTGTGTTTGAAGAGGTGTCACGGGTGGTGCCATTGTGGCAGCTGACTCCGATATTCGTCTTAATTTTTGCTCGCGTGTTTCTTGGTGAAATCCTTTCTGCACCAGATTATGTCGCCTTTATTTTGATCGTCATAGGGGCCCTACTTTTTTCAATTAAGCGTGAACAAAAGTTCTCTCTCTCAAGCGCTCTCTATCTCATGCTTATTTCATCTATTTTAGTTGCAATTTTCACCGTTTTGGCAAAGTACGCGTTTACCATTGAAGATGTGTTCTCTGCCTTCCTTTACATACAAATTGGTATAATCCTATCCTTCGTTAGCTTGTTTGCAAAAAAAGACTTTAGGCAGAGATTTCTTCACACATTTATCTCAATTCCGCGATTTATCTGTTCGGTCGCTGTCTTAGACGTCGCTGTTGGATATTTATCTTTTGCTTCTTATAGCCTCGCCATTTCCATGGGATCAGTATCTTTGGTATCAGTAGTTTATGCACTTCAGCCGGTCTATGTATTAATTGCTGCGACAATTGTAGGGATCAAATATAAGTCGCTTATACAAGAACGAGTAACGAGATGGACTTTTACGCAAAAATTACTTGCTGTCGTGTTGATTTTTATAGGAATCTATATAGTTAATTTCCCAGAACTTTTTTAAAAATTCAAATCAACAATAGGGCAATTTTCTATTATTTGAGGAAAACCATTAATTGAAAGCTTTTAACCAAAAATAAGAACCCAAATGAAAATTTAAGTATTATTAGAGAAGTTAAGCTTTAATATAATCGACAATGGAAACTAGAAAAAAATGACTATAGTAACTAATGTAATATGTACTTCTTTCTAAGGCTTTAATAGACCTAGTTTGATGCACTTTTACTAATGTTCTCAAAGGTATGTGAGCGTAGTCGGGACACCATTGCTTTTTATTACGCGTTAGAATTATGATAAATCATGTTGTAGCACAGAATTTCAAGTAAGATGTTCTTGGTTTTTTTGTTGCAGTACATTTGTCCAAGATTACGTGACCCTATGTTATTGCAGCAACTGCTACCGCTCCTACTAAGGCTATTCCTCCTAGGAGCAGCAAGCTCATGGCTACTGACACGAACGCTTCTTTCATTTGTACGTTTCCCCCCGTTAGAACGTTGATAGATATTTCTTGAGTTTTATGCCCTTTATTTTGTAATATCTTATAGGAAGGTTCTATCAAACTTTTGGCAGTCAGTTGATTTGATAGAAGTTACTCTTATTGTAATTTGCACACGTAAAGTCATTTGTAACAAAAATATTTTGCATCCATTTTTTCGCAACGTTCGATTAAAATACTTAACAGTGTTACGGAGTCCTCTATTGCTTTTCGTAACGACTGCAAACGACGCCGCATAAATTGTAAACTTTTTAAAATAAGTTAGCTAACCATCAAACATATGTTGTATATGTTCTGCAACGATCCTTTCTGAAATTGAATAGATTAATAAAAATATTATGAGTCCTCGTGGACACTTGAGAACTCAACTTCTTTGTTGCTTATTCTTCTTGGGCTAGGGCCAATTGCAAAATTTGAAAATTTTCGGGGTAAAAGATTGCATGCGCCTCTGCCTTAAGTTCGCTCATCTTTTGCTCCATCGCTTCAATTAGCTCCGTATGATCTTGATGGCACATCGGTGCACTGCATACAGGGCACTTAAAGTCGGTATCACTTGCTATTTCAAATAAGTAGCTCCCACAATTATTCTCACAGGCATAATAGACATTGTTTCGCTCTTCCATAAGTCTAATCTGAAGTTTGTCAATGAGCTTCTTAGCATCATTGGCAAGTCGATCCTGAATGTCCCGTAAATTTACATGCCATCGGTAGGTTATCCACCCTGTAGTCTTGTCGCGTTTCTCTACGTAATAAGCGAGGCGGTGGTCGTTTAAGGTAGATAGCGTCCTCCTTACTAAATTCAAATCAGAACCAGTCTCTGTTGCGATTTCTTGATCGGTCAACTCATCAGTGGAAAGATGCTCAATCATTTGAACGCCCAATTCACCAACGAGATTTGTTAAGTAGGCTTCTATAGCTTTGTTTTTTATCACTGCATATATATACGTCGTCCAAAGGCTTATAGTTGTTGCTATCATAAAATGGCCGTATTTTGCCAAAATTTCAATTTTTAAAGCGTTATATTATTTTTTACTTGTCACCACAGATTAATCACTTCAGCCGGTCTTGCAATCAACAAATAGATGTATTTAACTATTTTTATAAAGGTGAGAGCTAAAATTTGCAAAAGACTAATATTCATATAATTTTAATTAAATATTAGTATATAAAAATTCACAATAAAAATTCAAAACCTTAAATCATATTTTAAAAAAGCTATTTAGAATTATAATCAATAGATTAATGTTTATAAAATTATTATGTTATAAAATATTCAATCGATTATAACTTATCAGATTAAAAATTATAAAATTTTAGAATTAAATATTAATATTTGTATAATATATTTACAAAAGTGAGAGTTCAATTTGTAATAAATTTACAGAGAGATTTTTTGTAATTAAGCGTTGAACATCTGAGGCGGTCGATTATTACAGAAGACTTCTATGAAAGCTGCATACGACTAGATTTTAAACGAGAAGTATAATTACCACTTTTTTGCCTTAAACAGCTTAAAATATAACAACGCGTTATCTGGCCGCTCGTATCCGAGTCCATGTTATTTTTTTAATCAAAACAGAGGTAGTTAAGATTAAAGGGACAACTTTTTAAAGGTTTACAGCACGCATGTTATGAAAAGCGAAACTGAGATATTAGTGAGGTACGTCTAAGGTTCTATGAGGAGGTGAAAAACCTTAGACCGTACCTCGACGCTAGTTAGAACCGCACATTTTTCATTTTCTGCTCTGGTAATAACATTGTAAAAAAATACTAGCTATGTTACCTACGTACTAGTGACGTATCGTATTATCCTTGCAAGGCATCGAGAAACGCAGCTATAAAGAAACAGTAGCTCAAAGAACGAGTCCAACATTGCAAGTTCAAGGACGTACGCATTACTTTGATCTGGTCACTCTTTTCCATAAAAACCGGGTTTAATGACGTTTTAAACGATTATTTTTTACACTGTAAAAAAAGTAGAATAAGGCATAAGCGTGAACTTATGTAAAATAAACTGATTATTTCTGAAAACGCTGCTTTTGCAAAAAAGAGCAAACATTTTTTAAAATTATAGAATACTACCGAAATTCATCTCTTAGTTAGAGTTCTTGTAGTTCTTCGGGTAACAAAAGGGAAAGAGAATGAGCTCTTGATATCGTTTTACATTTCTTTAACAGAGATTAGTTGAGCAAAAAGTTGCTCGGTGCATTTTAAGATTAATGACTAATATAGACAGATAAAAACCCATATAACTAAGAGGTGATTCAGTACTAGATCAAAAGGACGAGCGCTTGAATACTTGAGTAACTATAACTTCTCTCTCTCAAGTCGCCATTTTGTCCACATTACCAAGTAAGCGTTGCGATAGCTGGAGTCCACCTCGGAGAAGCTGGTGCGTCGCTGCATTTATAGACTGCCATTACTCCGGTAAGGCCTGTTGGTGGTAGATTCTGTCCAATTATGTAAGTATACGATCCTCCTTGGGTCACCACTTCACCATTCCAATGTGTAGACCAGACCCTATCACCATCCCGATAGTAGATATGGATCAGTTCACCACCAATTCCGCAACCGGGCCTGCTGTTATTTTTGTCCCAAGCAGACAACTCACCAGTGACTATATAAGGATCATTCCACTTTCCCGATCCTTTAAAAGAAACAGTGAGGACGTCGGGCACAGTACAATTCCGTACTGAGCACCGTGTACCATCACCAAACATATGATCAGCGCCGTCCACATTCATTTCAACTTTGTGGTCTTCGTTTATCATATGTGCGCCTACAACTCCTAACACTGACATTATCACAAAAACTACTAGCAATAATGATAACAGTTGTTTCTTCATGCCGCATTACCATCCTGTAAAGCATCCACAATTCTGATTGAACGCCACTTATCAACAATCGCGTTTCGAACTTAAGTAATTATACACGCGAGGATATAAAGGTAGTCTTGTTTATTAGCGTTAAACCAACTTGCTATTTTATTTTGGTGTAAAGTAGTTTTAAAGTGATGTATAATTAGCAACCGACGAGAAATCACGATAACTTGTTAATTTAGTTCATTTTAGCCATATATGCCTTTTTTCTTTATTATGCTCGTACGTGATCCGTGGGTTAGTCGCATGTATACTTTGAGAATAGGACAAATTGATAAAATCTAACTCTCAATATCATGAACGTATAAAAACAAGATTAAGGCGGATGCAACAATTGTTGGACTGCAGTAACCTCAATACAACTTACGTCTATTTACAGTTCAAAACCAGATTTGCGAGAAGTGTTGGATAAAATTGAGTTTTAATTTTTTAACCAGACTAACTTTGCTTTTTACAGTGTAATATAAAAATGGTTTAGTATTACGACTAGTTCTAAAAAGAGGCGTTTTTAGTTGTTTTAACAATCAAACGAAAGAATATTTAACTGTTTATAAAATTGCTTTAGGTTTGCGTTATCTTGAGTTATGAGTTGAACTACCAAAATATTTAAAGGAATAGCGCGCATTATTGTTTGCTTGAAAAATCATCAGCTAAGACTGATAGATCAAGAGAAAGGAGGTGAGAAGGACAATGTTATGTTGCCCGTGTGCATTAATTTGCAATTTATGTTGTTGCCTGCAGCATCAAGTTTTGTATATGATATGGCACCACCTATCTCCATGTTATTAACATTTGTTATCACAACTTGATGCGACGCGTTGAGTGCTCTGTCCTGTAGTTATACCTATTGAAAGTGGCAGTATCTAATTGCTGCTCTTGATCAACTCATTCTGAAAGGGGATGAGAAAATGTCGCTTGAATTGATAAGCATGGTAACTGGCTAACCGACATTTCAAGCGGCGAATTATTTTTTATATCAAGTCGAATACGATTATCTATCAGTTTAAAGCCATAAACTAAAAACATTCACTCTTTGTACCTTGCCAATCTGAGTAGAAGTCACTAGACTTAACAACCAATAATTCGACAAAATAATAGAAATTTGGTAGATATTCAGAGTAAGATCAACACGGATAAAGACTAGAGAACAGAAGATTCTTCTCGTAAGGATTATCGAGTCGTACCGCTCGCTAATTGTGTCTAATCTTAAACAACACATTAGTTTACCATCAGCAGACGGAGTTGTCTATACCCCCCCTATATTTATATTATTTTTAAAAATTAAAAATTGTTAATGCGCCTCTAAACTACTATTAACATGACGGTGATCGAGTGTCGAAACTGCCAACGTGTATGTCTGAACTTCAGATACCCAATAACATGGGTTTTGTTACTAAGACTAAGCAGGAATACAAAAAATATATGTAATCACCAACGACGGAAACCACACGTTACAAGATCAACGCACAACCGTTAAGTCGCTAAATGGGATGGCGACACGGCCAAGATCAAAATTTAAGCACATATATAAGTGTTAACAATTCGAGAGAGCAAAAGTTGTTTCTAACAAAGGTTTTTGTTTAAGACTCGATAGCGCGAACCTGAAAATGTGTCTCACAATTGTCAGAATTTTATTCTTTTTGACATTTTTTAAACGTGGTATCTACTTGTTGAAACCACCAGTAAATCTTAACCTCTTACTTAAAAATTCAAACTTTGAGTCTGTAACAAATCTTATTGTTGTTGATGGACTTATGCAAGTTCTTATTTGAGCAAAATGATATTACCCATCCCTCGTCTTCTTCTTTCAATTAGACCTTTACTTTCCAACACATATAACACTCTGCTGACGTTTGACTTCGAGAGTCCCGTCTTTTCAACTAGTTCACTTTGAGCAATAATCCCTTCCTCAATTATTGCCGAATAGATCTTCTGTTCATCTTCTTTCAACGTCTTCGCTATTGATTCCCAGCGCTTTTTCCGTTCCTCCAACACTGCAGTGCCCGCAGAGGAAGTTTGCGGCGCTGAATCGAAGAAGAGCAAATACATCCCACTAATGCTTACAAAACTAGCAGCGATTATCATTATAAGCGTATCAGTATACGTAAAAAGCCCTGGAACCTGATTTACAATAGTCGTTTCATTTTCAACAAATATTTGCACAGGTGTGGGATTCAGCAGTTTTATACCTAGCACAATAACTGATGCAACAAAGACAACTGCCATAAATACTGTTTTTTTGCGCATGGTAGGCCATTTCGTTTTCATGCTTGCCTGAAATAAAAGGTATATACCTTCATTAGATTATCTGCTTTCATCGTATCAATAACACGTTCGACCTGATGTCAAAATTATTCTCTCTCTGCATCTCTATTATGATCATATAATGATTTCTTTTAATCAAACGCGCCTTAAAATATTGTATTGAGTGCTTTTACGTATGTTTCTGGTAGCTGTCTTCGGCATGATGTTAACTTAA
Source organism: Candidatus Acidiferrales bacterium (assembly GCA_035624185.1). Classification (GTDB taxonomy): domain Archaea; phylum Halobacteriota; class Bog-38; order Methanoflorentales; family Methanoflorentaceae; genus DASPRZ01. The sequence goes on from DASPRZ010000079.1 coordinate 33,895, forward strand.
TTGGTCCTATATCTATAGTCTTCAGGAGCAACCATCTCTTGTGGATGTCAAGTAACTTGTTCTTTAACCCTCATATTCTGTGTAATAATTTTCACTACTTTGGCACTTATGTTTTTTTCGATATTCAGACAATAGAAGTATGTCTCCCTATCCAAAAACACTTTTTAAAATACTGAAGCTCTCACTGTGGCTCGGGTCAACTGATAGCACCATGCAGCAGAGGTTCCCATTTTTATGTACCTGCTGGTCAAACACTTTCCATAGCGGTAGTAGTGTAATTTCAAAATCATTTACTACTTACATTAAAAAATCAAGTAGATCCTTTGAAGTTTTGTATCAGAATATAAGCGTGCTACTTGGACGAGGGCATATGTCTCAAATATATTAATGAATTTTCCTTTTTTATGGTCTCTGGTTTTTGATGGTCTCTTGAAATTAACAATGGTACACTGCTATTATACGTAAGCCAATGCTTTTTACTGTCGACACACTTATTATTTTTGGTCACTTGTGTTCCACTTATGCTATCTTTTTATTCCTTCGATCTTGTTGTATTCACAATTAATAAAACAAAAAGGTACTTTGCACTTGCAGTGGAACCATTGAAAATATTATTATAAAGCGAAAAATATAAGATAACAACAGACCTTTTACGTAGAATCAAACTATCAAAAGAATTGAAACGATTTTACCCATAATAAAACGGAGTTCCTAAACTTGAATTATGTGGGCCTTGTAAGATGTGAGTACATTGCGACACTCGCATTAGTAGTCATCATATTGGTTATATTATACTTAACATTGCATTTTATAAGACGTGAGAGAGAACACACAGAGACTCTCTATACTGGTCTGGGTATGATTTTTGGAGCAGTTCTAGGTATTCCGATAGGTGATATTCTTGGTTTAGAATTAACTTGGGGAATGGTTCTTGGTGCAATAATTGGAGCAATAATTGGGAGATTATTCGACAGACACGTTAACAAATCCTCAGTGTGATTAGGTAGATATTACGTCATAGTGCGTGTCAATTTGAAATAGCGAATAAATTGCAGAAGGGATAAACGCAAACTATAGCAGATTAATTGCTGTTGTTCAAAACATTGTAAGTGGTTCTTCATAGAATATTTGATTTTTCAAGAATATTCGCTAGACTGTTCGTTGATCTCAAACATCAAAATACTAATGAATTTTAACGTAGACGTTTGACATCAAATACTTTACTCACCCATGACTCATGAAGAGAGTTCTTCTAGTTATGATCAAAACAAGTAAATGAGCGCAAAGTTCAAAATATTAAAAACAATCATATCAGGATCTACATCAAAAGCCCATTTGAATGACAAAATTGAGTTTTAGTTGAACTGACCCGACTCGGTCAGCATTCAGATAGAAGCGTCCCCCCAACAGCAAATGCTTCTTATAATCTGAGTATTAGTTTCCTGTTAAATAGTAAATTACCGGTAGTGGATGGCTTTATTCCTACCTGGAAGCTCGATGTCATTTGCAACCTTACTGTTTTGGAGGGTAAAAATGAACTGCTCCGTGGGAACTTTCCAGCTTAAAATGCACTTGTCACTTAATGTGTCTTGTCCAAATAATGCACCGTTAATACGCTGTTCAACTACCACCATGTTTGGTAACTCCTCGGCAGTTCACTATCGCCACAGAATGTGCAGTGATCCCTACTATACTAAAGTTACTAAGCTTATAATCGGCGATAGTAGCGGGAAAGCTGCTTCCAGTGCTAGACTAAGGGACTGGACTACCGTTATTAACATTTGTAGACCTGCGACAGGCATCTTTCTTTCACCCCCCTTTTTGTGGATTAGTATACGAGTATGTGCAACTAATTGTTGTTGCATAGGCGGGCTGCGCTATACGCTCGTACAAACTTAAAATAGAAGTAATACTACTTTAATATGACCGGTACTCTTCATATGGGCGTTTTTCTTCCATTGGGTCATTTTTCTTCCATTGGAGTTATATGGTTTTCCAATGTCACAATCTAACAAAATTAACTTAATGCGATATTCAGAAAGCTAATAGGAGAACTCGTTTATGCTTATGTCAGGACATCATTAAAATGGGCTAAACACAATAGCACAAACTTATGTAACCAGTTGGCGTCGACAAATTAAAAAAAAAGTGAAACGCGACCTTAAAAACATCAAAGGAAGAAGAAGCTATTATACGTCCGACAGTTAAAGTGAAAAGCGCCAGTTCTTGTATATGTTTCTAAAAAGCTTGACCCCTCAAAGGAAATGCGTTTACAATTATATTTGTATTATCTTTTTCAAAAACGTTTACTTTAAAAATAAAAAAGCGAACTGTAGTTATTACTGCACTTTTTATGTGCACCTTGGCCGATATTCGGAAAATGGCCGTTCCTACGTTTTAGCACAGATCAATTTGCTAAAGTATGAATCAAAAGATCAAGCTGATCTTGCATAATTACAAAAAACTGTAACAAGGCCCTTGCCCTATCTTGATATACTGGCATTAACTGTAACAATGATTTTCATTCATCATTGTTTAAAAATTGGTGAGGAATCATATTAATTTTGTCCGGCAAACTCTGTAAGTACGTTAACAAATTATTTACCATCTTAATCACAACATTTGCTGCATTCAGGAATGGTTTTGACGTATCTCTTGGCTTTGTTATGGCTGTAGATAGTCAGTTTCACTTTCTTTTTTGTTACAAGCTGCCTCTAACTGTTTTAAGTCGTTTTCGATTTCCGTGAAGCACGTCGCCAAATGACCAAGAAGTCTTTTTAACTCTTCTATGCTTAATCCAACACCCGATTCAAAATCACGTTTAACAAATGGCTGCACGAATGACGGCTGTTTTTCCGTAGACTGCTTGAACTCATCTACGCCCTGTGAGAGTTCTTCGACTCCCCGTTCAATTTGTTGACAATTCACAATGATATTTTCAATGGTTTCTTTTGAATACGTAACTCAACTCAAATATTCATTGATTTTTATTTCTTCTCATTCGACATACATAAACAACTTGGCATTTGCTAGCTCTTGTTAAAAACTCTGAGAATTACCTTCATTAATAATTGATAAAATTTTGAGTCTTTAAATTTGTAGATACATTTTTTTCAATAACGTCAATATTATGTAGTAATTTTTAATGTTATTCAAATTTACAATTCTTATTGTACGAAATGAAGTTCCTATTTTGATTAACCGGAAAATGCATTCTAGCTGATTACATATAAAAATTGCTGCTATAACAAATCTATAGATAAGTTTTTATATATAGAATAGTATATAATAATCAGGATTCACCTCCTTACTATTAGAGCAGGAGATTTATCACTTGACTTTAACTATTTTTGTCACTCGGTAGATCTCCACACTCAATAGTGTTTTACAAACTTTCTGAGGTTCGTTGCTAGTCCTTATTACCCAAACTATTTGTATAATACCAACTTGAAAGCGCCAAAACGACAGCCACGAATTGACATGTTATGCAATTATAGCAGTTTGTCCGGATCGTGGGTTAAGGTCGCCTGCACATCGCACATATTAAAAGCAACTATTCGGAAAGTATTGGTCTCAATTTACGGTCTTCTCAGCTTGTCTACCTCAATTGTCCAATGATCACAAAAAAAGTTTTTTACTAATTCATCAGTAGATTTTAGTATTAATTTTTTGTTTTAAATAACATTTTACCTTCATTAGCTTGAGGAGGGCTGGAGGAAACCGCTGTTGTGTCTATTTTTGCAGTCCCTCCTTTAATAGCCTGAGTTTGACTTACTATTGTTACTTAGAGAGAAGATTCTTCACTTAGGGGTTCCTTTAAAATAAGTGCAGACCGTATTTATGTAGTTGTCCGAAGCAATTATGTAACTTCATTAAGTCAAAAATGATCGGAAGTAAAAATGTACATGATTTCACTTTGTCAAATTTATGAGCGATGGAAAAATTAATAATCTGCCACCAGAAGTGCAGCAGAAAGCTGTAAATGACCACGGCAATACTGTCCCATTAGGTCTTTTCGAATTTCTTACTGAACTGGGAAAAGCTCTTACATCAGCTGGTGTCTCAGTGGTGGCTATAACTTCAATTTTAGAGCGTATTGCGACTGCTTACGGAGTGCAATCGGAGATCTTGCTGTCGCCAACCTTTCTGATAATAAAACTCGGATCACATGAATCTGCTCCTATTACCATTTCTGTAGCTAATCAATCACAAGTGCTGTTACCTTTGGATCAAGTTTCAGAACTTTATAGCTTAATTGACCAAGTAGAAGGCACGATCATATCTCCCACAGACGGCACTAAGCGAATCAAACAAATTCTTTCTCAGAAACATCGTTTTGGATCCTTTGGGATATTTTTCGGCTATATTTTATTTGCAATAGGGCTTGGATTGCTATTATATCCTACGCCTCAGCAGCTAGTGGTGTCAGCGCTGTTTGGAGGAGTTGTGGGCTTATTGCTCATTTTGAGCCAAAATAGACCAAGATTTTCACTAATTCTACCTGTGTTTGCTGCATTTCTCGTGTCTGCTTTATTATCTATTGGCATAAAGCAGGGACTAGTTACTGGCTCATTCATTTTGGTCATTCCAGCGCTTGCATATTTTCTGCCCGGTGCTACATTAACAACGGGAATGTTTGAACTTGCTACTGGTAATATGGTCTCAGGTGCAAGTAGAACTATTTATGGGGTGGCAATTCTGTTTCTTCTGCTCTTTGGAATTGTAATAGGAAATCAGCTTGTGGGAACGACACAACAAGGTTTCCTCATTACTCGATCTTTCAATACAATTGGGATATGGGCGCCGTATCTTGGTGTTCTCATTTTCGGAATAGGTGTGTACCTATTCATGTCCTTACGCGAGAAAGATATGCCTTGGGTTTTGCTTAATCTCTACATAGCATTAATAGGACAACAAGTAGGAAGTATTATGATCGGCAGTTATTTCGGAGGCTTTTTAGGCTCTCTGCTTATGACAGTTAGTGGAAGTTATATAGGACGATCTCCCAGCCGTACACCAGATTTTGTGTCAATCTTGCCAGCATTCTGGATACTCGTTCCTGGATCTCTTGGTTTTATTAGCTTGGTTACATTTGTAGGTCAAAGTTACATAACTGCTGTTACGAATACTGCGTTAGTTGTTATGACTCTCGTTGCGATTTCACTTGGATTGTTGGTTGGAGCAGCAGTTGTTGAACCATTTAAACGTGAGAGATAGAACTGAAGTTTAATAGACTACGGAAAACGTTTGCATAGTTTTATCCTCAATGTAGTCAATGAATCAGCTAAAAAACAGTTTTGTGGGAAATGATTGATACCAAATAATGTAACAAAATAGTTTGAAATTGTTTTAACAAGGTAAGAGCACGCACTTTAACAATTTTATAACTATACGGAAGTCCTTTTATTCGAAGTGATAAGACTCTGTTAATTCAAAGAATTTGGAGAGCCAACATTTATCACTTTAAAAAAACATAATATTATATGCACTGAGAGATGCATCGCAGCGAAATGGGATTTTAACAAAATTACAATTTTATGGCGAAAGCTAAAATTGAGTGGCGAAAGCTAAAATTGAGTCGAGAGACATGAAAAGTGACTATATAGTTTTTCATGGTAACTTACAACAGCTTGCATCAAAAGTAGAAAAAGGAGAGATGATTCCTAAGTTACAAGCCTCGCATGCGCCCATGTGCAAATTTTTCACTTCCTTTTACGTTATCAATGGCATTCGTCACGTTGTTCCCTTGGTACATGGTCCCACTGGATGTCCTCTGTGGGTGTCTGATTTTGTCAGAACAAGGGAATGTTGCGAGTTCCGAGGAGTCCCGCTCGAACCGATAGCTTGCACATCTCTTGATGAGAGCAACGTTATATACGGGGGTGAAGGTAAACTTTTAGAAGCGGTAAAGGAAGCAGACAGGAGATACCATCCAGACCTCATTGTTATTCTTTCATGTTGCTGTTCTGGAATAATCGGTGATGACGTCGAGAGTGTCGCTCGTGAAGCGGAAAAGTTAGTCAGCTGTCGAGTGCTTGCACTTCGTAGTGAAGGGTTTGGTGGTGATTTTCGCAGTGGCTATGAGGATGCATTTAAAATCATTATGAGCTTAATGGAACCCCCAAGACGAAAGATGAGAGGGACAATAAACATCATCGGGGCTCGTTGGGGCCCAACACTTACTGAATTCAGCCAGGATCTAGATGAAATCACACGGCTCTTACACGAGGTCGGGATAAAGATAAACGCGATCATCGCCGGGGGGTGTACGGTGGAACAGATTAGGAGAGCGCGTGAGGTCGAGCTTAATGCCTCATGGTGTTATGATTGGGGGCAAAAGCTTGGCGACTTGATTGAAGAGAAATTCGACATACCGTACAGTAGGACGGGGCAACCTTATGGGCTTAAGGCAACTGAAGAGTGGCTTATGGAGGTTGCAAAGCCCCTGGGTATGAAAAAGGAGGCTGAAGAAGTGATAAAAACAGAGACTCGAAAAATTATGCCAGACCTCACATATCTTAAGCAGGTTCTTGAGGGGAAGACAGCTCTTATTGAGATAACAGAGTTTCCTGGACCTATACGGGCTCTTTCCTTAGCAAGGATGGCTGAAGAATTAGGCGCCCACCCCGTTGTCCTCAACGTTCACCCATATGCGATCAAAGAGAGGATGCCAAGCATTAAGTTCCTCTTAGAAACAGGTGTAAATCCTGAAATTATTATCACAAAAGGACTCTTTCGCCTAGGAAACTTCCATTCTTCGAGGGAAACAGAACAAGAACTAGAGGCGATTGTGCAAAGTTCTGACGACCTTATCTTTTTTGGTAACTCTGCTAGATACCCTCCGTGCCCAATGGTGAACCTGACTCTCATGAATCCAGCCTATCAACCGCATTATGGTTTTCAAGGAATTCAAAACATTGCCGCGCTGCTTCGGCACGCTTTGAAGAACAGTGACTTACCTCGTTCTAAGCTATTCCGAGGGATGCTCTATGGAAAGTAATCAAACTAATGATATGCGTGAGGTGTTCACGAATACTGAGAAGTGCCTCGATCCATACCTAAGATGTGCTTTTAATGGTGCCGCTCAAACGGCTTTAGGTGTTAGTGGCTGCGGTCTTCTTGCTCACGCGCCACAAGGATGCAACTATCTCGTAGAGAACGCCTTCTCCTGGCAGGACTGTGATTACACCGAGACAATGACTCTATGCACCAAATTGTGTGAGGATGAAATTGTTCACGGTGGAGAGGATCTTCTTGCTCGTACTATCCTCGAGGCTAGAGAATTGGACATCTCCGTTTTATTTGTTCTTAGTGCGTGTGGGCCTGAAATCGTTGGTGACGACATCATTGCAGTTTGTGAAGATATACAGTCGAAAGTAAACTTTAAACTTGTCCCAATCCAGTGTGCTGGATTTCGAGGATCACAATACGACGGTATTGATATCGCTTTGGATACGATGCTCAAAAGATTGGCTGGAAACGGGCGTAAGAAAACCACCAAATCAGTATGTCTCGTGGCTCCACACGCTAACGCCAACCCCACGTGGATGGCAGATCTAGAATGGGTAAAAAATGTCCTCGCTCAACTTGGAATCTGCGTTGTCGCTACAGTTACCCATAGCACCAACCTGAATGAATTTGAGAATGTGTCTACTGCTGAATACTCTCTCCTGTTAAGCCACGATGCAGGACAAAGAGCAGTTGACTATCTCACTGGGACATTTGGCATTGAACAGCTTTGCAAAGACGTACCGCTCCCAATAGGGATAACAAATACATCTCGTTGGCTGAGCGAAGTTGGAGAACAGTTTAATGTGCAACGGTTAGCTGAAGAATTAATCGTTCATGGCGAGAGAATCGTAATGGAAACATGTCGCCGTCGATGGCCCATCGCGCGATTTTTTTACCGAACCCCCACAGCCATCGTAACAGATGCTACCGTCGGGATTCCTTTAGTCCGATTTGCAACTGAGGAAATGGAGATGACACCTGAACTTATCGCTCTTCGTTCCTCTCAAAATTATGCACGCGACATATTAAAAGCAGAACTGAAGGACCTTGGGCTTAATCCAAAGGTAGTGTACGGCACGGACGTATACGCGACGAGGACGAGTATCGATGAGGTACGCCCACGGATAATCTTTGGGAGTACTATAGAGCGGCATGCAAGTGAGGGGTTAGAAGTACCTTATATCTTCGAAGTAGTAAGGCCAATGCGGCAATTCCGTTTGCTTAACAGAGAATACTTTGGCTATCATGGAA
>DASPRZ010000083.1:0-3186 GCA_035624185.1 Candidatus Acidiferrales bacterium
CAGTAGCAATAGGACAGGATACAAGAATATCGGGTAATATGCTCAGCTATGCCGCAACTGCAGGATTGCTTGCTACAGGGTGTAAAGTAATCAACGTTGGTGTGGCACCCACTCCTACGATACAGTACTTTGTAAGGGATAGCGCCGACGCGGGTGTCGTGATAACCGCTTCGCACAATCCGCGTGAGTACAACGGTTTGAAATTCGTAGCAGGAGATGGAACAGAATTCGACAGTGATGCGGAGCTTGTCGTGGAGGATATCTATTATAAGGGGGACTTCAACCTCGTGAACTGGCGTGAGACGGGGGAGATGTCAACGGTTGATATCATCCCAGCGTATATTGATGGAATACTGCACAAGGTTAATTCCGAAATGATCAAAGAGGGGGGATTTAACGTCGCAGTTGACACTGGTTGCGGGGCAGGGAGTCTTGTTACGCCCTTTATGCTCAGCAAGGTGGGATGTAAGGTAACCACGTTGAACGCACAACTAGATGGCACCTTTCCAAGTAGGCAGCCGGAACCCACAGAGGATGTTCTCGCTGAGCTTTCGGGGGCAGTAGTCTCACTTGGTGCAGATCTGGGCGTCGCCCACGATGGAGACGCTGATAGGTCGGTCTTCATTGATGAAAAAGGAAACTTCGTAAACGAGGATGTCTTGCTTGCTATAATAGTTAAACATGTGCTCTCTAAAAAAACAGGCGTTGTAGTCACTCCGGTCAGCTCGTCCCAACGAATTGTTGATGTGGCCGAAGAATCCAATAGCAACGTGGTATGGACCCCAGTAGGAAGCATCTATGTTGCACGCACGATGAAGAAACTTAATGCAGTTATCGGCGGCGAAGGTAACGGTGGGATAATCTTCCCCGAGCACCAGTATTGCAGAGATGGGGCGATGACGGTCGCGAAGGTACTTGAAATAATGGCAGAGAAGAACAAGAAGATGTCAGAGCTTGCAGACGAGGTACCAACGTACTTTATGGAAAAGGCGAAGGTTAAATGTGAGGATAGAGATTTGCTCATGCAGACCGTATTGTCATCAGCGAGCGGAAATATCGATACGACTGACGGAGCGAAGATCTGGTACGACGACGGATGGCTGCTCATCAGACCTTCTGGAACTGAGCCGATAGTGAGGATATTCGCTGAAGCGCGAACCAAAAACCGCGTTAATGAACTTCTTGAGATGGGTTTGGACATGACAAAGGGCTGTTGAAGGAAAAGGATTCCTTTGAACACCTCCGAAGAATAGCGTAACGTTGAGGGGGCAATGAGATGGTGTTGGAAATTCAATATGATGTAGTTTCAGATGACTGCTTTGATGCCTCCATAGTTCCGGAATTTTTCGTGACGGGGTGCAGCGGTTTTATCGGCACACACCTCGTTAGAAGATTGCTTGACAAGGACTATATGGTCACCGGGTATGATCTGGTTGAGCCAAGCTACTCTCACTCAAACTTTGAATTCATTGAGGGGGATATCCTCGATGTGGAGAAGCTTCGGGCATGCATTGTTGCACCGGACTGCATTTACCATCTTGCAGCGCAGACTACAGTTCCTGAATCAGCACGAAATTCCTCTTACGATTTTGAGGTGAATGCTCGGGGGACGTTTAACGTATTGTCTTGTGCAAAACGTACAAAGTTTATATATGCATCAACATCTACGGTTTATGGAATTGCTCCTCATCCGACTCTTGAGACCCACAGTTTAAAGCCCATCTCATTCTACGGGGCGTCCAAGGCGGCTGGAGAACTCTATTGTCACGCTTTTTTTAGCACATTTGGAACACCGACCGTAATGCTCCGTCTCTACAACGTCTACGGTCCCGGAAATGTAAAAGGGGTTATGTATGACCTTATACAGAAGCTTGAAAGGAACCGTGAAGAGCTAGAGATATTAGGCACGGGTCTACAAGAGAAAGATTACGTATACATCAATGATGTGATCAACGCATTCTTAATCGCTCGTGAGAGAGGGATACCCGGTGAGGAATACAACGTTGGGAGCGGCAAGGCTGTTACAGTTAACGAAATAGCCTCTCTGCTCTTCGATATGATGAGCCTCAACCCACGAGTCTATTATACCGGCGGGAAATCGTGGCAAGGTGATGTCGAGTCCACACTAGCAGATATTTCGAAAATCAGGTCGCTCGGCTGGAATCCTGTAACAGATTTGAAAACCGGAATACGACACCTATTTGAGTGGATGGAACGCTAATTTTAAGTCACACGAAGATGAACAAATAATTGCCCCAGAGCCAGCGATCCCCTCGTTAATTGTCAGTTGGTGTAGTCAAGTTTTACACACATTTCTTATTCTAACGAACCTATTGCTTTTTCAGCCTAATCATCTAAGTTGTCTTTTTATCACAAATGGTTAAAAAATCAATTTTTCGTATGTTGGAACGGCTAAATCCATGATACTAACAAAGCAACATGAAAATCTTTCGGCGATAAGTATTAAAAATGAGAGAGAGTCCAGAAAATAAAGTTGGACTCACCAGATCTTAGATTTTAGCATTCAGGCCTTAGTGTTTCTGCCTCATGACCAGGTATGCGACAGCGAGCAGTCCAGCTATTGCGAATACTGCTTCAAAGCCGGGCGTTGAAGCCGACGTTGATGCAGTTGCATTCGACGTTGCAGTCGACGTTGCATTTGCTGTTTTCGTCATGTTCGCTGTTTTCGTCGCGATGGCTGTCGCATTCGACATAGCCTGTCCGAACGCAGGCGTTATCGCAACGGTTATCAAAAGTAACGCTGCTATACCAAAAATGGCCGCTCTTCTCTTCATTTTTACCTCCTTCCTTTTGAGTGATGAGAGACCTCTGTCCTAGGTGCTTCGCAAAGCGTATTGCTGGACTTCAATCACCCTCAACAATCCTAATTCTGGATTACTACTTGTAAAAGAAACTCCAACAATAAAATCTTTTTGGTTTATTATGTTTCTAATGGACACCATTTTAATTTTTAGGTTCCAATATTAATTTTTAAATTAACAATTAGCCAACGCGCGTTAATAATGTTAGTCTACATTTCTTGTAAAATCTCCATCGGAAATGTCATAGTTTAATACCATGATGATTTTATATATGTATTGCAGAAATGGAAGTGGTGATTCTGCAAATGTCATGGAAGGAATTAAGCCCTTTTAGTGGTATCCGGAACAGGATGGATGGGCTCCT
>DASPRZ010000087.1:0-10620 GCA_035624185.1 Candidatus Acidiferrales bacterium
ATTCTAACTTACATTTATTCTAACTTACATTTATTCTAACTTACATTTATTCTAACTTACATTTATTCTAACTTACATTTATTCTAACTTACATTTATTCTAACTTACATTTATTCTAACTTACATTTATATAGTCAAATAATGCGGTGAGGAGTGACTGATCATGATGCAAGTGATCGTAAACATTTTAATAGTGCGTTAAAAGAACTATCCAGTTTAGAGACACGAGGACAGGTCTAGCGAAAAGCAGAAGTGATATAAACACAGAATTATTGTCGGAGGTACGTATATGCCGACATATATTCTTCTTTCAACCCTTACAGCTGAGGGAAGAAAGACTGTTAAGGACAGACCTGAACGAATTCTTGAAGTCGATAAAGAGATTGAAGCATTCGGTGTGAAAGTTCTTAGTCAACACGCAGTGCTAGGGCCTTACGATTTTGTTAATGTGGTGGAAGCGCCAGACAATGAGGCGATTGGCCGGGCTTCGGTAGAGCTGGGATCTCGCGGAACTGTCCGGATAATAAGTATGCCCGCCACGCCAGTGGACGAATTCATAGCTGCGATAAAGAAAAAGTAAAAATGTAATAACCAGCATTTTTTGTTGAACGCGATTGAATCAATTCGCATACAAAAGCTACAGTTACACGACTGCAAAACTAGTGAAGAGAATATATTACATCGTCGCTCCTCAGGTAGAAGAACTAAGGCCTGGATGGATATTGAGAGCTTGAGTATTATAACAAGCTGTGGAAACTCCCCGACGACTCTAATGGGTTATCATTCCATTTTCAACGAAGTAGATCATATGGTCATGTGAGAAGCTTATTTATACGTCTGTTACATGTCAAGCGTTGGTTAAAAAATGAATGCACAAAGACAATTGTTGTTGGTACTGATTGCCGTTATGATAGTCTCTTCAGTTCTTACAGCGGGGTGCATGTCATCAAACAACAAAAATGAGACAAATCAAAGTCAGCCAACCAGTTCTGGAGCAGAACAAGACCAAGTGTTGAAATTAATGCTAGTAAAAATACATGACGTTCCTGCAGCAACAACGGGATCACTGGAATCGTGGAACGAAACCTGGATCGATGCCAACACCGTAAAGGTGAATGAGGTGTCTGGGGACAAATCCAACGATACTACAACAGTCTTCAGCAACTTTACGTTAAAACGTTTTAGCACCGTCGATGATGCGACTAAATTCGTAAAGGGAGAAACTAACGGATTTAATTTGGTCTCCACCGCACCACAAGATACTGATCCTTACAATATGGCGACCGGTCATAAACCATTGACGTACGCGTACTACCTAAAAACCTCCCAAGTGCAATTAGGTCAACCAATCATCAACAGTTATGTTGTTCAAACCGATGACATTGTGATGTACGGCGAAGATACCAGTCACAGCTGATCTGATGATCTTTGTCCTTTCTCTTAAACGGGTGTTTAAATCTTTCAGCGTTAGATGAACTAGTTGGTGTAGCACTTTATCATAAAGTGGCTACTTGTCTATGAGAGTTGCGAAAATCTTTCATTGGATTTCAAGATTTTCTCTGCGAGCCACACCCAATTCATCGACTCCTTAAAAACTCGACGATTAAGCTAGTTGTTTTGCTCTTAGTTAGAAGTGTACCGCAGAGTGATACGACATCAAACGAGTACATCGCACGTCTTTATAGTGTTATTGCAAGCACTTGAACCACAAGACGTTATTATTAGATAGAATAACTCGTAACTACCGCACTGCTGCTCTTATAATGAGGAGTAACGATGTACAAATGAACCGTAAATAGATGGTCAAAGGTAATAACGTATCTTCAAGCTGGAACGACGATGCTAAGACTGCGTTTTAAGTCGGGCTCAAAACTGTTTATGGACGGTCATTGGGCTCAAACTGTACTCCGCAGTCACCGATGTACGGTTTTCGATGATTGTGGCGCTCTACCAAAATGTCCCACGGAATCCCCTCAGGAAATGCAATGCACTTTAAATCACTGCCGTAATGTTTACAGATTGCACATAGCGGGGTGCCGAGATTGACCACAGTATCACCAACTAACAGCAGAGACTTTTCACTTAATCATTAATAGGAACTTATGTATTTGTTATTTCGGCAATACCACGTCGAAAGTAATGTACTCTCTAAACGTAGGTATTCTTAGATGCACGTCCCTTGAATTAAATAGAGTAAACAATTTAATAGTTTTAAGTGACAATCAAGAAAGTATAATGTGGAGTATCAGATGATCTATATGAGAACTCATAAGGGGCAAACAATCGTTTAAATGTACCACTGAGATAATGGCTTAGGCCGTTACGTCTACGCGATATTTAAGTGACCGCCACTATGTTAAGCGATGAAAGGAACTCTAAAGCAACGCTTACAAAAATAAGCAGAAGATTGCGAGAAAACGTCGATGGCACTAAAGAATATGAAATTACCAAGCCTGAGGGGGATAGCTTTCGAGGGTTTGAACCGACTTTTTTTAGTGTAAGCGATCAGGAGTACCAAGCAGCTCAACAATTGAAACTGAAACTGTTGAAGCGATACGAAGGAAAAACTTTGGAAGAAGCTCTTCATGGTGAAGATGTAATCACAAAGAGCGGCACTTGTTATCGCATAAAAAGCCAACATAGAATAAGCCTAAAAAAAGTAAAACATGACGCGGCGCGAGAAAGGATATTAGCGAGTCTTAAATTAATGTATGGAATAGGAGAAGCAACTGAACGCGCCCTAAAGCATGACGGCTACAAGACAATTGAAGATCTTGTAAGGCACCCACGCTTTGGTCATGAGGCGATGAAGTTTTTGGAGCTTCTTAACCGCTGCGATACGCGCCGCATCACTAATTGGATCTGTAAGTGGTTCCCAAAATCGCATCCACTCGTTTTTTGTGCTTCAGGTCTTCACAAACGAGAGGACTTCCTATTTGTAGATATCGAGACTCTAGGTCTCTTCACGAGACCGATTATACTGTTTGGCGTCGCGCATTTCTCTGATGATTGTTTAACAGTTCATCAATATCTGTTACGAAGTGTACAAGAAGAGCCTGCTGCGTTAACCGCAGTACTCTCTCATTTGAGGGATAGGAGTGCATTCATAACATTCAACGGGCGAACTTTTGATATACCGTACATTAAAGAGAGACTAGCATATTACAGAATAAGAGGAGATCTAGAAAGATCGCATTTTGATGTGCTCTATTTTTCAAGGCGTGCATGGAAAGAAACCTTGTACAATTTTAAATTGACTACATTAGAACGACAGTTCCTTGGAACGCGAAAAGATGATGTGCCGAGTGCACTAGTGCCAGAATTCTATGAAACCTATCTTAGGACCAAAAATGTGGGACCTGTTATTTCCGTAGTTGACCATAATAGACAGGATCTAATTACTCTAACGTCTCTCTTCTCAAAACTGTGTGAGGGATGGGGATAACAGTAGAACGTATAATTAAAGCGCTCGAGGGCGGACCTCGATACAAGGACAGGATAGAGCATATCGAGGTGTTGCCAGCACAAGAACCTAGGTACGGAGAACTCACTACGGAGTTACCAATAAACCTCCAGCGCTACCTAGCGAAAAAGCGAATTGCCCTTTATCAGCATCAATGTGATGCGCTCAATGCCTTGCGGTCAGGCAAGAATGTGGTAATCACAACGCCAACAGCATCAGGAAAGACACTGGCGTTCAATGTTCCAATCTTTGAAACGTTGCTCCAAGATAAACGTGCCACAGCCCTCTACCTTTACCCTACAAAAGCGCTCTCTAACGATCAACTAAAAGTGATTAAGGAGTTTGAACAACTAAGTGGGATTCTAGTCCATCCGGAAGTGTACGACGGCGATACACCTACGAGCAAACGACCCAAAATCAGAGAGACGGCAAGAATAATAATAAGCAATCCATATGAACTTCACCATGTCTTACCCTGGCATCACAAATGGCAAAAGTTCTTAAGCAATTTGAAGTTCGTAGTCATTGACGAGGGGCACATATATCGAGGGGTTTTTGGATCAAACGTCGCATTTTTATTGCGAAGGTTGCGAAGATTATGTAACCTGTATGGTTCTGACCCGCAGTTTATCTTGTCGACAGCCACGCTCGCGAATCCCATTGAACTCGGTGAGAAGATGATCGGATGTAGCTTTGACCTCATTGCTCAGGACGGATCACCAAAAGGAAAGAAATACTTTATCTTCTACAATCCCTATTTCGGCGGAGGTAACAGTGGTGAACTCTCTACCCACCAAGAAACGAAAAGTTTGCTTCTGTTTTTTGTGCGGAGTCACCTCCAAACGCTGTGTTTCACAGTCTCAAGAAAAATGGCGGAGCTAATTGCTTTATGGTCAAAAATGGAGGTTAAAGAAGCTGAGCCACACCTCGTGGACAGAATTACTGCATATAGAGCGGGATATCTCCCTGAAGAGCGGAGAGAAATAGAGAATAATCTCAAGAATGGGACGCTGTTGGGGGTAACGTCAACCAACGCTTTAGAGCTAGGAATAGATATTGGTTCACTAGATAGCGTGATAATTTCTGGGTATCCAGGAACAATTATCTCAACATGGCAGCAAGCAGGAAGATCGGGGAGAGGTATAGGAGAATCTATTACGACACTTGTTGCCTTCCAAAACCCATTAGATCAATATTTTATGAAGCATCCAGAGATATTCTTTGGTAGATCTAGTGAACATGCAATAATTGATCTATCGAATTATTACATCGTTTTAGGGCATCTCATGTGTGCCGCAGCTGAAGCGCCCATCACAGCAGCTGATGGAGAGTCATTTTTTGGCGAAACCTATGAAGAAGGTTTGAGAGAACTGGAACGGCAAGGTTTGGTACAAAATACTTTAAGAGGATGGGTGTACTCGGGAAAAGGGAGAGCTACAGAAGTCGTTCGCCTAGATGCTTTGAGCTCAGATACGTTTAACATCATTTGTAATGGAAAACTAATGGAAACTATTGACAGGATACAGGCATATCGAGAGGCCCATAATGGAGCAGTCTTACTACATCAGGGAGAGACTTACATTGTGGAGGACTTCAACCTGAACAGTCGCACCGTTCATGTCAAGAAGAGGGGAGTCGATTTTCACACTGAACCCATGAAGACGGTGGATATAGAAATTTTACATGAGATAGAGCAGAAAGAGATAGGAAAGTTTGTGCTTTCGTTCGGGGATGTTAATGTCACCGAGCGCTACGTTGGCTACAAGATACTACGCTATGACCGCGTTATGGGAATCGAGACGCTTGACTTGCCGCCATTGCACTTTAAAACAACAGGATTATGGTTTACTGTGCCGGATGACGTGAGGATAGCATTAAAAGAGAAGCATGTGGACTTCGCGGGTGGATTGCATGGTATCGAACATGCAATGATTGGGATAATGCCTTTTTACGTTATGTGCGACCGATGGGACATAGGGGGTGTGTCTACACCACATCATCCCGACACCGCAAACCCAACTGTCTTTATCTATGATGGTTTTGAGGGGGGGATAGGACTGACTGAAAACGCGTTTGAATTAATTGAAGATATTATAAAGACGACCATTGAGCTTGTGAGGGACTGTAACTGCGAAAGTGGGTGCCCAGCATGTATCTACTCTCCTAAATGCGGAAATGAAAACAAACCGTTAGATAAGAAAGGAACCATACTGTTGCTTGAAAAATTGCTAAGGATGATGAACGTCGAGTCAGCAGAGGCGGTATGATTGATTCGGCTATGAGTAATGAGTAAATAAGTCTAAGTCACTATTATTTTTAGCATGAGTAGACTTGTCGCTTGTACACGCAAAGCGATCCGTTTGGTGCCTGTGCTCGATGTAACATCAACCCTATATTAATAGCGAGTCTCATGCTAGCAATATTCAACTGGAAGAATATTTCGAGTTAGGTAAAGGGAAAACGTTAACCTCTCTTTGTTTTTAATATTCATGTAAAACGTGTAGCCATAAACTTCCAGTTGTTGGGGCTACAGCCCACTATCGAGCACGCTTAATTGGGAGTGCTCCGCAAACAGCTCCGCACCATTCTTGAACTCATTAATGTTCATGTGTTTTAAGAATGATAACTTATCACAAATCGCTACGTTAACGTGGGAGTTATAGTAACATCTCGTGTAAGGTATCTTCGCCTTACTTAGCAATATAATCGTCTATCGCTTAGTTTTTCTGTTCCATCTTATCTTATTTTTTTATACTTATCCTCGGTAAGAAAGGAAAACCTTTATTAGTTTATACATTAGATCAAAAATAGAAAAGAAACCTTTATTAGTGATCACATTAGATCAGAACAGGATGAATTGAGGGGGAGGTGAAAAAGATGTTCGGGTTCTTAGCGCCACTTTTGAGCTGCATAATGCCACTCGTAAGTGGAACAGTTCCTTATTTAATGGGCCCTGCAAATTGGTTAGGTGTTATTGTATCTGCAAATACCGGCCCACTCGGAATAGGTACTCTTCCAATACTAGGATGGACTTAAATCACTTTTTATTTATTATAATGTTGCATAGGGGTGCCAGTGGAGAGGAGCAAGCAGATGAGATTCAGTTTTCAATCTCCCCATTTTTTTTAATAAATCCAAAGAGCTTTATGTACTCTTTTTCTAGTAGGTGATGAATTGAAGTTTTGTTGGCGATGAGAGATCTGCTCCATATGCCATAAACGAGATATAGGGAGTAACATCGCATACATCGCATTTGTAGCCGTTTGAACCTTAAAATTCACCATAAAGAACGACGACAGAAAGGACGTTTATTCAACGACTACTCTAAGATTAATATAACACGCATAAGATCCTCGCAACGTCGATGTTTGATTACGAAAATAGCCACAACCAACATTTGATGGAAGCTTTATGCAATTGTAAGTGGCTTTTCGCTATCGTTTGTTTAGAAAAATATCCCACAAAGTTGCCGATTTGCAATCACCGATATTTGCTCCATCCTAAATAGTTATGCTGGGATCTGCAAGTCCTAATGTTCTCTTAATCGTAAAGGTTCGGAGATCAAACTATGCAGAGATCAAACTATGATAATGCACGGCTGTCTACTACAGCAGCGGCAACGAAATTGTTAAACCCCTACGATAGAAGACAAAACACTTAAAAGATATATTTTTGAGTGTCTTCTGCAATATTTCGGTCCGCCACCAGTCGAGATTATATCAATGTATCCAGCCTCAACAAGTTCCATAAGAGCTATTTTTATTGCATCCTTTGGTTCCGTACCAACTCTATTTTGAATCTGCCACAAGCGTAACCCATCGCCCGGTGTCTTGTAGATGTGTAACATAACAATCTGTTGTAAGTTCGACATCAGGGCTACTTCCTTTGGTCCATCGTTTAATTTGGGATTCAACATCGTAGTGCCTTCTTGAGTTAATGATGTGAATTGATTAGCAACTAATATTAGGAAATAGGTTAAATTCCACTTTAAAGTTGTGCTTAAAATCCTAACGAAATAAACTGACCGTTAGGAATAGACGATTTTATGCCGTTTCTTGTTGACCACTATAGAGTCCATGAAAATCGGCTCGACATGGTCAGCCTACATTGACCAGATCAAAATCGTCAACGATAACTGTATCTGCGACGAGGAATGCACACTGCTTTACTCACGCGAGAGAGTCAGGATACGATAAGCCATGTGGGTTTGTTGTAGTGAATTTGCGCGTCGTACGCAAACTATGTTACTCGACTTTTCTTTTAACGTAGTCACGCTGCAGGCACGTTTTCACGGCTGAAAGCGACTATCTCATTATACCTACTAGCATGATGTATGGTGCTTTTACAACATTGCTGTCGATGGAAGGTAAAGGCAATTTTTTGTTCTCGTTCGATTTTCATTTCTCTCTTGACACTGATTCCCATGATGCAAGAGCAGCGGTTTAGGCATTTAGATTGCGATTGCTCCTTTCACAACGCTAAGGACTGTAATTTACTCACGAATTTTTTTCAACAGCCACGCCATGTTTTGGCCGAGATTCTTCATGGTCTCCACTCCCTCTTCATCCTTTTCCACCTCACCGATATCGCGTCCGATACCTACGTTCCAATACCTAGAGCCTGGAACGATCATCTGACTAATGAAGAAGAAATGGTTGAGAGAGTCGAAGGTATGTATTGCTCCCCCTCGGCGCACCGCCACCACAGCCGCACCGACCTTGCGCCTAAACATATCCTCATTAGCCTTAGCCACAAAGCCTGCCCGCTCAATTAGTGCCTTCATGTCCGTGGTGATGTCAGCAAAATAGGTGGGAGACCCGAGGATGATCCCATCAGCGTCATTCATTTTTTCGATGCATTCGTTCACCACATCGTCATCCACCGCACAGCGTTTATCCCTATTTTCGAAACACTTATAGCAGGCGATACAGCCCTGAATCTTACTGCCTGCAAGTTGTACCAGCTCGGTTCGAATCTCTTCCTTTTCAAGTTCGAGAAATATATACTTGATAAGAGCGGCAGTGTTGCCATCCTTGCGCGCACTGCCGTTGAAGGCTACGACTTTCATGTTTAGTTCCTCTTATATTCTACCCATGTCAAAGAGCAGCGCTGCGAGTCAGCTGTAACAGTTACTTCGAGTCCTCTTTCAATGACATCAATTTTTAGCTACTGTGTACGAGCAATAACCGCACATGAACGGCGAGTAAACCCGCGATCGGTTGCTGCTTCTCATCATCAACAGCAGAGGTGTGCTGTAGATATCTATGAACATATCCACAAGTACTCCTCTTCTGAATGCTACCAGATATATTAAATGATTTGTGTTGCAAAATTATCTACTTTTATTTTTTGATCAGATAATTAAATTAAGTTCATCAATTCCTTAACGGAACAACATATCAACGTGGTTGCATCAGTAATCATAACAAAATCAGAGCCTCACCCATTCTAACCCTTATCCATTTCATGCACATCCACTCTGTCATTTTATAGTTAGCTAATTAGTCATGAGATTCCCGATTGCGCACTTGCGATGCTTTGCTCCGACCCTACTGCCTTAAAAAATGCAACGCTATGAGCTGGTCTTGTGGGAGCAAATATATACCAGCCTCGAAGCAACGTCCCCCTTATTCTTTGTAACGTGGGATCATGCTACTTTTATCCTCATTCCGGGCCGGACGTTTTGCCTTTTAATAGGCTTCGCAGCTTATTGCTGCCTCCGTTTGTTTTAAAGTATCATAGTAGAATTGACAATTATTAATACAACCGATGTCCGGAGCTTTTATATCGTTGAAATAGGCATAGGCCCGCGCTCTGCATCCTCCACAGATATACTTGTAACTACAGTGACCACATTGTCCTTTTAGATCGTGTCTTTCTCTCAAAGATTGCATAACTTCAGAATTTTTCCAGATGTCGATAAATAATTCGGTTCTCAGATTGCCTACTTCTATTGGCATAAAGACACACGGGGTGACTATTCCATTAGGTTGAATTGCGCAGTACATTCTCCCCGCACCACAACCACCTATAAACTCAGCTAGCGTCCCTACTTTATCGCTGAACCCAGCTGCTCCGAAATGTGCGAGCGACATGATTCCACTGTTTGACTCCATAAGGCAGACTCGGGAAAACTGGGGAGCGGTAGTGAGGACCTCAAACCTCGACGTCATCCCGCTCAAGTACCCATACATTTTTTGCATTACCATTTCTCGCTCTTCTGGGGAAAGATCCATATCGATGATTTCAGTACCCCTTCCAACTGGAATGAAGTTAAAAATCAAGCTTCTATCTACCCCTAAATTTTTACTTAAATCGATTAACTCATCCAATTCAGTATAATTCTCTTTGGTTAATGTTGTTGCTACACAAGAGTAAAGTCCATCCTCGGCGACGACGTTTTTTACGCCGGCTATTGTACGATCCCACGCCCCAGTAACTCCTCTAAATTCATCATGTTTCACGGGGTTAACTGAATCAAGGCTTATCTCAAAGTATTCAACGCCAACTTTTTTTAGCCGTTTCACTACGTCTGTTGTCAACAGTGTTCCATTTGTTGCTAATGAGAGGTAGAGGCCTTTATCAGCAGCATATTTGGCGACCTCCCAAAAATCACGGTGCAATAGGGCCTCTCCACCTGAAAAAGCAATGGCAACGACGTCATTTTCAGCCAGCTGATCGACAACATTCAGCTTCTCTTCGAGCGTTAATTCATGTGGGGAGAGCTTGCCCGCATTCTGATAACAATGTTTGCATCGTAAGTTGCACGCGTTCGTAAAGTTCCAAACGACTAAAAAAGGAGCGTATAACTTTTGCGGCTTTGTTGCCCCATACTCAGCGACGCTTTTAATAATGTTTGATAGTCCTCTGCGGGTGACTTGCTGACCAAAATAGTCCTTCATCACTGATTTATCGACTTTGAACAGCGTCCTCCCGAGTTCTATGAACGCGTAGAAGGGCAAAAATTTCAATTTTTCTCTATAACTAATATGATTCTCGGTACTGTAATGCGTCAGGACATCATAAATAATATTGCTATCTTTGATATAAAGTCCTTTAATAATTCGTCTAATTAATCGATTTCCTAATACTACAGTTGCTATGTTAAGGGTTGAAAATAAAGGTGCAGAATCATCAGAAATTTTATGCTCACTATC
>DASPRZ010000089.1:0-3220 GCA_035624185.1 Candidatus Acidiferrales bacterium
CTTCGTGTTAGGCGAGCAACAACCAGTCATCGTCGGAATTGTCAACCACGAGTTCAGGAACGTAACGTATGACCTCGTCGTACAGCTGACCAACAACAATCGTTCGACGACCCTCTACACAGACGCGGTTGCCCTCGACAATAATCAAACGTGGGAAAAGACCGTCAACCTAAAGCCCGACCGGGTCGGAACCAACATGACGATGGAATTCCTACTGTACGCTGACGGCAATCGCGCCGCCCCCTATCGGGAAGCCCATCTGTGGGTCACTGTTGCGTGAGGGAGGAGAGATGGCTGGAGCAGAATAAGACGGCGTTTCTCCGCGCTGGCAGAGCACCCGAAAAGGCGACCTCTATCGCTACGACGACGGAGAATGTTGACACAAAAGCAAAAGCAAGAGCAAAAGCAGATTCCCAGAGTCAACGGGCGACGAACATCGTTTTAAATAACAACCGACCCCTATCACTCGCTCGAACACTGAAGTTCCTTTGGCAATGAACTTGATGATAATAGAGCAGTTATTCTAGTTACTATCTACCCTACCGTAAAAAACTTGTTGATGGAGATGTCAGATCCAGATTAGATCTTTACAAGTTGCTCAAGTTGAGCAACATTTTTATCCTATAGCTACATTATCCCTATTTAACTATATCTACAATAACAAATGATGTTATTTATTGCTTTGTCTAAGCAACGTTTTAATTATATGCCATAATTGCAATAGGCGACAAATTTGCCAGATTGCAATGTTCTATTACCTCCTTAACTTTACATCGTAATGAGCATTTTGGTGAAACAAGAGAGATGACGTCAAAAGAAGCTGGAACAAAGGAAGTCACGCAAAAACAAGCGAGGGATATTACTCATCTTGCGATCTGTTCGGATCTGCGAAGAAATATCCTTGCTTTCCTCCGTGAAGGCGAAAAATCATTGGGCGATTTGCGAGAGAATCTGAACGTAAGCTCTACCACGGCGATACACGCGTTACGAGAGCTTGAGAGAGACAACCTCACGTTTCAAGATCGCGAGCGAAATTACCAGCTAACCACTATCGGCATGGTCATCGCCCATAAGATTACTGACTTTTGCAATACAGCAGAGGCGTTAGTAAAGGCTGAAAAAATTTTGCTTCATCACGACATTA
Source organism: Candidatus Acidiferrales bacterium (assembly GCA_035624185.1). Classification (GTDB taxonomy): domain Archaea; phylum Halobacteriota; class Bog-38; order Methanoflorentales; family Methanoflorentaceae; genus DASPRZ01. The sequence goes on from DASPRZ010000089.1 coordinate 1,145, forward strand.
GTGGCATTCCGGAGTATCTAATTCAAAACATAGGATGCTTGAAAGATGCCACAATTATAACAACCGATGCAACCGATCTTTATAAAATACACAATTTCTTTATGAGTGCATTGAAAAACGTCGATGTAATAAACGGCATTTCCCCTATTTTCGTTTCAGACTACCCAACGGTTTTTGAAGAAATTATTCAACATCACGTGGAAGTTCAATTAATAGTAACGGCAGACGTGCTTGAAAAAATAGTGCAGGCGGCAGATAAAGAGAGCTTACACAGAGCGCTTGACGAGAACCTTAAACTGTATACCACTGAACAAAATCCGAAAGTTGCATTTACATCAACTGACAAATTTGTTTTTCTCGGTCTGTACAACCTGGACGGAAGCTACGATGTTACTAAACTCTTAATGGGCCAAAGTAATAAAGCGATAGAATGGGGGCGTGCTTTGTTTGAGCACTATGTCGGATTATCGACGCGAATCACCTTATAACGCTAAGCATAAGGATAAGGTACATTACGTTACTGATAAACGTCTAACGGTCCATGGAATCATATCTTTTTTAAACGTTAGTTCTATCCTCATTGCGCTCGTATGCGCTCTAAAACTGTATATCTCATTTATGCTTTATGAGATTCAACCTGACTTTAAATTGATCTGCGCATCGTTCTTGCTCATTTTCTCGACATACAATCTCAATAAACTGACTGATATAAACGAAGATTCGATAAATCTCCCACAAAGAGCCGTGTTTATAAGAAAAAATAAGCGTTACCTTATTTTTATGGTTATGGTATCGTACGCCGCTGCTCTTATCCTCTGCGCTATGCAAAGTCCGTACGCCGTAGTTCTGATTCTCTGTCCTCTGCTCATAGGAGTGATATATAGCGTAAAAGTTCGAAACTTCAGGTTGAAAGATATAACAGGATTAAAAAGCATATCCATTGGAATTTGCTGGGCCTCAGGCATAACGTTTCTGCCATTGACGGTTTATTCAAAAGAACTCGTCACCGTATGCCTCATTTTCTACTTCTTCTTCAGTAGGAGCATCATTAATACTATTTTATTTGACGTTCGTGACGAAGCGGGTGACCGCGTCCACGGGGTGAAAACGATACCAGTATTCCTGGGAATAAACAACACAAAAAAACTGTTGATCCTGCTTAACTCAACCATGGTACCTTGGCTCATAATGTGCTATTTACTGGGCTTATTTAACAGCTATCTCTTAATCTTAGTATTGAGTGTGGTTTTTGAATATTGGTGCATCCTGCGATTTTGCCGACCATTTACACATCCCGAGAGATCGATGGAAGTGCTTATACATAGTGAGCCTGTACTGTTCGCAATTGTGGTAGCACTGCTCAACACGTGGAGATCTAACCTCCTTTCTTTCATTCATCTCACACAAATTGCAAGTGTCCTCAATAATGAAGTCTTCTCGTGCGCCTCAGTATGGGTGTTATGTCACGTTTATGTTGGCTTTTCGCTCTTTAGCGTGCCTTTTCTCATTTACGCGGCACGCAAAATTAATAGATTGTTAGCCATTAACGGAGAACCGATATATCTCCCAGATAGAACAGGTGTGCTTTACCGGAATAGGTGATAGACCATTTCGTCCTTATAAAGAGTGACTTAGCCATTCCATTAGGAAAGCGCATCTGATCTGATCTCTACGGCTATGAGCGATTACATTCGATCGAACAATTCATTGAAAAACGAGGCATATTTCTGCGGAGCGACGAGGAACTCTAACTGGTCGGGATGCTTAATCAAATCATAGATAGGGGGCTCCTTGGTGATCCCGAGCTCAGGAACTTCCACAGGGCGCATCAACTTAATATCTGGCGTCTGTGCGTACAAACGATTCTTCATGAACGTTCCGTCTATCGACTCGTAATACGCGGCGCCGTGAAGCAATTTATAGGGCTCATAGATCGACATGAATGATCTACAAACCAAATTCGCCATCTTCAACGTCTTTTCCGCGGGGTTGATCGTTACGTGACCATAGTTGGGAGGAACGAGCACCTTGTCGCCCTGCCTTGCCTGTAACACCATCACATCGTCCACGCGCTCT
>DASPRZ010000101.1:0-7030 GCA_035624185.1 Candidatus Acidiferrales bacterium
GCATCATCGATCATCCTCTGAGCCTCCGCTTCAGCATCCTTGATCTCATAGAGTACCTGTGGTTTCATACAATCAAACCCATCCCTAATAATAAAAACGAATGTTATTTAAGCTTTAGCATAAACGTGACTTTATTAAAAATTGTCTTTGCTAAAAAAGTAACGTGTCTGGTCAAAAGTCTTATCTGTGTTAAAAAATCAGCTCATTCTTGTTCGAATTTTAATAACACTCATAAACTTTTAAACACGCAAATAAGCTAACGAAATATTCTTAAAATCTGCAGCTAACGCTACGCTCGCAAGTAATCATCAGCGTATATTTCTTTGTTGAGTAAAACATTACACGTTTTTATGGCGTCCAAAAGCTCTCTATCCTGCGTGTTTATTATCGCCGAAGATAGACCAGCACTCATCAACATTGTCAAAAAGCTTCGCTCTATTAATCGTGGGTACTTTGTATTGTGTGAGATATTGTTGAGCCCGATAGTCGTTTTTAAAACTGAAACCGGACTTGTAAGCAAGCCAATCCTCCTCACTGCCTCCACCACTATTGGCGCTTGATCTTGTGCTGAACTCACCGGTAGACACACTGGATCTACGTAGACTTTCTCAACATCGATCCCGTACTCACATGCATTTGCGACAAGCGTTGCGGCGCGCTCACATCTGTTATCCACATCACCGAGAATACCTTTCTCATCCATCGTCATGCAAATAATCTCAGAATCGTGCTCAGCAGCTAGCGGAAAGAGGACTGCCATCTTCTCTTGTTCCGCGGGAATCGAATTAAGCATGGACTTACCATTAACCTGTTCAATGCCTGCTTTCATCGCATTTATCTTATTCGTGTCGATGGAAAGAGTGACGTCAACAACATCCTGCACGGCAGTCACTAGCCACTTCATAGCGTCAACTGCATCATCCCTCCCTGGTCCAACATTTAGATCGATGATGTGCGCCCCCGCGTCAATTTGCATTTGTGCTATGGTTTGGATGGTTTTTGCATCCCGTTTGTCGATAATAGCCCCCACAGATTTTGAATACCCATTAATATTGCCGCCGATAATTATCATGCAATTCTCCATCGCTCCGGTGCTTTTAACAGGAGTGCCTTTTTATGTTAACGCAGCACCGGATAGCTCTTGACCCCAAGGTACCTCGCAACCTATATATAAAAAAATATAGTATATAAATCACATTACTTCTGTATACCGTATGAGGATTTAGGCCATTTGACGAAAGAATTTAAAGTTGTTTTTAAGCCTGATAACAAGACTGTCAAAGTTGAACGAGGCACTACTGTACTTGATGCGGCCACGAGTTCTGATATCTACATCGATAGCATATGTGGGGGTAGAGGCAAGTGCGGTAAATGTAAGGTCATAATCGATGGGAGCATTCACGCTGACGCGACAGACCTGCTAAGCCCTGAGGAGACGGCGCGAGGCTACTATTTAGCATGTTTGGCTCGAGTGACGGGAAATTTAACAGTTACCGTCCCAAAAGAGAGCAGAATAGAATCGCACCAGATATTGATGAAAAGTGAGATAGTTCCGTTACCCGCTATAGAACCACCCTTGACAAAAATTCCAGTTTCAATCACCCCTCCATCGTTAACTGATTACATGAGCGATCTCGACAGAGTTACAAGGGCATTGCACAATCTCGGTATAGAAAATGTGACCATTGGACTGCCGACTCTTAAAAAGCTAAGCAGAATTCTAAGAGAGAACGAATGGAACGTAATCGTAACGCTAATGGATCTCTGGGATCGTCATGAGATAATAGACATAGGTCCCGCATCAGATGAAGATTTAGTCGGGATAGCAGTTGATATAGGTACTACGACGCTCGTGGTAGAGTTGGTCGATTTAAAGAGTGGTGCCGTCATTGATTCACGATCTGATTATAACAAACAAGTCGTTTATGGCGAGGATGTTCTTTCGCGCATATTATACACCGAGGAACATAAAGACGGTATCCGTAAACTTACCAGCACTGTTAGATACGGCATAAATGATTTAATACGAGAACTTGTCATCGATCACAAAATGCGATACGAAAAAATTTGCCGCGCCGTTATTTCAGGCAACACCGTTATGACACACCTGTTTTATGGACTAGATCCGAAGTATATACGTCATGAACCGTACATACCAGTAATGTCCTATGTGCCACAGATGAACGCGATAAAGCTTGGATTAAGCGTAAATCCGAATGCCTATGTTTATGCGCTTCCCTGCCGAAGCAGCTACGTAGGCGGCGACGTGACTGCTGACGTAATTGCTTCTGGAATGAGCAACAGAAAAGAGATTTCGCTTTTAATCGATGTAGGCACGAACGGAGAACTTGTGCTCGGAAATGAGAGCTTCCTTGCATCATGTTCGTGTTCAGCGGGTCCGGCCTTTGAAGGAGGCGAGGTCGAGTTTGGCACGCGAGCGATGTACGGTGCCATAGAGCGGATTTGGATCGATGATTCTAATGTACACTACTCAACTATCGGAAACGTTCGGCCGAAAGGCATTTGTGGATCGGGACTGATTGAATTGGTAGCTGAACTCTTTAGTAATGGCATTATCGACCGAGTGGGAAAAATACAACCGGATAAAAATAACATCAGAATTCAAATGGGCAGCAGCGGCAGCCAATTTGTCGTAGCATTTAAGGACGAGACGGCCATCAACAAAGATATCACGATAACCGACGTTGACATTCAAAACATACTGCGGACGAAGGCCGCCGTTTATGCGAGCTCTAATGTATTGTTAAAGACGTTTGGATATAAATTTACTGAGTTAACCGACGTATTTATTGCCGGCAGTTTTGGCAACTACCTCGATATCAAAAAAGCCATAACAATCGGGTTGCTTCCCGATCTTCCCCTTGATGTCTTCAAATTCATCGGCAATGGCGCTCTGGGAGGAGCGAGAATGGTTTTACTATCGAAGAGCATGCAAGATAAAGCGGAAGAAGTTGTCGCAAATATGACGCACATTGAGTTGAGTGTTAACAGTATGTTCTTTAAAGAGTTTACCTCTGCACTCTTTATCCCTCACACCGAGATCGATCAGTTTCCCAGCATTGTCGGAAGAGTTTACACGTAGCTTTTAATTAACAAGCTTAAATATTTCATAACAACGTATTAGTCAAGCAAAATGGCTCAACGATACTCCTTTTATGTAGTTGTCCGACGCATAATGTTACTCCGTATTAATAAATGGCACGAAGACAAAACGAAACGGGAGGGCTAATGCCAACGATTGCAATAACAGGTAAAGGCGGGACAGGAAAAACGACATTTTCCGCACTTCTTATTAAATATTTGAGCGCCACACCGAGTGGTACTATTTTGGCGGTTGATGCAGATCCTAATTCAAATTTGAACGAACGACTGGGACTCAGCGTTGAACGAACGATTGGACAGTTGCGAGAAGATCTCCTAAAAGAGTCGCTTCCTGCTGGTGTGCCCAAAAATGAGCTGATTGAATATCAAATTCGATTAGCTCTTATCGAAGGAGATACATTTGATCTTATCGTAATGGGACGACCTGAGGGACCTGGATGTTACTGCTACGTCAACAGTGTTTTGAGAGATGTCATCGATAGACTCTCAAACAACTATGACTATGTTGTTATCGATAATGAAGCCGGCATGGAGCACCTGTCGAGGCGAACGACAAGAGATGTCGACGTACTTTTTATTATGAGTGATGTGACAAAGCTAGGCATCATCACCGCGAGTCGAATTAAAAAACTGTCTGAGGACTTAAATATCACTATAGGAAAAGTGTATCTTGTATTAAATGAGCTGAGGGATGACATACCAGATAGCATTAAAGATCAAATAGCACAAGAAGGACTCGACCTCATTGGTGTTATTCCCACAGACAACCTAATTGAAAACTATGCTGTCCGAGGGAGATCTTTGTTGGAGCTTCCCGGCGATTCAACTGCATTTAAAGCCGTCATAGAAATAGCAAAGCAGTCGATACTATCGTGATTGCGTTACCCCTTCGCCATTTCCCTTAGATACTTCGGCAACGCTGATGAATCTTTAGTCCCCACTAAAACGTCCCACCCCGTAAGATCCTCAAGTTTCATCTTCATCATCGCGATCATGCCAGGAATGATAAGCCTCCGGTGATCCACCTTTTCTGCAACCTTATAGTCATCTAGTGCTTGTGCTATCTTCTCTGGGGTGAATTTATCAGCTGCAAACGCAGTCATCACAGACAAGCCTTCAGTGTCTATGACAAGAAGATACGATGGGACTTTGCTTGCTTCAATATCGCTTGCTACTGTAAAATACGTGAGCGAGAAGTTTGACGTCACGACGACCGGTGAATTCCGATTTGGTTTTCCTATTTCGTACAGACCTGGATTAACCTGAATGAGTGCTTGCGGATCTGTATAGATGTTAGTCCTCAAAGTGGTAAGCGGGTATAATCGCGCAGGATCAATGTCGCTAAAAATGATTAGAGATGCGTATTTCATCGTCCCTATCGACGCCTTTATAGCTTGGGTTTCGATATCTGTGCCATTGTTTAAATTTAACATTACTGGATAGCCCAGCGGTCTGAATAATTTCTTAACGCTCAGCCGTCGCAATATGGTGAGCCATTCAAGAGCTTCACGTAATTTCTTGTTGCCGAGGTTCAAATCTAAAACGATGTCCTCTACACCTTCGTTTTTTGCCATTTCCGACAATGATATGAGTTCATCGATATTATCAGAATAGATCGCAAGCGGGCACGCGTACTGTCGCGAGAGCTTAGCCATAGCAGTACAATTACCTGTAGTGCCGGCGTAAATTAGCGGTTTAGCTTTCGAAACGAGCTTTAAGCCTTCCTCGATGACCTGCGGGCTATCACTGATCAACACTAACGGCAAACCACTATTATCGTTCACGAGACTCACCACTTCTGAAAACCGCTTCGCATCACTTTTAGACTTGATTGCGATTAAATCGACTCCTGAAATGATGCCGATCCGCTCAAATTTCATCACATCCAGTTTTTTAACCTTTTCAACGATCACGTTATCATCGAAGGTATCGTCAATTGTCACAGCGTACGCTGTCTGGTGAAAAAATTTCTTTTCGTGCCTGAAAAGCTCAGTTTCACCCCCAATATCAAGGTCACCGACCGTCACAGTGCGCATAGGAGGCAACGATGTGCTCTCCAGTCGTTGCAGCGCTTCCGGCGATACGTACGGGCATTTCGTCAGTTCCGTCTGCTTGTTGGCTAGTAGCATGGCAAATGCCAAACATGTCGGAACGCCACATTCGCCGCAGTTCTTTTTAGCTAATAATTTGAATATATCCAACGCAGTCATCGGCATTGCCTATCACCCTATCAATTCATCCACGGCTTTTCTCATAATCGCCACAGACCTAGGATGTCTCAGTATTAAAGCGTTCGCGCCAGCCATTAAAGCTGCAAGCGCAGAAGCTACTTCCCAAAAGATGGCTCTTTGTTTCTCATCGCCGAGCTTTTCATTTCGCCGATATGCTTCTTTGGCGCTCCACGCAATGGATATGTCCGCGATCATCGGCGATTGTATCATTCTATCACCCATCAGACCTGCGAGTTTAATACGTTCCATAGCTGAGTACGCGTATTCAACTCCAAATCCAATCCCTGCCATAAGGGGATCAATGACGATATCATCAAGTTTTACGCCAAACTCGGTCAGCATGATATTGAGCTGTTTTGCGATATTAACATCGATATTTGAAAAAGAGACAACTGCATGGCCATTTGCCGTAGCAGCTACGGCTATCGACTTATAACTGTCCTGTTCGGCCCTTGAAAGCAAACATCTCTCTCCTTTTGCAGCTTCCCCACAGAGCTCCATAACTCGTGCGTCTTTCTCATAATCTCCGCTTCCTTGTATCATAAGTGGCGCCTGAACCTGCGCAAGCATCGTAGAGACGAGAGTGGCAGCATCTTCAGCGCTGACGTTTTCTTCCTCAGGATTTGTGCTCAACAATTTCAAACAGATGAAATCTGCGCCGTAGGTGTGAACACATGCTTGCGCCCACGTAACGGGATCTCTGATCACATCACCAAAATCGTCTATGATTATCTTAGGGTAGTCATCGCCAATTCTATCAACGACTTCCATTCCGATGGCCGGCCTTGATACGTTGCCTTCGAAAGATAGAAACGGCAGGGTGGTCTCCCCCCCTAAAATGATTTTCTTATCTCTCGTTCCTCCTTCTTCCTCAGTCGCCCCAAAAACAACCTCTTTTATCTTGCCAGTCCAACTCTCTTTTGGAATTGTTACCATTACACGTTACCCCACTTAACACATCTGCACACGTTTAGAACATGCCCATGGGCGGCATGGCTAACGCAGGGTGATTCACCTTTGCCATGTATTCCATTAATTCACCTGCATCCGTCGTAATAGTTTCGTCTGCGATTTTGTCCACCAAGTCCTGCAACCCCATCTCGTTTGCCCTCTTCTCAAGATCTTCCCTCAGTGCTTCTTTCAGTTCTTTTGGCATCCAAACAACTCGGGCTAACCCCCCATCGGCGTGGATAAACTTCTTGCTAGTTATAAACTGCCTCCCAATGCCAATAAACCCGGGTGTCTGATTACCGCCACCAACTGAGCCAGCCAAGGTGGAGAACTTCATCCCGATGGGTGTCATTCCAACATACTCCCTGTTTACAACTATCACGCCTTGTAAGTCGCTGCTAATCGCCACAATACACTCGAAACATCCGCACGACGTTTGTGGATCCTCCATCATGGTGTACTGGTTCATCCTTTCAATGTGACCGTGGGTGAGCTCCCTTACTGCTTTATTAATGTTTGGCCATTGACCCTTCAGTTCATCAGTGGCAGCTCCCTTCTCAATCGGCTTATTTGGTCCATTCGGATCAATGCTATATCCAGCAGCCGCGTCTAGCCAGTTTAATGCCCCACATAATCCAAGTCGCTCTGGCGATATAACACACACGTGACTCGGAGCGAAGCTCTGACACAACGTACACGCGTAAAATTCATCAACGCTTTCATCG
>DASPRZ010000111.1:0-25365 GCA_035624185.1 Candidatus Acidiferrales bacterium
AAGCAGATTGTGGAACAAAAGGAGAAGGTGGGCTTGAAGCCCATTCAAAATAACCCTCCAGACCTGCTCGAAAGAGCTCAATTATATGGGACACAGTTTAAAAATGGCTCGTGGAATTGGGGATCTAACATATGGAGCAGAAGTGCGAGCGGAAGCGTAGTGGTTGACAGGGAAGAAGATCTGAAAATCGAACACAAACAATTGATGCAAAGAGTTCTTGAACACATCTTAAACCAGCCCTTGATTCAAGTTGATGCTAAGCTTGGACATAACGGTTCAAGGGGCGAAATGAAGTGCCGACTCTACTGTGATGCCCAGTTTCCTGATGTAGCATATCGATGGTGGGCAGTGAACTTTCCCGGCGATCCGAGTTCCGAGCCTGAAGCTATCGTATTTATGATTCCCCATTATCTCGAGAACCCAAACGTCCCTGGCAAAAACGAGATGTTGAAAGTCATTCGGTTTCCGTTCCATAATTACACTATAGTGACGGCTTCATCGTATATGGGAGAGGCGAAGAAAGGCTTCCTTTCACACTGGATTTATGAGGTATATAAGAGGGGCGGCACTGGTGAACACGCGTCGCTTAAGGAGTACACTATTAAGCGGATCGACGGAACAAGCAAACGCTTGGTGAAGTCGGTCTGGGGACTAACGGGCAGTGGAAAGTCGACTCACGGTCACTATATCTACGACAAGACCATAGCCCAGATATATATCGATAAGTTTGGGGTAAACCCCCTTGACTTCATTTCAGATCAAGTGATACGAAACGATGATGTTGTCGCGGTATTCGAAGATTGTGTAGTAAGCCCTGAGAGGGGGTGTTGGACTAAGACAGAAGACGTTGATGTTACCCAACACGCCATTTACAAAGCGGGCACATCCCCTAATGCGCTACATGAAAATACCGAATGGGATGAACACGGAGATGTAAGTTTCCGCGGAGAGATACTCCAGTATCATGGAAAATTGAATCAGAATGCACGGAGCATCATTTTTCTCGCGGACACCGGCTACTCCGATGGAAAGGTCGACTCGCTGGAGCCGTTAAACTGCGCAATTTTCATCAGTCCTGGGTATGTTTCGGACTATGCGTGGGTGAAACTCAACGACCCAGCATTTGCAGCAAAGGTGCTAGCAGACGGGAGGACAATTGGGCACCCCGCTCAAGGCAGGGAGGGTGTAGGCGGCGAGAAGTTCGAATCGAGATACTGCCTGCCATTTACTATAGGTGTTGGCAATGCGGAGCACGTCCACCGATTCTACAAATTCATGAAGGACAGGCAGCACACCGATAACCCCATTGAATGCTATCTGATCAATACTACGGGAAGAGTTGGCGCGAAGTACGTGTGGGTTGATTCTGAACTCGATGACGAAAAGGTGTGGCTTGCAAAGGTCCTCTTCGAGGAGGTAAACGGCAAGAAGAAACCAGTGGGCGGCACAGGGCCGACAATTGAAGAGACTCAGCTTTTCTTAATCCAAGCAGCACGGGGTGCTGTCGCCTATGAGCCCCACCCATTTTGGGGAGAGAAGGTTCTTGTGCCCACCAAAGTTGAGGGATTACCTGACCAGCGGTTGAAAGAGTTGAATCCGTTTACGTACCGATCGATGGAAGAGATGGAAGCGCTGCTGAGGCAGCAAATAATGCTTAGCAAGTACTACCTCAAAACTCAATGTGCCGGACTTCGTAAATCCGTTTTACGTGCGATGGATTTCTAGGGTTGGTGGACTCTGTGGGCCCCACAGATTCTGATTAAAAGGAGATACTACAATCATCCATCACCTCAAGTGAGCATGTAGATCGTCCATCCAGATGAATACTAGTTGTTTGACAAGTTAACGTTGCAGCCGAGGTGGAGCAGATATAGTTTAGATTCGCACATTGCGGTAGCTAGAACTTTGGAACCCGCGAAGTTTATACTGCAAGCAATTGACCTGAAATTAAAGGGGCTATATAGTGTCTTTAGTGGCGCACTACTTTAGTAACCAGTTATTGCCCTAGCTCTTTGACGCGTTACCAGCACTATAGAGCGGCATCCAAGAAACAAAGATAAAACTTAATTTATTAATTCATTTGCTTTTAAAACCTTGACTGATGGTTTACGTAAAGCTATTTTTAGTGGAACATAGCACGAAAATTAACATTTCATAAACAATAAATAGAGGGTTTGTAGTGTAAGCTATGTTGATAATAAAATTGAATGTATCATGATGCAATGCACAATGCCCCCACTGTCAAAAAATAGATACATAAAGATGGATTATATGACGTTTTTGGCCCATTTTGAAGGCATCGTAACCGATATGAGGGATAGATGGGAGTTTTTCTACCCCATAGAGTACGCCACATTTACCATTTGTGAAGATGGGAAAATTTTTGCCGGCAGTAAATATATCGCCAAAATGCCGGAGGATTTTGACTTTGAGGCACTGTGGAAAGAGACAAAAACGACGATCCGAAGTGATGCACGTAAGTGAATCTTGTCGTATCAGCCCAAATTCAATCAACAAACCACGCTTGTGATGAGCGGTATGGTCGGCTTGGGATAATTGCAGTCAGGATAAGAACATACTGCACGTATGACTACAGCTGGTGAGCAGTTATACGTAATTATTATAAATCAATTTTTTATAAAATAATTTAAATAATTATTTTATGCGATTTTTAATTTAAAATAATGCAATAGATAACTTTTTGGGGGCGGTAAACACGCCAATCTTGGGATAATTTAAATGAGAGGAAAATCTTCATTAAATATATAAACATTATAATGAAAGTATTGTAATAATTATATTTTCATTCTTTGGATAGATATATCTTGGATCTTAAAATGAAATTAGAATTGTATCGTTCTAATAAGTGAAGCAAGCAAAAAATGTGAAGATTTAAAACAATGTCATAACGTTTGAATGCCTTCTACATAATTCGGCCATCGCGTGTGTGAACTGAGGTGTTTAACATTAACTCTGACTTAAGGTTCGTGCATCTAAGTGACACCCATCTGGGGTATCGTCAATACGGTCTCAATGAAAGACTAATGGATTGGAGCCGAGCTACTAAAGAGATTATAGATCATGCAATCAAACATGAAGTGGATTTCGTTGTCCACAGTGGAGACCTGTTTAACTCAAATAAAGTGGATCACACTTCACTCATTTACGCTATCAAATTATTGGGCTCTTTAAAAGATGCAAACATTCCATTATTTGTAACTGATGGAAACCATGACAGACGAAAAGGCGCACAGAAGCACGGCCCAAACAACGTTCTTCAGCAGTTAGAATTATGTCACTATTTAACCCCAGAAGGCGGAGACCTTGACAATGCTGTTGCAACCATAGGAGAAGTAAATATCATAGGTCTTGGATATCAAGGGATTTACCTAAAATCTCGACTTGAAGATTTTTATCAGCAGATGCCCGATGGAATTAACATAGTCTTATTGCACGCTGGAGTTGAACAATACTCAGACGAGGCACAACCAGATATTACTTCTGCAAAGCTAAATTTGCTTCGCCCTAAGACAACTTATCTCGCTCTTGGACACTACCATAATAAATTTGATATTGATGGGTGGGTCTACAACCCCGGTAGTCCAGAATACATTCGATTCTCCGATTGTGGTGTTAAAAGATATTTTTACGATGTAACTTTAAAGAATGGGGGTCTCTCTGTAACCGAAATTGAAGTAAAAAATGCACGCCACATGGAAAGTTTCACGATCGAGCACCCAAATGATGACTACGTTTTGCTTAAACGGGTGGAAGAGAAGTTGGACCAAGTAGAGAAGAGCAAAACTCTGGCCAACTCTCTTTTGAGAATCATATTAAATGGGAGAATTGACAAGAGCCCGAACATAGCTGAGTTGAGGGCTTTCGTGGAAGATCGATATTCACCACTTTATTGCGCAATTGTCGATGGCACGACGACTGAAGGTGATTTGTTCATTGATGACCCTGGAACAATGGAAGAGCTAGAGCTTCTGATATTCGAGCAGAACTTCTCACACTATAAGGAGCAGGCTTCAGATATCGCGGCTTTTGCACGGGGCATAATGAAGGAGATAACTGACGCACAGCTTAAAAGTGCAGAAGATGCGGAGCCCATCGCTCAGCACGTATCTAACTTCAGGAGGGACACCTTATGAAGCTGGAGAGCATCCGTCTGAGAAACATAAGGGCGTTTGAGGACTCAGGAGAGATAACGTTCGGGGATGGCACAATATCGATATGCGGCGAAAATGGTGCAGGAAAGAGCACCATTGTCAACTGCATAGGCAGAGCCGTATTTGGCTGGGACATGGCAGGCAGAAAACGCGAAGTGATCACTTACGATGGCTCAAAACACAAGCAAGGCGAGATCGAATACCTCTTGAGAAAAAGCGCCCAAGAGGGCTCGATTGAAGTCACATTTTCGCATAATGGGCATAATTATCACACGGTAAACAGTCTATCTCGCACCTCTCAAAGCTGGGAGCTGTACATCGATGGTACGAATGCAAAAATGCACAGAAAGGATGAGATACACGAACGCATATGGGACGAACTGAGCGCAACCGAAAGCTATGGAAACTCACTTGATAGTTTATTCGGTGATGTAATCTGCGTGCCACAGGGCTACGTAATACATGAGTTTGAGTTTAGTCCTCAAAATAGAAAAGATCATTTTGATAAAATCCTCGGCTTGTATACTTACAGACAAACGTTTGAGGACTCTAAGCACGTGAAGAACAACTTCAAAAATAAAATGGATAAGGAAAAATCGGGCGTACTGCTTGTCAGAAACGATATCGATAACTTAAGTGGACTTGTTGTAAAACTCAGAAAAGATGAAGCAGACCTTGCTGCACTAAGAACATTGATTCTTGGAACCAATAGTGACTTAGAAAGGCTTTTGGGCTTAAAGAAGCCTTTTGAAGAGCTTTATAACAATATTGAGACTCTCACTTATGAAGTAAAGTTGCAGAAGTCAAAAATTGAAAGCTCCAAAGATATGCTTGAAACCTTGCAGGCAGAGGTTAAGCAGTGTAAGGAAGCCAAAAAAATTGTCGAAAAACTTAAACCTTCCTATTTGCGATACAATGAAATTTCACAGCAAATTGCAATCGTACGGTCGCTTTTACGGGAGATGGCAAAGGAGAGAGAGAGACTATCAGACCTACGTATAAAATCCTACAATATTGAGCGCGAGAGAGAGGGCAAACTTGAAAAACTTAACGCATATGATTCTAACTCTGAAAGACTGGCAGAGCTTGCACCCTACTTTGACAAATATGTGAAGCTTGAAAAACTGCTTTTGCCTTTACAAATTAGTCAACAAAAGTGTGAATTAGCCTTGGAGCGTATGCTCAAAAATCAAGATCTAATGGATTCGAAAAAGTCAAGGATTAAAGAACTCAATGTTGAGCTTAAAGAATATGATGCTTTACGAGCTGAAGCTGAACCTTTGGAAGGCCTACGAAAAAGCTTTGATCTTCTTACTAAAAAAATTGGAGAGCTTAGCGGTCGTAAGACGCACATTGAGAGAGATCTGACAGATTTATTGAGCGGTGCATGCCCATTCACGAACAATAGATGTGAATCGCTTGCAGAGCTCGGATCTAGACAAGAAGAAGAATTGAGTCAAATTATGGCAGATCTCGAGCATCTAGAACTCGACAAAGCAAATCTCTCAGAGATAATCGCAAGGGCTAACGAATCAAACAAGAAACTCCACGCGCTTGAAGGAAAAATGCGAGAGCTTGAACTAATGAACGAGGATATCAGCAGACTCGAATCCGAAATCGAAGGGAGCAAAGAGGTTGTCAACTCAACAGGCGACAAATCAGCGGAAATTGCAGAAGTAAATGCATCTCTTGAGGAGTTAAAGCCGAGGTTTGATAAATACAATTCTTTGACGTACGAAGTTGAAAATGTTGATCGGGATTCGATCGTAAAAGAACTTGAAGACATGGACATCAAAAGAGCATCATTGAGATCGAAGATAGAAGCGGCTAATGATAAAATAGCCGATTTAGTCAAAAAAGGCGGAAACGAAGATAGGGAGAAGAGACTCGATCGGGAGCTTAAAGAGATTATGCCTGATTACGATGCCTACTTGACATCTCTTAAGACGTCAGAGCGATTTGAAAGTGCAGTTCAAAGATGTGAAAGCTACAGGACCTCTCTTGACTCACTCCAAGACGCCTATGAAAGAACGAATCAAGAACTTAAAGCCAAAGAGAGCTTATACAACCGAGATGAGCATTTAAGAATTGACGATGAATATGATCGGAAACGCAGTGAGCTCGACGGAATGAAAGGAAAAGAATCGCAGTTACTTCGAGAGATTGATGCGGGCAAAGAATATGAGAGGGCCCTTGAACAGAAGAAAGAAGAGCTCATGGAACTAGAAGTTGAACTCAATGAGGTACTTGCCGATAGTAGCTTTTTCGATGAGATTCGAGAGAGCTTTAAAAAATTGAGTGAGATGCGCTCTGCCTTCACCGGAAAAGTCAGCCAGCGTGCAGCACGGCACTGGAAGGAGATGACTGGGGACGGCTCAGAGCTCCATTGGCAGGAGGATTATCTTATTTTCAAAACGGTTGGCGACAGTGTTATCTCGCTTTATGAGATGAGCGGAGGGGAGAGAATCTCCGCATGTCTTGCTGTTCGGCTCGCCCTTCAAGAGGTGCTGGGGGGACTTGGATTATTCATTCTGGATGAACCCACGGTACACCTCGATGAGGACAGATGCGATAACCTTGCTCGACAGATCGGCTCAATTACTGGGCTCAATCAGATTATCGTTATAAGTCATGATGAGACTTTTGGTGCCTATACAAAGCAACAGATAAATATAAAAAAGGGTGAAAATGGCGATGGAAGTGTTGTAGAGTGGTGATCTGTGTGCGAAGGGTACATTCCTGGAAGCTTATGATATATTTACACGACAGGGGTTTCAATTCAAGTTGAGTGAACGATCTTACGAACTCTTAGGAAATTAGGCTCTCTTGTGCGTCTGCATTTTTAGAGCATGCCGGGTTTCACTTAACCCCACAGTGGCATTCCAATATCTCTTCAAACCTTTCGTTTACCACATCCCAGTTCACGATGCTCCAGAACGCGTCCACGAATTTGGGTCTTTCGTTTTTATAGTCAAGATAATACGCATGCTCCCAGACGTCGAGCACCATTGCTATACTAAAGTTAGGGTATACGTTGACGTTGTGCTTCTCTATCTGCATTATCACCGGCCTGTTGGTGAGCTTGCAGAGCGCTAACGCTGCCCACCCGGAACCCTCAGCGCTCACAGCAGCTTGAGTGAACTCCTTTTTAAATCGTTCAAAATTGCCAAACTCGCTAGTAATGGCGTCGCCCAACTTTCCACCTGGCTTGCCGCCCCCCTCGCCCGCCGGCGCTAAATTGGGCCAGAATTTTGAGTGCAGCAGATGCCCTCCTATGTTGAATGACAGCTCTTTTAACGCGGCTTTCACGTCAATATCGGCGTTCTCTTTTCGTGCTTTGTCGAGTTTCTCATATACTGCATTTGCACCATTGACGTACGCTTGATGGTGTTTGTCGTGGTGTAGCATCAATTGCGTTTCAGATATGTAGGGCTCTAAATCCTTATATCCATACGGTAGAGCGGGTAACACATAAAATTTCCCTGCTTCCATTTTCATCCTCTCTTAAGCTCTTTTTTTATAGGTGTTCAACTTATTTGAGAGAGAATATATACCTTTAATCCTCATTTTACGAGGCATACGATAGAAACACCTGCTTTTCAGCGTGGTCGCAATAAGGGTGCTAATGATAGAGAGGTATCATTCACTCAAAAGTCAACGTATGCGCGCTCCAAAGCGAACGAGCTGGCATCTTCAAACAGAACGTAAAAAATGCCATCATGTACCTTGAGGAGTCTCACAATCCTGACTTCGCCTTTGCATCGCGGAGGTCGCCGGTTCGAATCACCTCGAGACCATTGTCTTTTGATGATTCGCCTTTGAATAATCCATTATTTTGAAAATTAAGTTCCATCAGTTTGTTAATCTATGAAGAAACTTACTGAAATTAACGTTGGTTTAGACTTACACATATTCAAAATAGAGGGGAAACGGATTTCTAATAATGAAGAACGAAAGGCAGCTTGGGAAACGCACGTTGATCTCATCACTAGGATTTATTAGTTATTTCATGTAGAAAAAAATATTATAAAAGTGAGAAGAAGAGAATTCAAAAATGTAGCTTATTCAAAAGTGTGTGAGTCCGTTCCACCCACATAAATGATGTCATAGTCCGTTTATACCATCTCTTTTATGATCGCGTCTATCAATCTAATGACTAATATGAGTTTAGAATAGAACATAATTACTGCGTCATGGATTCTGACTTTAAACATGGACACCCCTCTATCTTGCACGCATATTTAAAATGTATTAGCTCATCGTCAAAGTGCTTACCATCAGACATAATGTATAATTGATTGCAAAACCAAACAAGCATACCAGAGAAGTAATGTTTTTTCACGAACGATTGTTCCGGTTCTTTAGCCATTTCTAATGCTCCTCATTCAGCATTAAGTTCAGTAAAAAAGCTCTCATGTGCTCTCCATAGTTTAGATTTAGTTTTTTCAGTCCATTCTTTCGAGGTCTAAAGACACACCTCACATCTGATAGTCAGATCGTTATTGTTGATACGGCGAATGTAAAACGGCGCGCCGCATTTTTGACTTTTGACAGAACTTTAAAGAGAAGTACTTTCGCATTTTAGGCGGTTCATCGGATTTCTTTGCGGTCGCAATAAAACTACTTAGAAGTAATGAGATAATTATTTTTCACACCCCTATATAGTCTATATACCTTCATTTTTTGTTCTCTACTCATAATCGCTTTAAAACAGCGTTATAAGTTATATGGGATAAATACGCTTCTAGTATATAAAAATGTCTTACTAAACGTATTATAGATAAACTATCTAAAATGCTATTAAAGGTACTGCTATTATACTACCAAACTAACGGATTAGAGGTCTATAAGTAGAATGAGCTTGTTAAGAAATAAAGAAGAAGACTTAACTACAGTTTTGAACAATCCGAAAGCATGCGACTAACAAAAAACATAAAGATCTCAGCAAAGCTCCACAATGAAATAATGACGATTAAACAAGAACTTAGCGATGAGGAGGACAGACATACAACGGTAGACGACACGTTACGGTTAGCAGTGGCATGCTTGAAAAGGGAGCGTGAAAAAAGATAATTAAAATTTAAGACTCAAAAATAGTGGGAGGTGAAAAAAGAATGCTTATATTACTACCAGGTGGTGGGATTCTAGGACTTATACTCGCAGGTGTTGCCTTTGCATTCCCGTCGGTCATTAATTCTTTGCTATCGCCCTTCGGCTTATCGCTAAACACCCAAATACCATGGGTGATCGCATTGCCACTACTCTTTTAAGTTAAACGAGGAAGTGAAAAAAATAAAGAATAAAGTGAGGATCTATAACATTAGGCATGAGATGTATGAGAGTTCAAAATTGTTAGGTGATTTAAAAGCTGTTGAAAAAAGAAAGATAGGCAAGCGTATTCTTAGACGTGTAGTTGGTAAAGGCGTGCCCGGATCCTTTGAGGGAAATAATTAAGATAATATGTGCCGGTAGCTCAATGTCCAGAGTCAATAAAGACCTATGCAAGCTTTAATTTTTTATATATCTCTTTTATCCCCCCCTTAGAGTTATTAACGCCGCTGCATTATATATGCCTCCTACCTGTGCATAGGTATCCTCTGTATCTTTTCTTTTCTCAGGTCGGCCCGACATATTATAGGTTTGATTTTTAAAGCTAGCAGTTCGTATTTCCATTCTATTATGTCCACAAATGGTAGGAGGGGAACAGGAGGTACACTTAAAAAATTTAGAGAAGTTGGAAAAAAAGTTAAATAGCCGTATCTGTTAGCTATTGTGATGACCGATGTTGCGCTTATTTGGGATCGGCCCATGTTGTTTGAGAAGCTTTTCCTAGAGTACGGAGTCACATGTGAGCGGGTCTCTCCAATAGCTGTCGGCACTCCGTATTCGCCTAAGTATAAGGTCGCGATAATCCCGGTAGGATTTGGAAACCCCGCTTACTCATCAGTGGCAAAAGTCATCAGGAGCCTTCGAACCGCGCTTAAAAATTTTGTAACAGATGGCGGGATCGTCACAATTTTTAGCCCATTTATAGATAACTACGATTTTAAATGGATTGACCTTCCGTATGATTTTAAGATGATCCTACGAGATGACCCGATTAAGATCGAACAGGTCAAGGAGCACCCTGCTGCTCACATTGTTGATATATTAGAA
The DNA here is from genome assembly GCA_035624185.1 of Candidatus Acidiferrales bacterium. Taxonomy (GTDB): domain Archaea; phylum Halobacteriota; class Bog-38; order Methanoflorentales; family Methanoflorentaceae; genus DASPRZ01. The sequence goes on from DASPRZ010000111.1 coordinate 10,329, forward strand.
GCAAGAACAGATGGGTATCTCACTGGCGTTGCTGAGAGAGACGTCATTCTAAAATCCAAGGACGGGCCTGTATTAACCTTGATTCCGATGGGTGGTGGCTTTATCATCCTGACGACGATTCACGAGCTCCCTTCAAGAAGGTTTATCATGTGGACGCTTGAGGCTTCTAAAGTGGGGTAACCTATCAGACGACCGTGCATAGAAGAGGGGGGCAGAGCCGGAGCTACAACGTAACACCCGTTATAAGTAAGTATAAAATGACGTATTGATGGCAAGCAAGCGCGTCTATCTCTAGACGCTCACATTGAAAGTTTCCAAAGGACACCTATCGCATTATCAGAAGAAAGACCATCCTGTTGTCAAAATCCAAAATTTAAATAATGATGATCCGTCGTGATAGCTTCCAGCTTAAAATGAGAGAGATGCGTTGGAATCACTATCGTAAAGGTTAAAATTATATTAAAAGTGATGGAAAGACAACATATCCGTTATACACTGTTTAGCGCAACCGTATAGCAGTAAGTAGTTATCCCCATCTCTAAACTTTTGATTCTTAAACCTCACTTTAAGTCAAAATTATACTACTTCACCAAATGCAAAGTTGCGCTTAACAGCCTTAATTTCAATCTTAAGCTCATCGTTAATCTGCGTTCCTGGAACAAAGATTACAAAACCGTTTATACGAGCAATGCCGTCACCCTGTTTTGCAATATCTTCGATCTTGACATCGTACTGCTTTCCGACTTCAACAGGGGCGCTACGTGGCTCCCTTCTGTCGAACTGGTTATATCCGCCGCCGCCGTAACTGCTTCTGGAGTTCTTCTTGTACACCATTTTCACCCCCTCATATTTTTTGGGTTACATGTACGATAGGTTGTATATATTTAGTTTTTTTCATTAAATGGGGTACTTACCATGCCATCACGAAATTTTTCATGAAGCGAGACCGCTAAATCGTGCATATAGATCCCACTATGCAAAAGGTTTCCATCCATCAACTCTCGGTTAGTACGCCGACTTACCGCAATGTCGCGTATTTATCCCAATCTGGATACAACCAGCCATGAAACGCTCCTTCGTAGTAGAGCTGTACGTTGTACACTGTCCACTTCGCACCTTCGGGGACTACAGGATCTGAATAGACGTGGTATGTATGCCCTGCGAGAGCGTTAAACCAGTCGTATCCGCTGTAGTGATGGACAGCTGTCCAATTTCCAGCGGTGTCATCGTATACGTAACGCGCAACAGCGTCGCCATCCCTTGCGTATCCGGGCGCGGCAGTTTGCTTGTAGAAAATAGCAAACGGAGCAATCCACGCATCACTAGTGCCGGTGTTGGTGATGTCCCATTCAAAGTATTGCGGGTGGTTGGGTGCCAATCGAAGAGCTGTTATGGAGAGAGGTGGCGCAGTCGGTACGATTCCGGATATTGTCTTACTCGCGTTGATCCTGCCTCCTGTCAAAATTTTTCCACTTAATGACTTCTCGACGTCGACGTTGTTCAAAATTGCATCTTTAATTTTGATCGGGGAATAACTAAAGTTCATGGCCTTAACCAGCCCGGCAAGCCCGGAGACATAGGGGGTGGCCATAGAAGTTCCATCCAAGTAGATGTAGTTCTGCTGCTCGCTCGATGGGTCGAATGCCGCGATGTTTACGTCGTCGATGTAAACACTGCTAGACCCCGGGCTACCGTCTGTTGCCAACCTAAATCGGATGTTTAGGTATGGCGAGTTATCGAAATTCGCGAGGCTAAATTCTAGAATCGTCCATCCGTTTGAGTCACCCGAATAGCCGTTGATAGTATCCCAGGTGACGCCGTCTCTTGATGCTTCGATATAAAACAGATCATGATTCGCCGTTGTGTTCAGCCTTGCATAAAATACTAGCGTAGTTCCGCATTTATTTGTCAGGTCAATGGGGTTTTTGAGCGTTATCGACGCGTTAATCTTGCTACCACCGGGGCTACTGACCATTGCGCTGGACGGAGAGCTGGCATAGTGGGCTGTCGTGATGTTCCACGGTGGTTGTACATTCCACGCAGTAAAGTTGTTGAAAGGGTCACGGAATAGTCGGGTCCACGGCGGATTAGTGCTCAAAATGTTTGTGCCAGGAGCTGCGACGTGCACCGAATCTGAGCCATAGTTTGAAAATGATGCGAGAGTATCGTTCTGGTCAGTTGCGGCGACGGCGATGATATTGCTGCTTTTATAGGATCCAGGATACGTGGGCGTCTTGTCATTATCCGTACCTGCATTCCCGGCTGCGCAGATACAAAGAGTACGGGAGTTATCTATGGCATCTTTCTCCGCTTGAGAGTACCCAGGACTACCATAAGACATGTTTATTACGTTGGTACCGTGTGAACTTGCATAAGAAATAGCTCTTATCTCATCGCTAACTGTGCCGCCAGAGGGCCCTAAAAACCTCAAGGGCAGAATCTTCGCATTCCACATAACCCCGGAGACCCCAATACCATTATTTCCTGCTGCTGCTATGATTCCTGCTACGTGAGTCCCATGCCCACTCCTATCCATAGAATTGGTATTGTTCATGATAAAGTCATATCCTCTCATGATATTCGGGGCAAGATCTGGCTCATTGTAGTCGACGCCTGTGTCTAGAACCGCGACGACTACATCACGGGATCCCGTTACTTTGTCCCACGCCTCAGGCGCTTTGATATCCGCACCAGGCGTGCCTCTTACTCCACGAATCACCTGACCGGTGTTATGGAGCCCCCATTGGAGATTGAACAACGGATCATTAGGAATCACATCTTCGTGCCTTATGTAGTTGGGCTCAGCATAGAGAACAGCTGGATTCTGCCCGTACATTGCAACGGCATCAGGCACCGTGACGCCTTCGGGAAGTTTAACCAGTTGGAGGCCAGGCACCTCTTTAAACTCTCTTACTACTGTGGCACCTATTTTAGAGTGAGTGGCTGCTGCGACGTCTGGCATCACCATATCATCTTTGCGCGCTGCAGGCTTAAACCGGACGAGGACCTCATCCTGCACATACTCACGAGATGTGGTGTGCACATGTCCAACTAAGTCGGATCGCAGTGGAGGCCCTGCAGTCGTTATCGTAACAACAAATAGCGGTAGTAACGTCATTACTACAACACACAGAGAGAGAACTTCCTTTTTCATCAATATCATTGTTCCCGCTGATATGACGCGCATCAATTCGGCTGCGTAAAGGCCCCGCACAGTCAACCATCAGCTTGCGGACTATGTATTAATGAGAACACAGATAAGAACTTTCTGCTCATTTTTACATTTTATACAATATAAAATCAAATATCCATGCTCACGTTACAGTTTGGCAAATAGTAATGGTGTTTTTTGCGTTTAAATGGCAGCACTTCAAACCCTAAACTAATCGTTGGGGACAGACATAAGCAGTACCACTTCGAACTTTACTACATTACGTCGCGGGGACACTGTCATTCATAGCTAGGCGGGGTGACAAACTCCCGAGATCCAGTGCATGGTACAAGAATAATGCCCTGTTGAAGGTCCCGAACCAGAGCTAACATTTTTTGAGAGACAGGACAGTTGCCCCACATAGGGAGCAACTGATAAATATACCATTTAAGCGTCAAAAGAGTCTAGCGCTTTATCATTTCTCCTAATGACTTGTTTAATGGTGTGTAGAATGATGGCGTTAAAGATGTACTGCAACTTTCGTAGAACTTCGCTTTGGGGCACGCCATAATCTCACAATTCCATGGTCTTGCAGAGTTTTCCATGGAGATGTCATGGAAAAATAGCATCTAAACTGCTAGCATTTTATGCGGCGGCGCTTAATCTCCATTTGAAGAAAACGCTCCATTGGAAGCAATTAAGAGCGAATCGTAACGTTATTAACATCGCTATGCTTTTTAAAGGGGTGGTAATGTGCGTATGAAAAGCAATGTATGTGGAGGTAGAGAAGTAAGGAAGTAGAACAAAACAACAGGTCGTATTGGTGAATTAACACTCGGTACTATTCGTGTACTTGCAAATCTAGTATGCCAAGTGGGCAGTCATTACATCACCAGCGCATTCGTTTCATCGATGAACTTATGATGGGTAAGAGCCGGGGAGAGCGATGCAAGGCATTATTAAATTTTCAGTAAAGGTCAGGTTCGTGACAGTTTCGCATATTTGCATGAACAGGCTTCACTACTTTACTAACCGCTCCGGTGGTTGTAATATGCTTATTTGATAGCTTCGATGTCCTGCCAAAAGAGAGTCCACTGCATGATGTGATCACAGCGCGCGATTAGCGTTTCTCACGCTACAAGCAGGCGTACTGTCAACAAAAGAGGGGAGATTCATCGTTAACGGCATGGACAATCACATGGTGTGTGAGACTTAGTCGGTGAGAGATTGTTGGACAAAACGGGAAACGGTAAGGAAAACAATACGTGATTAAATGATAAAAAGACTAACGTATGGAAATATATGTAATACATTTGACGAATTTGCGAAAAGCTTACAAGATGACATTAACAACGATTGCATAATGTGGGCAAACGCCAATCTGTCCACTTCGTCGTTGTTACGCGACACAGTTATTGGAGAATGTGAACTTGACATCGAATCTGTTTTGATTGAGCTTTTTACTGATTACCTGGCGGTTCGGCAGATAACGTGGGATAGAGATATCGTGGATCTGATCATTCAAGCTGCGTTTAAAAATTCACATTATGAAGTAAAGGCAACTATTTTAGATGCGGTCAAGAGGTTCAAACAACGTTATGAGGGGGTCAAAGCATACAGCAAGTTTGAGAGTGAAGCGTGAAAATCCTCCCCGTCTGAGGTTTAATAGAGGGGAGGTTTTAACTCAGATAACCGGCGCGGTGAGCCTGACTATAAGAAGCAAGATACAAACAAGAAATTTTTGCCGATTTGTGTGTTACTTCAATCTTATAGTTAATGACGGCTACTGCAAAACAATCACCGCTAAACACATATTTCTGCAGAGAATTACGTGAAGTTGATCGATGTCAGCATTTTTTGTGCCCCAGTACAACTTTGTCGTCCATACGGTAAAGAATTACCTTTACTTGTTAGGGTATAGCTGTTACTCGGCAATTGTAACCTCAACACTGCCTAGTATAGTTGCATTTCAAAGATGACTACTTGGAGAGGTCTACAAAGAAAATAGAATTAAGAAAACAGAATTTCAAGATAGCCCATCTATATGCCTATTAAAGACATATATCAGATTAATATCATATGAAACCAATAATACAACATATTCCATCGTTTCGACGATCAAGGCGATATAAATGATGAAGCAGTTTTTGACCGTACTGGCAGCTACTGCTGTGCTATCATCAGTGTTTGTAGCTGGTTGTATGAAAAACGTTACAAATACCACAAGCAATACTACGAATACTACAATCCTATCATCCAAAACGTCAACAGTTACAACAATATCAAAGATAACGGCCACGGAGCAGAAACTGCAATCATCACCAACACCTACCTCTGCGCCGTCTCTCTCCATAACCGCTCTTCGATTGGCACCCAACCACCCGCAATACTTTGAATGGGACATCACCAACACCGGCACTAGTGATGCGTGGATTGCTCCGTTTGCTATTTTCTACAAGCAAACTGCCGCGCCCGGACACGCAAGGGATGGCGACGTTGTCGCTCACTATGCACATGATGACACCGCTGGAAGCTGGGCGACCGCCTATCACAGCGGTGGATATGACTGGTTCAATGCCCTACCGGGGCATACGTACCATTTCTACTCAAGTCCTGTGGTCCGTGAAGATGCGAAGTGGGCAGTGTACAACGCGCGATTGTACTACAATGGAGCCTTTCACGGTTGGTTCTATTCGAGCTGGCCCTATGCGACGCTACGGTGAATGGCTCTACATTGACCTTTCCTCCTTTCACTTTTAAAAATAAACAGATATTTGTCTGCAAAAAAAGTAATATCTCTGACTCGAGAAGTTTTTCGAGTGTAATTAATACCTTATTCAATATGGGGGCTATCGTAGAGTTCAACGTTGAGATTCATACGGCGCGTCCTTGTTGCATTTTTTGTAAATTATCTCATTATGCGCACACGGCGATAAATTGCAGCTTCATTGTATAATATCACTCATTAGTGGTGCCGACAAGGTTCTTTCTTAAGACCGTTACCGCGCTGAAAGTTGTTAGCCGGTGCGAACGTAGAATGTACCCCCAAAATGCGATGGGGCGTATATGTTGCCTCCCAGGTAATCCGCTGTCAAAGTGTGCGCTCCATTTGAAAGCTTCGCTGTATCTTGAGCGGAGAGCACCAAGAAGCCAGAAGCAAAACAGCTGGTACCTGATCCGCTTCCTTGCCACGTGCCACTTGCCGGTGCGCCATCAATATAAAAGTCTATATGCTCTCCACATAGGATCTTCCCGGGTACCTCCGGGAGAGTGAAGACATTAAATCCGAACGTACACGGTTGGCCGCGAATAATGCCGGAACTCATAGCTATGCTCACATATCTGTCTCCTTCTATTTTTGTAGCTATTTGTTGCTGCGACGGTGTCGGTGTTGGAGTGGCTGGAACCGTAACGGTGACGACGGACGAAGTTGACGCGGAAGTGCCTATTGGCCGAGTCGATTTAGTTGCGTTGGAGGGACTTGGACTTGTCGTGTTGGACACATTGGATGTGCAGCCCGCTATGAGTACAGAAAATATCATTAGAGCCAACATTAGTCCAATTACAATTTGTCTCTTCATTGTGATACCCTCTCTACACGATTTAATGTGAAAAATATTGCACTTCCAATAATAAATATATGGGCGGGGGAACAATGCACGTGATGAGAGGCATCCTACCGTTAACAGGATTACTAGGCTCGGGCGAACTAACTAAGTTTATTTGAATTCATGCATTTTATGTGCTAAAGGAACCGCATGTGTCATAACTGATACTGTCACCCGTTTACTAAGGTTATGACTTGTCTCTATCATTGCCAGCGCCGCCATATCTTCGGTGATAGTAATGGAGGGAGTGAAGAACGTTCAAAAGAAATGTGGATTGACGCTGATGGGACGCTTAGCTAAGCATAGGCTACTTTCCAACCTATATATAGATCAATGCAAACATGCTTTACGGTGAGTAAATGGGAAGAGTCACTCAATATAGCGCAATAAACCTCATTTCTCAAGCTCATGTCGATCCTAAAAAATGGAGCCGAATGCCATTTGATGAAGAGGTAGCTAAGACTATTAAAGCTATAGAAAAGCGTGGAGTAAAAGTAATTCAAGCAGAAAGTGGCCAACATGCACTGGAAATACTAAAAACCATCATTCCACTCGGTGCCACAGTGATGAGTGGTTCATCTACTACCCTAATTGAGATTGGATATGAAGATTTTATTAAAAAAGGACAGTCAAAATGGAACGATCTCCATGACACCATCCTTAGCGAAAATGATGATGAGAAGAGATATGAACTGAGACGAAAATCGGTAACGGCTGATTATTTTATCTCAGGGGCGAATGCGATAGCACAATCAGGCGAAATTATCGCGTGCGATAAATCGGGGAGCCGTGTCGGTGCCTGGCCATTTGCTGCAGGCCACTTGATTCTAGTATCTGGAATTAATAAGATCACCTCCACACTTGAAGATGCCTTGCAGCGGGTCTGGCAATATGCCTATCCATTAGAAGATGCCCGAGCGAAGAAGGTATACGGAACTCCGAGTCAGATAGGAAAATGCGTAATCCTTGCAAACGAGGATATTGATGGGAGGGTGACCTTGGTTCTTATTTGTGAGTCATTAGGGTACTGAGAAATTGGGTGATACCACAAGCTCAGATCTTGAAAAGGCATTGTAGAGAGACTCTAATTCACTACGTCAGCAAATGGATAAAAATTAATTGCCCCTTGTGGGATAAATTGCAGAGTCTGCAGGGGGTATTTGGCATATTCAAAAAATATTCCTAGACTGAGAGGGAACGTCATTCATTGTAGCGGCTGCCATGAGGCGCAATAAGCAGTGTGCTTTTCTAAAAGGACGTTGCGCACAACTAAGAGAGCGTAAAATCGATTGCTGTTTCGAGTGCAAAGAGTTTCCGTGCAATAGATTAAAAAAGCTGGATGAACGATATAGAAAAAAACGGTGGGATACGCTTTTCACTCAAAATCTTATGGAGATTAAGGATAAAGGCATTGAAGAGTTCCTTAGACACCAAGAAGAAAAGCATTGCTGCACAAAATGTAGCGGCGTAATTAGCGTTCACGATAAAAAGTGCTATGATTGTATGCCGGCTATGTAAAATTCTGTTGTGACAGAGAACCATTTAGATAACGGCAACACTCATATCATCGGCCCCGATATAAGCAAAAAATGAGCCTTTGCGCAGAGAGGATCGCCGGTGCGAACCAGCCGAAACCACCTTTTTGGAGATTGTCGCCTTTATCGTCATCAATTTGTAAAAAAAGCCTTTTATTGCATTGATTCTGATTCAATAACTTAAAGATAGAAGTCAGTTTCTGCTCAAACTTAGTTTTGTAACTTTCCCCCGCTGTTCCTCTCACGGAATGATTAAAAAACTACGTGACTTTTGTACTTTACTATATTTGAAATAGAGCTAATCACAGATACAGTACGACAATGGTAAGGACAGAACAAACCTGATAAGGTAGTATCAGACATAGGTTTTTTATGTGTTATTATCAGTATACATTCATAAATTGTCGATTATTATAAACATACTTCTAATCCAAATAATAACATTTAAGAAGGACATAGCTAACACATAACTTGATACATCATGCAGATTAGCTTTAATCTTGGCGATGACCTGCTAGATAAAATAGACGATGCCAGCACGAGGGAGAGCCTGAGCAGATCCCGCTTTATCGTAAAGTGTATAAATACGTATTTAACCTCCGGTGAAGACTACGATAAAAAGCAACAATTGCAAAGCGAGATCACAGGAGCGGCAGTCAATAAAAGTGAGATGATAGCGGCGGGAGATAGCGATAAACGATCTCAAGGAGAATATGAACAATTAAAAGCAAACAACGGCGGCAAAGGGGCACTAATAAACGGATTTTTCTCACTTAAAGAGGTAATGAGTGCCAAGGATCAAATGATATCGGACAAAGAAACTATTATAAATGAGCTAAAGATCCAGAATGAGTTTTTACGAGGCGAATATAAAAAATTGACTGATAGGCTTAATCGATAGCCATCATCTGAGTGTTAGATTTATTTGCTGCCACCCCCAAAAAATGCTAGCTCATGCATGCCTTTATGCCCGGCAAGCGGGCAGCAAGCACGAGAATTGTCAGTTAGAGCTCGCAAATGACGCGAGAGCGAAAAAGAGATTCTGATAGATACATTGGCATGATGTAACAACTTAGCTTTATTCATGCAATAATTTTACTATGATACTTAGTCACGGGGACTATGTGTTATTATCAGCTAATTTCTATTTCAATGTGAATTTTATCCACAAATTATCAGTTATTATCAGCTAATTTCTATTTCAATGTGAATTTTATCCACAAATTATCAGTTATTATCAGCTAATTTCTATTTCAATTTCAGACTGTTCTCTTGTGCACCATAACAGAAAATTGAATTTATCCAACGACAGTCTTTTGTACGGTCCGACAATGCGCGAATGTGTGCTGTCCTCAACTTTCAGACATAGACTCCCAAATAATATTTATAAAAGCAGATTCAATAAAATAAAGCAGAATCTAACAAATTGATCATTTTTTGCGCGTAAAATAACCAACAGATTGCGGTGATAAGTTGCTTCCGCCTATAATTTTAAAACATATTCAAACGCTTACTGACGATACGGGAATACTACAGCACGCTAAGTACGCAGTGCCTAATAGGTTTGAGGGTTACTGTACTGATGACAACGCAAGAGCCCTTATAGTGGCTGCAAAACACTATAATGTATTCGGAGACGCACTGAGCGTCGAGCTCATGAGAACGTACATTGCCTACACATTTCATTCACAAAATGAGGATGGTACGATGCACAACTTCATGGACTATCAGCGAAATTTTCTCGATACTATAAGCGCTGACGATGTCCTCGGGAGGACGTTATGGGCGTGCGGCTATATAATAAGTTCTTCCAGTATCCCTTTCGGCATAAGGGAGGTCGCACGAATAATATTTAACAAAGGGCTGAAGCATGTAGATAAATTCTTAGCCACAAGACCCATAGCCTACAGCATGCTCGGTCTTTACTGTTGCATCGACGCCTTGAGTTATGCACGTGATGAGATCGAAAAGCTTGCAAATAAGATGTTGAATCGATATCGAAATTCGAAAGGTCCGGATTGGGAATGGTTTGAAGATTTCATGTCCTATGCGAACGCCCGGTTACCTCAAGCCATGTTCCTTGCCTATGATGCTCTAAAAAAGCCAGAATACCTCGAGTGCGCAGAAAGCTCTCTCCAATTCCTGTGGGATGAAGTTGAAACTGCTAAAGGAGTGGTATGTATTGTAGGGAATGACAGCTGGTACATAAGAGGCAGACATAGGGCACTCTGGGATCAGCAGGCAATTGATGTTGGTGCACTTGTCGAAGCCTTCGCAGATGCATACCGCATTACCGGTAAACCTAAATATCATCAAAATGCTCGTACGAGCTTTGAGTGGTTCCTAGGAAACAATTTGTTGAAGTCCTTCGTATATGACCCAACTACAGGGGGTTGTTTCGATGGTCTGTCACTCGAAAAAGGTGTAAATCAAAATCAAGGAGCAGAGTCAACAATCGCGTACCTTTTAGCTCGTCTTGCACTTGAAGAGGTCAGAAGACCATTGTAATTAAATTCTTAACAGCTCTTACTATCATATTCTATGTTAGTCGGCCGGCTTAACGAAAAATAATAAAAAACTCTAATATATACCTAAAAATACACAATTTATATCTAAAATAGAGAGCTTATAAGTTAATGCAATTAGTGCTGCAGTTTCGTTACAAAGGTCCACTTGAATGAAAAACAATGCCGCATTTGTAAAGCTTGAAGAGCATACCAAATCAGCGATGAAAATTATAGCTTCAAACGTGAAAACTGTGGCGGATGAGCTCGACTATGCTGAAATAAAAGCATTTATTAACGATATTCTAAACGCACAGAAAAACTGCAAGCGCGTATTCATATTGGGCGCGGGGCGATCAGGGCTCGTTGCTAAAGGGTTTGCTATGCGACTGATGCATTTGGGATTCAATGTTTATGTTGTTGGAGAGACCGTGACCCCTGCTGTCAAATCAGAAGACCTCGTTATCGCTATTTCTGGTTCCGGTGAGACCAAGTCAATTAAAGAGATGTGTGTGCTGGCCAAGGCAGAAGGGACGAAAATCGCGATCGTTACCTCAAATAGGGAGTCCACTCTCGGGCAGATTTCAGACACCATTGTGGTGATTAAAGGTAGGACCAAGACAAGCGATATGGACTTTATGGAAAGACAGGTAGTTGGCTCACACATTTCATTCACTCCTCTTGGCACAATGTTTGAAATTGCCACCATGGTCTTCCTTGACGGGGTTATAGCAGAGATAATGGCAATCACGGAAAAGAGTGAAGAGGAAATGCGAGGGAGGCACGCAACCCTCGAATGAATCTTACAAAAATTTAATTCTCTACGACGTGTTTTAGGATGTGATGAAGCTCAGGTAGTATGAGGCTTTCCATTGCAAGTTTAACGGCTCTGGGAGAGCCAGGAAGACAAAACACAACAGTCCTTTCTATAATGCCGCCTATTGCTCTTGTAAGTATGGCTGCAGATCCCACCTGTTCGTAGCTCATTCCCCTAAATAGTTCCCCAAACCCTGGCATTTCCTTCTGAATTAAACTCTGAACTGCTTCAATAGTTACGTCCCTTGGAGCAAGCCCTGTACCCCCCGTTGATATAATGACATCGACACGATTTATAAGGCGATGCACCTTGCGCCTAATTTGAGGTATCTCATCGGAGATTAAATAATAAAATCTCAGCGTATGGCCAGCATCTTGAAGCAGCTCGATAATTATTCGCCCAGAGTCATCCTGTGCTTCCTCAGGCTTTTTGACGCTACCAAATTTTTCAAATTTCGATGTACTAATTGAGATCACAGCACAATCATAACTTGTCGTTTCATCTGCCCTATGTGAGTGCCTCAGTTCTCCCGATTCCATAGCAGTTGATTACATTTCCATTTATATAGCGTTTTTCAACACCACGCAGATCACAATTTAAACAGTAATTAAAGTAATTGTGGTAAATATAATAATTACATAAAATAACCCTTCTATTATGCAGATAATGACCATAGATGTAGGAACAGGAACTCAAGATATACTTCTTTACGACTCAGATATTAACATGGAAAACAACGTAAAGATGGTACTCCCGTCGCCGACGGTAATAGTAGCAAATAAAATAAGACACGGAACCTACCAAGGCCGGAGCATTTTCTTGACTGGTGAAACTATGGGAGGATGGCCGACCAGCTCAGCTATAAAAGACCACCTCACTGCAAAACTTCCGGTTTACGCAACGCCACTTGCTGCAAAGACCCTTAACGACGATCTCGACAAGGTAGCGTCATGGGGCGTGCAAATAGTGCCAGAAAAGACAACCGTAGAGAACTCCATAGAAGTTGAAATGAACGATGTCGATGTCCCAGCACTCAGATCATCGCTTAAGCAGTTTGGGGTTGACGTTCCTGATGCGTTTGCAGTAGCATGCCAAGATCACGGTGAGAGTTATGAGAGCAACAGAATATTTCGCTTTCAGCACTTTAAAGAAATTATTGAACGAGGCGGTGACTTAAGGTTCTTTAGCTATTTAAATGGTGATATTCCTAATTATTTGACGAGGTTGAACGCGGTATATAGAACCTTAAAGCACGAAGGTGCAAATGATATCCTTTTAATGGATACTGGACCTGCTGCTATTTTTGGCGCCCTATGTGATGAAATAGTTAAAAAAAGATTGTATATGCCTATAATCTTGGTGAACGTAGGAAATGGGCATACCTTGTCAGCCATGCTTCATGAGGAGCGGATAGTTGGCATGTTCGAACATCACACATCTGCTATGTACCCTGACAAGCTCGATTATTATATTTCCCTGTTCGGATCCGGCGAGCTAACCAATGAACAGATCTTCAATGACGGAGGACATGGTTGTTATATAGACAAACGAGGATTTGAAGATTTATGCCGTGCTTATAAAGAAAAAGGATTTTTTGTATCAGTCACGGGACCAAAAAGGAACATGATGAAAGAATCGATCCATAACCCATATTTTGCCGTTCCATTTGGAGATATGATGTTAACAGGTTGTTTTGGGCTCATTAAAGCATTTTATGAATGGAAATAGTCATGGTATGAGATCTGTATACCCCCACCCGCCTATTTCAAATGAATTAAATCTAAAATTGTTATTATTACGCTATATTTATAAAAAAATTTATATAACATTAACTCCATAAAACAACACTACTCTATTTTCCAACTATATTATAAAATGTACAATTATCTATTTTTCAACTTTGCAGTGGAAATGATAGGGGCTGTATGAAGGACATTCCAGTTGCAATTATGGTATTGTTAGACTAAGAAATGGAAATGTGTATTAAGAATTAATGAGTTAGGTGTTTACTTTACAATAAACTTGGAAATCTCTTAAATTGCTTTAAAAAAGCTGAATTCAGTTTTTTAAATTTTTACATCTTGCGAAGATAGTCTTATAAAAAATCGATATCATATAATGGAGTATCCTCCATTGGAAATTATACTAAATTCCAGTGGAAATTATGTTAAAACTCCAATGGAAATATACTTTCCAAAACCATAAGGTTTATTTACTTACATTTCCACTATAAGGTTAGTCATGTTATAGGCATAAAAAGTTCAGTAACATATTTTCATTGAAACACAGTAATCTCAGTTTCAAAGCCTGAAATTTATGACTAATGAAGGCATTGTTGGAGGTCAAAAATTGAAAGGACTTTTTGACAACTTATTAGAAAGCAAACCTATATTCAAGGACAAGGAGGTGTTAAGGCCATCATATACGCCCGACTACTTGCCGCATAGGCGCGATCAACTTAATGCTGTAGCTGTAATTTTGGTTACAGCTCTTAGGGGGGAGACTCCTTCTAATATTTTCATTTATGGCAAGACGGGCACGGGCAAAACCGCTTGCACTAATTATGTCGGGAGGGAGTTAGAGGGCGCTGGCGTCGCAAGAAAGGTACCATGTAAGATAATATACATAAATTGCGAGGTTATTGACACCCAGTATAGGGTTCTTGCATATCTTGCACGTCAGTTTAGTAAAGACGTGCCTATGACTGGTTGGCCTACAGATCAGGTTTACGCTGAGTTTATCGAGGCCTTAGGTTTACAAGGTGGTTGTGTCATCATTATACTTGATGAAGTTGACAGACTTGTTCGGAAAAGTGGGGACGATGTGCTTTACAATCTATCGAGGATAAATCTTGAGCTTAAAGATACTAGAGTAAGCATAATAGGGATATCCAACGATTTGAAGTTCACAGAGTACCTCGATCCACGGGTAAGAAGCTCACTTGCCGAAGAGGAGATCATATTTCCACCATATGACGCTAATCAGCTGCGTGACATCCTAGAAGAACGTGCACGTCTGGCATTTAAGGAAAAATCATTGGGCGATGAGGTTATTCCACTCTGTGCCGCCTTGGCCGCTCAGGAGCACGGAGATGCTAGGCGTGCACTCGATTTGTTGAGGGTTTCAGGAGAGATCGCAGAGAGATTAAATGCAGATAGGGTCAGGGAAGAACATGTAAGAACAGCTCAGATGAGGATAGAGCTCAATCGTGTCGTCGAGGTTGTAAGAACGCTTCCCACCCAGTCAAAGCTTGTGCTTTATAGTATAATACAACTTCACCAAAATGGGCAGAAGAGTGCGACGACTGGAGAAGTAAACAGGGTTTATGAGGACATCTGTAAGCAGATAGACATAGACATCCTCACAAAAAGGCGAATAACAGATCTCATAATGGAGCTCGACTTGCTTGGAATAATAAATAC
>DASPRZ010000120.1:0-2959 GCA_035624185.1 Candidatus Acidiferrales bacterium
TCCGAGTCTGAGAACATGCTTACCGATAAAAGAGTTGTTAGAAAGAATCTCCAAACGTTCAATAGGTGAGGGCCAAAGCCCCCTACCCTACTTGCTAAATCGCTCAAGACGTACCGTGAAGACGTCGACCGCACGCTGAACGTCCTTATTGACAAGGGCATGGTGAACCCCTCACTCGAGATTCGGACAGTCTATGCGGCTGTGGAGCTCGATATCGCGCTTGATGCTGCACTTAAAAAACACATGGCTGAACTCCGAGAGATGGAACAGAAAAAACATGCGCTTCAGCAGATGTCAAAGCAACGACAATTTGGACCTTCTGATGAATTCGCCACATTTAAAATAATTAAAAACGCTAAAGAAAGCATTATAATGCTCAAACGGCTAACTTACTCTGCGGTTGACGACATTATGTTTGCTCTCCTGCCAGTGGGACTCGCCTTTAGCTCGATATATGGGGACCACGACAGTATCAGGCGGCTTTCACATCGAGGAGTGTGCATGCGGGGCATCATTAACATCTCGCGTGCGTACTTAGATGTCGTACGCGAATATGCGGAGCTCTATGCATTTCTTGACTCTGAAAAGGATGAGAGTTACGCCACTACCACGAACACCGGTGCCATTTTTTATGGTAATGTATAGCAGGGAAAGCGTAACTGGAATAAATCCTAATGTGAAAAGCATTTCACTAGATGAACCCGTCGTAGCGCTGTGGACAGATGACCCTGTCTATGCTAAAAATCTTTCGGCAACTTTTGAACTGTTGTGGGAAAAAGCAATTCCCGCTCAAAGGATAGAAGAGCTGTTAAAAGAAGGGCCGCTGTAAACCTGACGATACGACAAAACCAAATGGAAAGCATTGTTGCACGAACTTGTTGTCACACACGTTTATAAACTCATTATCTGATTTGTAGACTATGACGAGAAAAATTGATGGATACGTTGTATTCGATGAGGTCGGAAACCAAGGCAAACAATATCGACTATGGTGTGGCCCTCCTATCACCGCTGGCAATCCCAATATCATCTTGGTGCATGGAGCAGTATTTCCTTTACCCGACGAATTTCACGACCAAAACGACATAAATAACTACAAATATTGTTTTTATGATTTGGACCAGTTGTTATACGATGAGCACAAAGATAACGTGTTCACTTTTGAATACGCGGACATTCCAGTAAGTCCTGCTGGTATTGTGCTAGGGTATGTTAATTACGGCGACCTAAACAAGTATATCAAATGCCTAGTCGATGCTATAGGAGTAGTTCAGAGCAAAAATCAAAATGGTACCATCAACATTGTCGCCCATTCCTTTGGGGGGTTGATAGCCAGATACGCTGCCAAACAAATGCCTGGAACTATCAATAAAATTATCACGTTGGATACAGGACATTGCGGATTCGAACTGGATAACTTTGTGCTCAAAATATTCGAATCAGCGGGCGTAACTCTACCACAGGACACACGTTGCTGCACAGAAGTAGGAGAGGGCATGCCTTTTATAACAAACCTTAATAAGGGATTTAACTGTAACGACCCGCAGTTAGTGTCACTTGCCGCTGGAAACGAAATGCCTCTGCCACCGACAGTGCCCTCGGCACCATCATTACGCGTAGTTGATTTTAAATCGTCAAGTATGGGCCAAGTTCCTGGCAATGAAATCCCCACTCAGGGTAGCTACAATAATCCACCGTTTTTTGTTTTGCCCAACTACAATCATGCGAACATTTCGCAAATTAGAGACTCTAGCCACCCAGCATATCAGGCAATTATAAAGTTCTTCCACTAGGAATCTGCCGAAAAATGCTAACTACACGGATATGTAAGGGCTTTTGGTTACTAGCTTCCTGATTATAATCAAAGTCTATTTTTTAAGTAATATGTCGCAGAACAAATCAGACATCGTTCCAATACTTCATATAGACATCATACACAAATTCTGGCAGCAGATGTCGATAATGCGCCCACTCAACGCCTGATACGCCGTGTGTTAAAACGTGTACGCGATTCTACCGCTCCGACTAGACAAAATCACAGTACTGTTCAGCAAAATTTTGATGCAATAATCGACCCCAAAGGTAATTAAACTCTAAAAAGGGTAAATCACGTCGCAAAAATATCCAAAAATTAGAATTAGACTTTAACGTGAAAAATATTTGACATACTGAACAGTCCGCTTCTCTCAATAAATTCCATCTGCCTAACAATTTTTTCATCCCATCCAAAATCTCTCGGAATAGTATTGAAATAGGGGAATTGATCTATCACTTGAATGCGTTTATCCCATTTTGTCAACTTGTGTGCATCCTTTAATGCCCATTTTACAGTAGCTTTTTTCATCCCAGATCTACGTAAACCCCAATTAGAAAAGATATTACCTAACCTTGATGAAGCATCAAATACTACCTCACCGTCGGGAAACTTGTCTGCAATCGTCAAAAAGAGTTGTTTCATTTGAGAGTCCTTAAAATACGCCAACACGCCACAAGACACTATAAACACGCCATTTTCAATACCGTTGACATCGTTACACCAGCTCAGTTCTAAAATGGATTTTGGAATATACTTCAATCTATCAGTCCTGGGCAGAAGTTGTTCTCGAGTAGCTATAACATTCGGGAGGTCGAGGTCGTACCAGTGGATCAACCCGTTATCCACGCGGTAAAACATCGTATCAAGCCCCGCACCGAGATTGATAACAGATGCATGAGGGTGTGCTGCAATAAACGACTTAATTTTATCGTCAAATTGCTTGGCACGTGCTGTCATGAAAAGGCTTTGAAAAAGATTCTCTCTAAGTTTTGAAAAATCATAATCAATTTTTTCAACAAGTTCAATCGCCTTCGTGTCGTTAAACCATGAACTGTGTTCCCTGCTTATTTGTGCACGACTCCATAAAGGAAGTAGCAGTGTTTCCTCGACGTTCTTTAATTTAATCTTCATCTGGTTTCTTCC
>DASPRZ010000075.1:0-60258 GCA_035624185.1 Candidatus Acidiferrales bacterium
TAGATTCGTTGAAGGGCCGCCAACTGCAAATGGTTCACCGGGGGTTCATCATGTTTATGCGCGAATCGTAAAAGATCTCTTTTGTCGGTACAAGAGCATGAGTGGATACTTTGTGCCTCGAATGGGTGGATGGGACTGTCATGGACTTCCTGTCGAAATTTCAGTAGAAAAAAAGCTCGACCTCGAAAGCAAACAAAAGATCGAAGATTATGGAGTCGAAAGTTTTAATGAAACATGTAGATTATCGGTGTTCAGCCACATAAACGAATGGTCCGATTTGACGAGGCGTATTGGTTTTTTTATTGATCTGGATAGCCCATATACTACGATGGATCCAAAATATGTGGAATCAGTATGGTGGTCTTTAAAGCAACTCTGGGAAAAAGGGTTGTTGTACGAAAGCTACTATGTCGTGCCCTACTGTCCAAGATGTGGTACTGCTTTAAGCTCACACGAAGTAGCTCAGGGATACCACACGATACAAGAAGAATCTGTTTACGTAAAATTTCCTTTGATTGATGAAGAGAAAACGCATTTTTTGGTGTGGACTACAACGCCTTGGACTCTATTGTCTAATGTAGCTTTAGCAGTTAATCCCAGTGTGATATATGCGACCGTTGAACTTAATGGTGAGCGATTGATACTTGCAAAGGATATGCTTGATACGGTTATTCGAAGTACCTCTGAGTATAAAATAGTAGACGAATATGCAGGTAGCGTGCTCAAAGGTAAGAAATATCGTTCACTCTTTAGCCTAGCTCAAAGTACTATCGTCGCTGCTTCTTTTGTCACTACTATTGAAGGTACAGGAATAGTGCACGTTGCTCCAGCCTTTGGTGAAGACGACTTTAACGTTGCCAAAGCTTATGGACTCCCTATGGTACAACTTGTCAATCCAGATGGTCGATTTAGCGGAGAGGTCGAATTAGTTGGGGGCATGTTCTTTACAGAGTCAAATCCTGTAATTATTACTTTTCTAAAGAATGAAGGTCTTCTGTTTAAGGTTGAAATGTTTGAACATAGTTATCCATTCTGTTGGAGGTGCGAAACACCGCTCATGTATTATGCTAGAAAGGCGTGGTTTGTAAAAATGAGTGGTCTTCGCGATGAACTAATGGCTAACAATGAGAAGGTCAACTGGTACCCCAAAACAATTAAGCACGGGAGGTTCGGAAATTTCATTGAGAATGTCAGGGATTGGGCGCTTAGCCGTGAAAGATACTGGGGTACCCCTCTCCCAATATGGAAGTGTTCTGACGGACACGTAACTGTAGTTGGTAGCATCGATGAGTTGGAACAGAAGTCGAATGGTCGCGCCCCCATTAAAGGTGTGCACAAACCCCACATCGATGAAGTAACTCTTACATGTAATCATTGTGGACAATCGATGCAACGTGTTAGTGAAGTAATTGATTGTTGGTATGATTCTGGTTGCGCTCCTTTTGCCTCTCTTCATCATCCTTTTGAAGCGAGGAGTGAGTTTAAAATTCCAGTCGATTTTATATGCGAAGGCATTGATCAAACACGAGGGTGGTTTTATAGTCTCCATGCCATTGGAACTGCAGTTTTTGGCACTAATGCATACGAGAATGTAATCAGCTTAGGTCATATTGTGGATGAACAAGGACGAAAGATGTCAAAAAGTAAAGGAAATAGCGTTGATCCTTGGCTCATTCTGAACAATGAAGGAGCTGATAGTTTAAGGTGGTATTTGTTTAGTTCAGGCCCTCCCGGAAACCCTAAGAAATTTTATGAAGGGGCCGTTATAGAGTCGCAGAGAAAGTTTATTATGACTTTGTGGAACGTTCTTACATTTTATTGCACATATGTTAGGATAGATCACTATGATCCATTACTTCAACGGTTAAACCAGGATCAAAGGAATGAAGTCGACAGGTGGTTGCTCTCGAAGTTACACCGGCTTATTTCACGTGTGACCGAATTGATGGATGTTTACGATTATAACCCGGCAACACTTGAAATTGAACAATTTATAGAGGATGTCAGCAACTGGTATGTGCGCACATCGAGAAGACGCTTCTGGAAAACAGAACAAGATTTAGATAAAAAGTCAGCATACGATACACTGTATGAGACTCTGCTAACTTTTGCGGCACTTATTGCTCCTTTCACTCCGTTTATCGCTGAACATATCTATCAACGTTTACCAAAAGATAGTAGCGCAGCGGCAAGTGTCCATCTCGTGCCATATCCAGTTGTAACGGGCGTTGCTGACGCAGAATTGGAAGTCCGGATGGACTATGTCAAAGGAATAGTAGAAGCTGGAAGGGCTGCTCGGGCTGCATCCAACATGAAAATTAGGCAACCTCTTAAAAGACTCATATGCCTAGGACCTGAAATTCAAAGTGATGAGTTAAAGGCTATTATAAGAAATGAGTTGAATATAAAGCAAATTGCTTTTAGGTCGGATAAGTCGGAATTCATTGAATATTCTGTGACGTTGAACTTCACTTCTGTAGGACCAAAGCATAAACAACTCGTTCCGCGTATTCAACAGTCTCTGCGAAAACTTGATCCGAATGTCGTAGCTCGCATGATAGCCTTTGGATTACCTATAGAAGTTGACGGAGAAAAAGTTATGCTTGTAAGCGAAGATGTGGTCATTTCTGAAAAGACGAAAGATGGATTTGTGAAAGGTGCTTCAAATTCAATTACAATCTTTTTAGATATTGAAATCACTAGTGAGTTAAAAAAAGAACTAATCGCGAGGGAATTAGTAAGAAGGATTCAAGTGATGCGCAAAGAAATGAATCTTTCCTACACTACTCAAATTAAAATAGGTTTTATAACTTCAGAAGAGATTGCAAATACAATACGAGACTTTTACAACTATATAAAAGATGAAACGCTTACAAGTGAAATGGTGAACGGAGAGGTCGAATGTTGTAAATATGTAAAGGAATGGGTGATTGAAGGTCATCCAGTTACAATATCTATTTGTGATGAGATAGTGTCATGAACTTTAATGAATGGGAGCCTGTTTATGCGGCGATACTCAATGATTTTGGATTTAGCCGAGACGAAGACGAGCATTCTGCTCAATTTCTCTCTGACTTATTGGAAGAAAAAGGAGATTCTGTACTGCCGCTTGAAAAGTTACAGAGCACAATAAAAGACAAGGAAGTTATCGTCTGTGGCAAAGCACCGCGACTTTCAGAGGATGTCGTAAAATTACACACCAAGCGGGAAAAGGTGATCGTGGCAGCAGATGGGGCAACCACTGTTCTGTTGTCCCACGGGATAACTCCGCATATAATTGTTTCAGATCTAGATGGGGTCATAGATGATATAATCGAGGCGAATAAAAGGTGTGCTATAATTATAGTACACGCGCACGGCGATAATATTGCAAAGTTAAAAAAATATGTCCCTCAGTTAACAAAAATAATCGGGACGACGCAATCACGCCCACTACCTAATGTGTTTAACTTTGGCGGCTTTACTGACGGTGATAGGGCCGTGTACTTGGCTAAATATCTAGGCGCAAAAAAAATCAGCATTATTGGGTTTGATTTTGAGGATGCTACCGTTGGAGCAATAAAAAAGAAAAAGCTTCTGTGGGCAAGGCGATTAATTGCAGCAACTGACGCAAAGATATTATGACAGTTTCAATCGCTCTCGCTGGAAAACCGAATACAGGTAAATCGACTTTTTTTAAAGCGGCAACTCTAGCTGATGCGGAAATCGCAAATTATCCATTTACTACAATAAAAGCGAATATTGGCATAACTCATGTACGGGTGATATGTCCTTGCGACGAATTAGCTGTTAAGTGTGAGAACTGTATAAAAGGAGCACGTTTTGTACCTGTTGAGTTAGTTGATGTAGCAGGGTTAGTGCCGGAGGCCTATAAAGGCAGGGGGCTTGGTAATGCATTTCTTGACGATCTTCGCCAATCTGAAGTAATAATCAATGTAATTGACATATCTGGTGGAACAGATATAGAAGGCAAACCCATCGGCGTAGGGATGCACGACCCTCTTGACGACGTGGAGCTTCTCGATAAAGAACTGACGATGTGGCTTTATGGGATAATACAAAGGAATTGGGCTCGATTAGCGAGAACGACGCAGTTAGAAGAAAAAATTGAACATTTGTTAGCAATTCAGTTGGCAGGAACGAACGTCAATGAACATCAGATAAAAAATTCCATAATTAAACTCGGACTTTTAGATAAACCGCCGTCTAAATGGACTGAAGCTGAGATCCGTAACCTCTCTTACGAAATAAGAAAAATTTCGAAACCAATGGTGGTGGCGGCAAATAAAAAAGACATCGCTCCGGTTCAAAACTTGGAGAGGCTTGTTTTACTTAAAAATCGTGTTATAACGACGAGCGCTGAGGCTGAACTTGCACTGCGGCTTGCACACAAGAATAGACTAATTGATTATATTCCTGGTGATAAACATTTTAAAGTAATCGGTGCGGTAAGCGATCAGCAGAAGAAAGGTCTTGAAAAAATTTTAACGCTTATTGCTGAAGAAGGAACTGGAGTGCAGACCTGTATAAATAGCGCTGTTTTCAATGTTTTGGACTACATAGTTGTGTATCCTGTTGAAGATGAGAATAAACTCACCGACAGCAATGGAAATGTTTTGCCTGACGCGTTTTTGATGAAGAGAGGGCAGACTGTAAAGGATCTTGCTTACAAGGTGCATACAGATATTGGAATGGGATTCCTCTATGCAATCGATGCACGAAACAAAAAGAGACTAGGAGAACATCATGTGCTCTCAGATGGTGATGTAATTAAGATAGCCTCAACTGCAAAGCATAAATGAGTAGGCGTTAATAGTAACAAAAAGTAAATAACGGTTAAAAGTGTGTTAAGAACTGTTGTTTAAATTAAAAAATTAAAATTAGACGTCAATCGCAAGGAATGTAGCTTTCAAGCTGAACCGATTAGAATGAGGATTAAAAATGAAGTCAATGTATTCATATATCCGGGATGCGTGGAAAACGCCTAAAAAAAGTTATGTTGATGAATTAATGTGGTATAGACTCCAAGATTGGAGACGGGAACTCGCCGTCATGCGGATCAAAAGACCTACCCGTCTTGACAGAGCGAGAAATCTTGGATATAAAGCGAAACAAGGAGTAATTGTTGCGCGAGTGAGAGTGCGCCGTGGGGGCAGAAGGAACTCGAGACCACGCGGTGGGAGAAGAACTAAGCATATGGGAACTAACTTGATTACTGCCGGCAAAAGCATACAAAGAATTGCCGAAGAACGAGCGGCAAAAAAGTTTCCAAATTTAGTGGTATTGAATTCATACTGGGTAGGTCAAGACGGAAAGGCGAAATGGTATGAAGTCATCCTTGTTGATCCTCAGCATCCGTCTATCATAAACGACAAGAACTTGAACTGGATATTAAATTCAGTTGGACGCGCTTTTCGCGGTAAGACAAGCGCTGGTAAAAAGGGCCGTGGCATTAGAAGGAGGGGTAGAGGTACGGAAAAAACCCGACCATCGCTTAATGCTCACGGCAGAATAGGGAAATAGCAAGTTATTGCCGCTTAAAAATCATTTTAATGTCTCAGAGAGCGAAGAAATCTCACACACGGTCTAACGGATTTAAAACGGTGCACAGTGTCAAGATTAGTGTTTTTGTACACGCCACGGAGGAAGAAAACAAGGTGTTAAATGTCCTTAAACTATTGTTATCTGACGATGCAAAAGTTCAGAAGGAACATGCAACCGGGCATTTTCGAAATCCTATAGATGTACTCACGGTTAAAATAACTAGGCCCAGGGACATAACGACATTTTTCGACCTCATAAAGCAAAATCTTCCAAAAGACCATATACATAAGCTCTTAAACGATTTGAAGTGCTATGTGGACGATGAGGGAGTTTTATTTATTCGAATCGACAAACAAGAAGCAGCAAAGAATTCACTTAAACTTGGAAAGAAGGATTCAATTTTAGTTAAAGCGAAGATAGCAGCGTACCCTGCCCGTAAGGAAAAAGCGTTGGAAGTTGCAAGAGGTTTATTGAGAGATGACTGAGTACTATGACCTCTGTGTTCATTCCCGCCCGGAATGTGCTGATTCTCCAGAGAAACTTAAATTGGTATCAAGCAGGTATAGCTTTACGAATATAGCGATTACAAATCATTCGACTTACTGGCAGCCTTTAGAATTTCTGGGTGTCATTTCAGGCATTGAATTAGTGGCAAAGAGCTCGCAAATGCTGAGAAATCTAATTGGTATTTACCGCGACAAAGTAACGATCTTAGCAGTTCATGGTGGGGATGAAAGGATAAATAGGGTAGCTTGCAGCGATAACAGAGTAGACATATTACTTCATCCCGAATCCGGAACTGGTAACGGGTTGAATCATACTTTGGCAACACTCGCGAAAAAAAATGACGTTGCAATAGGGTTTAAGATTGACTATCTCTGGAGACACCGTGGATATTATAGATCCAAACTTTTGTCTCTGCAGCGAAAAAACTTTAATATATGCAAAAAGTTCGCTTTGAAGATTATTGTTACCAGTGGGGCAGTCTCCCGCTATGACCTCAAAGCGCCACGCGAGGTCGAGGCATTATCTAGGTTTATAGGGATGGACGTGACAGAATCAGAATCAGCGCTTAGTACTATCCCACGTGATATCGTGAATAAAAGGTTAAAAATTGTTAAATCAAGTTGAGTGGTTTCTATGAAGGTCCTACCTCCAACATTACGAGACAACGTTAGATACGTGGCTTTTGAGGTAATTTCAGACGAGATTGTAAAAGCTGCAGAAATAAAAAATGAAATCCTCTCGGCAACAACCTCTTTACTTGGGGATGTGGGTGTAACTAACCTTGGAATCGAGCTAATTTGTTTTGCTGGTCAGAAAGGACTTTTACGGTGCAGAAATAATCGCATAGAAGATGTAAGATCGGTACTCGCAACGGTTTTTAGAGTGAAAAAGTTTAGACTGAGCGTACGAGTCCTTGGAGTGTCAGGAACGCTGGCAGCAGCTAAAGAAAAATATTTACTAATAGAAAAGAAATCGAGACGCGAAACATCTTTTAATATTAAGAGGCCTATATCTGGGAAGGCTAGAAAGATGAATGACAGCGAAATTGATATAGTCCCAGGTGACAATAAAGTCATAGATCGTTCGGATGTCGGACTAGTTGGCATTGCGATACACGATAATAAGGAGCTAAAATAATGCAGATGGCACCGCAAATGGGATACGATAGAGCTATCACGGTATTTTCACCAGATGGTAGGCTCTTTCAAGTTGAGTATGCTCGCGAAGCAGTCAAGAGAGGCACTACGTCAGTGGGTATAAAAGCGAGCGACGGGGTAGTGCTTCTCGTCGATAAAAGGGTTGCCAGTAGGCTTTTAGAGCCCCAGTCGACTGAGAAGATATTTCAAATAGATGATCATATTGGTGCAGTAACTTCGGGTCTAGTTGCAGATGCCCGTGCTCTTGTCGATCGAGCACGAGTTGATGCACAAATTAATAGGGTAGTTTATAATGAACCCATTGGAGTTGAAGTTCTTGCGAAAAAGATTTGTGATCACAAGCAGACTTTCACTCAGTACGGAGGTGTGAGACCGTATGGAACTGCACTTCTTATTGGCGGAGTGGATGACGAAGGTCCACATCTTTTCGAGACTGATCCTAGCGGAGCGCTTTTAATGGTGAAAGCTACCGGAATTGGGTCTGGGAGAAATGCAGTAATGGAAGTTCTCGAAGAGAAATACGATGAAAATGCAAACATCGAAAAGACCGTAGACCTAGGGCTCGAAGCTCTTTACAAAGCTACTGAAGGAAAGCTGACGGTCGGCACCGTTGAGATAGCGGTAGTCGATGCGAAAGATAATAAATTTAGAAAGATTGAACCTGAAAAGGTTGAAATTTACGTAAAAAGAATACTAGAAAGGCTTTCGCAATAGAAAATTGTGTCGGCGGCATAGGTTAAAGTGGATAATAACAGACTCGAGGTAGAAAGATGACCACTCTTGATGAAGCGGTGACAGCGCGATATGTTAAGGGTGGAGAACATTTTGAAGTATTAGTGGATCCTGATATAGCGCTTCGAATAAGGGAAGAACGTGATTCTGATATTGAAGGGGCATTAGTTGTCGAAGAGATTTTCAAACATGCGTCACGAGGAGATAAGGCATCAGAAGAGGGGTTAAAAAAGATCTTTGGAACCACTAACACTCTTGAAATTGCAGAAAAAATTATCAAAGAGGGCGAAATCCACCTTACCTCTGAACAACGTCGAAGAATACAGGAACATAAAAGAAAACAAATTGTAAATGTCATTGCGAGAAATGCTGTGAATCCGCAGACTGGATCACCTCACCCCCCGGCGAGGATTGAAAAAGCAATGGAAGAGGCAAAGGTGAATATAGATCCTTTCAAAAACGTTGACGAGTTGGTTACCTTAGTGATGAAGGCAATCCGTCCAATTATTCCCATCAGATTCGAAGAAATTGATATTGCTGTCAAGATACCAGCTGATTACACAGCGAAGTCTTACGGAGAACTCCAGAATTTTGGGAGCATAATAAAAGAGGGGTGGCAAAAGGACGGCTCCTGGATCGGAGTGGTCAGATTTCCAGCAGGGTTGCAAAACGACTTTTATGAGCTTGTTAATCGACTTACTAAGGGCGACGCCGAGACGAGAATTGTGAAGCGGGATGGAGCTAAATGAAGAACAAGGAGATCGTGGATAAAAATATTGTCATCCCAGGAGACTTACTTTCTGATGATCCCACTAAGTCAGGCGAAGGAACATACGTTGAGGACGGAAAGGTTTATTCTCTGATTTACGGAATTTTTGACGACAAGGACAAAATACGTGTAATCCCCTTATCTGGAAAGTATATCCCCTCAATTGCGGATGTTGTGATAGGGTTGATAGTCGATATTAGTTTCTCTAACTGGAAAGTTGATATCTCCGCACCGTACGAGGCGTTAATGCACATCTCTGAATATCCTCGTAGAATTGATTCAAGTGAAATGTCAAAGATAATGCGTGTCGGAGATCTTGCGATATTTAAAGTCGTTGATGTAGACTCTTCAATGAAAATTGAGCTGGCGCTTAAAAACGATCAGCTAAAGGTACTCAGAACAGGTCGGATCATAGAGGTTTCATATTCGAAAGTACCTCGAGTTATAGGAAGGGCTGGCTCAATGATAAATTTGTTGAAGAGTACTCTCAACATCAACATTTTCGTGGGTAAGAACGGTCGAATATGGATTGATGGAAAAGAGTCTGATGAAGATCTGGCAGTGAGGGCCATAAAGAAGATTGAGCAGGAAGCGCACACCTCAGGACTCACTGACCGAATGACAAAATTCCTTGAGGAGGAAAAGCATGGAATTCATAAGTAATGGTAGGAGGATAGATAATCGGCTCCCAGAAGAGCTTCGGCCCATTAAGTTCGAAGTCGGGGTGTTAGAAAGGGCAG
Organism: Candidatus Acidiferrales bacterium; assembly: GCA_035624185.1. Lineage (GTDB taxonomy): Archaea > Halobacteriota > Bog-38 > Methanoflorentales > Methanoflorentaceae > DASPRZ01. Next base: position 9,450 of record DASPRZ010000075.1, read on the forward strand.
ATGGGTCTTGTTATGTAGAGCATGGAGGAAACAAAGTTATTGCGGCGGTATATGGACCGCGAGGAGTTCATCCTAGACATTTGCAAGAAGCCAGCAGGGCTATAATTAGGTACCGATATAATATGGCCTCTTTTTCAGTAGAAGAAAGGCGAAGGCCTGGCCCCGATCGGAGGAGTGTTGAGATCTCGAAAGTGAGTCGCGAAGCCATCGATCCTTTGATAATGAAAGAATTTTATCCAAGATCGACTGTTGATATATTCGTGGAGATACTTCAGGCTGATGCGGGAACTAGAACAGCTGGTATAAACGCAGCTTCAGTCGCACTAATTGATGCGGGGGTTCCTATGAAAGGCTTGATATCTGCTTGTGCAGTCGGAAAGGTCGATGACACGGTCGTATTAGATCTAATAAAAGAAGAGGATAATTATGGGCAAGCTGATATGCCTGTCGCTATGGATGTCAGGACTGGTCAAATTACGTTGCTTCAGATGGATGGACATTTGACTATAGATGAGTTTGAGAGAGCTTTAGAATTAGCAAAACGTGGATGTGCTTTAGTAGCTGAAATGCAACGAGAGGCTTTAATCCAAAAGTACCAGGGTGAAGAATATGAATGACGTTATAGCAGAGATCAGAAAGGATTATATCTACAATCTTGCAAAGCGTAGAGAGCGAGTGGACGGAAGGACGTTTGATGAATATAGACCAATAAGCGTGCAAACGGGGTTGATCGACAAAGCCGAGGGGTCTGCCCGAGTCAAGATCGGTAACACTCAGGTAATGGTTGGGGTAAAAATTCAACCAGGAGACCCATTTCCCGACGCACCTGATATGGGAGTAATTATCACTAATGTCGAACTCGTTCCTCTTGCGTCTCCTTCTTTTGAGCCGGGACCTCCTGATGAGAATGCTATTGAGCTAGCACGCGTAGTAGATCGTGGAGTGAGAGAATCGGGGGCTATTGATTTATCAACGTTAAACTTGCCTGATGGAAAAGTATGGTTAGTATTTATAGATGTTCATGTTCTTGACCACGATGGAAACCTGATGGACGCAGCAGCAATCGGAGCCTTAGCTGCTCTGATCAATGCCAAGACTCCGTCTGAGAAATACGGCTATGGCGAAAACGAATCACTGCCGATAAAGGAGCACCCCATTGCGGTTACTGCAGTCGACATTGACGGAGAGATAATGCTTGATCCATCATTAGACGAGGAAACCATAGCATCTACAAGGCTCACTGTAATATCAGGTTCACAAGGGGCACTTTCTGGTATGCAAAAGAGTGGAACTGGAACACTTTCATCAGAGGAGATCTGCAGAATTGTAAACCTCGCAACGAGTAAAGCAAAACAGATTAGAGAGCAATTTTTTGGGGATGTTTTACGTGGTTAAAAAAGGTAGTCGAAAGAAGGGACGAAAAACACGATCGGCAGGTCGTTTTGGCCCAAGATACGGTCGCAAGATCAGAAAGAGAGTAGCTGATATAGAAACGCTCACGCACCAGGATCAGAGGTGCCCAAATTGCGGCAGGAATGGAGTATCCAGAAAAGGGACAGGCATTTGGAACTGCTCTAAATGCGGGGTAACATTCGCTGGTGGTGCATATGTACTGTCTACTTCTATTGGAAAAACTGTTGAGCGTTCAATCAAGCGCGCGAGCGAGCAAGCTGAGTAATTGCCTGGAAGATAACTAAAGGATTGTGAGGACTTTGATTTACAAGTGCGCACGTTGTAAAAGACCTGTAGAAATAGAATCAGAATATGGTGGAATTAGGTGCCCTTATTGCGGTCACAGGATATTGATTAAAGAGAGACCTACAGTAATAAAGCGGGTAGGTGTTCTCTGACACATATCAAACTAAAGTCTTACACCGCTTTCTAAAACTCGAGTGGTTTATACACGTATGACTACGAATAATTCGCAGGACGTAGCACCTAAATCAGGAAACGTTTAACTTTATTAAAAAAGCAAAGTTATTCTTCAAAATACAGCTCCTCTTTTGGTTGCACGTTTTTATTCAAACGATGTTGCAGGCTAAATATATTCTGGACATGTATGATGTGGATCTAATATATTCATCGATTGTGCCAGAGCTTTCAGTTTGTCCCAATAACGGACAGCGATCACGGATCGCACTATCAAAAAAGAGTGGGAAGCTCACAATGAGTGTTGAAGCTGAAGACATCTCTTCATTTAGAGCCGCAACAAATACTTGGTTAAGATTGGTGTCGGTTGCAGTGGAAATGGAAAGTATATTATCGAAAGAACGCACGTTGTAATATCAAATTGGACAAAAATAAAAAACGTCGATGTTAATTTGTTATTATCGACAGCTCAGGTTGTGCCGTCCAATTAACCTCGAAAGGAGAATTTAAATGAGTACCGAACTACCACCACAAATTCAAAATCAGTTGGCTCAGCTGCAACAGCTTCAGCAACAGGCTCAAGCACTTTCAGTACAGAAAACTCAGCTTGAACTTGCACTAAGTGAAGCGAAGCAGACACTTGAAGAACTTGACAAACTAGATCCAAATGCTTTGATATTCAAAAGTGTTGGAGAAGTTCTCATTAAGTCAAGTAAAGAATTAGTTATGACAGAATTAACTGAAAAACAGGAGACGTATAACGTGCGGTTAAAGAGTCTTGAGAGGCAGGAGGAGCGGGTTCAAGCTCGATTTCAACAACTTCAGCAGCAGCTAAAAAAAGCATTAGGAGAAGCTGGTGAGTTCCAAGGGGCCTAGTGCTCGTCGAGTTAAATGTTTACCTTTACAAAGCACGAATCAAGTTGGCTTGCTATAAGCCTCCGCGACATTTTTTTCAGTCTCTTCTTTTAACTTCTTATAAGGCTCTGCCGCTTCTTTGCCCTCACTAATCTCTTTTACATATTCTTCGCCATTCAGAATTACGACTACATCGGCCAAATTCTTTAAAGCTACCGAAAATCCGGGTTCTGCTCCAAAGATAATAGTTTCTTTTCCGTGCTCCATTGCTTTTGAGAGAACTGGCTTGAAGTCGGCATCTCTCGTAACTATAGCAATGATGTCAATGTTAGGGTTAAATATTAGTTCTGTAGCTTCCACTGCAAGCCGCACGTCTACGTCGCTGGAACTTACTACAGGCTCAAAGCCCTGATTTTCAATAGCCTCTACTAATTTTTCTGAGGCATATTGGTTTAAATAAACTCGACCTACTTTTATATCCCCAAATTCCTTTAGAGTGTTTCTAATCTCCTCAAGGTCTATTTGAAACTCTTTACGAAGCATATTTGGCCCGTCTACGAGAAGACCCACGCCTTTGTGAGATCTCTCCCTCTTATGAATGATACTCCGAATCCTAAAACGATCCTTAATGGATGATATAGAACGATCCTTAATGGATGATATAGATGGCATTTAATACTAAAACTCCTATAGTTAAATTAATTAAATATATCGATGTGCACTATATAGCTCTTTCTCTAAGAAATATTATGTTGCTTTTAACTTTTGTTTAAAAGCATTTACTGTATTATCTAAAATTATTGAGGCAGCTTCATTTACTGCTAACGCCCATATCTCTGAAATTGTGGTTACTGCTTCGATGATGTAAGCGGGTTCATTTCTCCCTTTTCGAGGGGATAAATATGGGCTATCTGTTTCTACAATTATCGACTCTTGGGGTGCACTTCTCACCATCTCTTGATGTATTTTCGACTTTTTCACTCTCGTTGAGATTGAGATGTAGTGGCCACAGTCAATTATCTTACGTAAAGTATCAAGATCTCCGCTGTAACAGTGGTAAATGACACTGTCGAGTCTATTTGTCATTTCAAAAACATGCCTTTCGGCATCGCGACTGTGCACTATAAGAGCAAGCCCGAGTTCGTCACTTAAATCAATAAAACGCTTGAATGCTGCTTTTTGTCGCTCTCTTTGAACCGTATCTCCAACATGGTAGTAGTCCAGACCTACTTCACCAATGCCAATGGCTGTGTCTGTATTTTGTCGTATAAAATCTTCAACTGTATCAGCTTGGTTAGTTTCAATTGGACTTAAACCGTACGTTGCACAGACGTTTTCATTCGTAAGTAGTCGCTTTGTTGCGAAATTCGAATTTAGATCTATTCCTGAATTTACTATTGTAATGTGTGCATTTTTTGCTCTAGTTATTACGTCATTTCGATCCGAATCAAACTGTACCATGTCAATGTGACAGTGCGCGTCAACAAACCTCATTTATTGGCCGCCATTTTTAGCTTTGAGCCTGTTCATAGCGCTGACCATTGCTTCAACGGAGGCTAAGACTATATCTTCTCGTGCTGCGCGTGCAGTCACAATATTCCCCTTATCGTCTTCTACACCAATTATAACTTCGGCCAGAGCATCAGTGCCTCCGCTAATCGATTCAATTTTAAACGTCCTTAGTTGCATCTCAGCTCCTCCGATTATCTCATGGACTGCGTTTATAGCTGCATCTACAGGGCCAACTCCTATACGGGCTCCAACCATCTCCTTTCCATCAACTATAGCCTTAACTGTTGCTGTGGGTGTTACGCGATTACCAGTCATCACCGAGACTTCTTCCAACATTATTGAGGGCTGTAAAACGTCGCTTGTCACAGCTTCTGCTATCGTATATAAGTCAAGATCGGTCACTCGTTTCCCTTTATCTCCGATTTCTTTTATGCGCTTTGTTATCTCAGTAAGCTGTTCTTCGGATGGTTCAAATCCTGCATCTTTCAGCATTTCCTTTATACCGTGTTTTCCGGCATGTTTACCGGCGATTAGCCTTCTGTGATGCCCTACCATCTCAGGGGTCATAATTCCGGGTTCAAAAGTGTCAGGACGTGCGATCACTCCGCGCGAATGTATGCCAGATTCGTGGGAAAATGCATTTTCACCAACTATTGGCATATTAGGCTGAAGATTTATTTTTGTATACCGTTCTACTAAACGTGAAGTCTCAAGCAGGTATTTGGTCATGATCTTGCTTTTTATGTTGTAAATAGAATGTAAAGACATGACTGTTTGAGCAAGATCAGCGTTTCCTGCTCTCTCTCCGATACCGTTCACAGTCACTTGAACCTGATTAGCTCCTGCTTCAACTGCTGAAATGCTATTTGCAACTGCAAGTCCAAAGTCATTATGGCAGTGGACATCTATCGGGGCTTGTATTGCATTTTTAACAGCCCTAATCAAGGCATACATTTTAAACGGAGCCATGATGCCCACAGTGTCAGGAATGTTGATGATATCAACCTTCGCCGACTCAACACCTTTACATATGCGTAAAAGGAACTGTAGGTCAGTTCTCGTAGCATCCATTGCAGAGAAAAGACAACGAACTCCATGGTCTTTGACATAATCAACTGCGTCTATTGACATTTCGTAAACTTCTTCTCTCGTCTTTTTCATTGAATATTTCAGTTGCACATCTGAGGTTGAAGCAAATACGTGTATAAGACCTACGTCAGAATTTAAGCACGCATCAATATCGGGAGTTAAAACTCGAGCATTTCCGCAAATTGTCGCGCGCAGCCCTAAGTGAGCTACTTTCTTGACAGCATCGAGCTCTCCAGTTGACGAAATAGGAAATCCTGCTTCTATTACATCGACTCCAAGCTTGTCAAGTGCTCTAGCTATTATTACTTTATCTTCGGTGGTGAAGGAAACACTCGGCGTCTGTTCTCCATCACGAAGCGTTGTATCAAAAAAAGTCACAGTACGATTCAAATTTGGATTTGAGTCAATTAAGAAGGCAATCCCTCGAAATCATATTTATTACCAGTAGTAGTGATGTGTATTTTATATATAAACGCTTTCTTAAAATTTTCTGCTGTATGAATAGTTACGTGCTCGAAAGTTATGGGGTATGATTTTTAATCAAATTCATCAACCGTATATACTGTACGAGAACAATATCAATTATCACTGCAAATATCCCAACGACGAATATGGCATCAAAAACCCCGGCCCCACCTATTGATGCAATTACTAAAGTACTAGACTTGTAGAAAATTACGTTGCTTATTCGAACCACATCAGCGCCAATCAGAACACCTAGTGAGCCAGAAACGTATGCAATAGGACCTGCATTTCCCCAGTTTTTGTTTGAAAGAGTGATTCCCAAGATGCTTGCTACCAGAGAAAGCACATAAATGTTTCGTATAAGAACCCCTTCGTTTGGCAAGAAGTCCGAGGATAGGTATGCAAAAGCAGCCACCACAATAACGCCAGTTACGCTGGGTATGATGGGACTCCTTCTGTCGGCAACCATTTTAAGCGAAATTACAAAGGGAATTAAAAATCCTGCTATATCAAAACCAATGGCAAGATTATCTCCGCTCCGAACGAAGATTATATCTTGAAAATTGAAAATTTTATAAGTTACATCAAGTAACCCAAAACCGATCCAGCCCCGAAAATACAGCAATATAGATAGAGAGGAGGTAAGATAAATTACTGATGACACTACGAAAATCGTCAGAGCTTCTGATAATTTGAAACCAACAGTTTCAAACCCAAGTATTAGAAGTAAGAGGACCGTAAGCAGCAGGACTGAAACAATCAGATACGATATAAACATCTTGTAACCGCTTAAGTTATTTTTATTAGTTGCGCAAAATATTGCTTATTTTGCCAGTGTTTGCCAGAAGAACGACGGAAACTGAAACATTGAAAATTCAACGGTTCCCGGCGAAGGCGAATGTCGCTTCTGCCTTTGTTTAACTTTCATTTAACAAAATTCTATCAATGAGCCTCTTAAATATCCGACTTGCTTCTTTTACCTGTCTTAAAGCCACCCATTCATCTGATGTATGCGCCTGCTCTATCAATCCAGGCCCAAATACGATCGATGGTATGCCAGCTGCATTCAGTCTGGATGCGTCAGTGCATGCGTCCATTGTTGTAACATTTGATTTTAATCCTATATCTGTTAAGGCACCACTAAGCTCATCTATAATAGGGTGCTGACGGAGATAGAATGGGTTAGTAAATCTTTTTGGGTCTTTTATAAAGCTTATTTCAGACCCTGGCAAAAAGGTGCGCAATGATGTTATAATCTTAAAAGGATCGTTAGGTGGCACGTGCCTATATTCTACCTCGAGTACACAGCGGTCAGGAATCACATTGTCTGCTATGCCCCCTTTAATTCGACTTACAGTAAGTGTTTCCTTGCCCAAAATTGGATGGGCGTTCAATTTGAAATTTTCGAGTTTTGCGATAACATGTGCCATCTCAACGATGGCATTTTTTCCTCTCTCTGGCTGACTGGCATGCGCAGCTTTTCCGATCGATTCAACTTGCAGCAGTATCCTGCCCTTATGGCCATTTACTATTTCTAAATTGGTCGGTTCGCATACAACACCAAAATCTGCGCGTAACCGAGGTATGACCTCGTCAATTCCTGTGCTGTTGACTTCCTCATCAACAACAAAGACAGCGGTCAAGGTTCCGGAAATCAGTTGTTTGTCGCACTTGGAAATTGCATCGATTACTGCTGCTATCCCTCCTTTATCGTCTGCTGCGCCTCTTCCAAATAACTTACCAGCGCGTATTGCAGGCGGAATATACGGTGGTACCGTGTCTAAATGGCCACACAGCAACAAAGAAGGAGATCCAGATCCGAACTTTCCTAGCACGTTATGTCCTAATGAGGTTACATCCATCCCAATTTCATTTAGTTCGTGTTGTACGAAATTACAAATGTCACGCTCATCGCCTGTAACGCTCTGAATTCCTACAAGATTATAGAGCAACCTAGTGCATTGATCCAGAACATCACCCTATTTCAAGACTTTTGGCAATTTTTTCCCGAAGGAGTATATTGATAACTTTGCCGTCTGCTTTTCCCCGGATTTCTTTCATTACGACGCCCATCAGCGGACCGACGGCTCTAAGACCTTGCGATTGAATGAAATCGCGCTTCGATTGTACTATGGAATCTATCACGCTGTTTAATTCGTCGCGATTTAGCATAACAAATCCCAGATCTGCGGCTATGTCATTTACTTCTTTGGCAGGACATTGTGCTAAACACCGAAGTATCTCTGGGATGCCTTCCTTGGCAATTGTCTTGGATTTAATAAGCTCAAAGATCTTAATAAAGTGCACACTTTCAAGTTTATTAACGGATACGCCCTCCCTTCGGAGTCCAGGTATTGTGCTCTCCAACGTTCTTGCTATTAACGTCGCAGCTTCTTTCAGCTCGTTCATCTGGGCATCGTCAGAAGCATTTATCATCCAAAGCTTCATAATGTGCTCAAAAAGCTCGTGATTTTCGGACCACGCAATTTGTTTTGCCAGCTCATCATTAAGCCCGTATTCACGTTTGTACCTTCTCATCTTGAGATCAAGTAACTCTGGGAGATTTGCCTCTATTCGATGTATCAGCTCGTCTGACATTCGGACTGGGGAGACATCGGTTTCCGGGTACATCCTCGCAGCGCCCGGAAGAGGTCTCATGTACTCCGAACATCCGTTTGAAAGCGGCTTCCTCGTCTCTTCGGGAACCCCGATCATAGTTTCATTTGCCCTTTCAATAACCGCATACAAAGCCTCAAGACAGACCTTGGAGTGCTCGCTGACCACCATCACTGCAGCATCGTCTGCCGCGCATTCTAAGGTTGTAAGGAGTTTTTCTATCTCGCCTTTAGCTATTCCATATTTTGGAAGCTCATCTGTATGTAGAATTCCATCGACACCTTTCTTTTTCGCTCTGTCAGCGAACTCAGAACCTAACTGCCGATCTGGTTGTATCTCCTTGCCGATTAGACCCTTAAATCCAGAGAGCTTTACGGCCCAGACCATCTTACCTTTCAAAGCTTTGGATCGCGTTCGCGAAAAAATCTGAGAGACCTCAATTGGCTCTCCTACGCTCGCGCCGTTTTTTATCAATTCGTTTCGGATTAAGAGCAAATTCTCCTGTCTAACGACTTCAAATTTTACGACGTCTTCTATTAGTTCCAACGCCTGTAAGCCTTTGATTTCGACTCTAGCTCCGCCTTCTATTGAAATATTGATGTCTTGTCGAATTGTCCCGAGCCCACGCTTCACGTCGCACGCTCTAAGCACGGTACCAATTTTTAACGCAAGCTCTTTCGCCATCTTTGGCGTCTTAATATCCGGTGCAGTCCCTATCTCTACAAGTGGAATACCAAGCCGATCGAGTGAGTAGATATCTTTTCCTACTATCTGAGCGGCCTCCTCCTCTATTGATAAGGTGTCTATTCGAATTCTGCCGGAATTGAGATCGATAAATCCGTCTGAAGCAAGTAACGCCGTCCTTTGAAAACCACTTGTGTTGGATCCATCAATCACTAGCTTTCTCATTACGTGCACTTCGTCGAACGGCTTCATGTCAAAAAGGAGGGCAATTTGAAGGGCTATTTTAACCGCTTGAAGGTTCATTTCCATGGGCGGCTCCTCATCATATTCAACTAAGCACGTGCTGTCATATCCTTTGTAGGTGAATCTTCTTGTTCCAATACCTTCTTCGAGAGCAGCTCTGTCAATCTCTCCCATCTCACTCTTAGAGGGGCGTAAGTATCGGCTAAACGTACAGCTTGATTCCTTAGTATCTCTAAGTTTAGTCAGACTACTACAGAACAACTTCGTCTTAGTGTTCAATTGTTGATGAATTTCAAGGCCTGCTTTCAATCCAACTCTTCTATAATCGTGATCTTTCATGATAGTTCCTCAAACGTATTAGCCGTCCTGCTATCGTCCACGGATATTTCTTGAGCAATATTAGTGGTCATGAGTGTCCGTATTTCTCCGGAATCGGTTGTTTGACCGAGAACCCACATAAGCTTCACGAGAGCTGTCTCGCTTAACATATCATCTGCTCCAATAACCCCTGCCTTCAAAAGGTCACGCCCCGCATCATAAACTCTATCGTTCACCCTGCCGAAAATGCATTGTGAAGTCATTACAACAGGTATTTCCTTGTTTGCCGTTTTAATTTTTGGTATCCAGTCACTTGAAACGTGTCCGAGTCCCGTCCCCTCGATGACTAGTCCTTTATAACCTAGTGACAAAAAGTGGTCGATTATATGGGGCTTCGCTCCGGGATAGAATTTTATAAGGGCACACATGGGCTCCATAGTTGACTTGATTGAGATTTCACAGCCGCCCCGAGGTGCACATTCATCGAGCAACTGAAGTGTCCTACTGGAATATTGAACCCTCGCTATTGGTGTGGCATTCACTGATGTAAAGGCATCTCTTCTTGATGTGTGTAACTTTTTCATCCTTGTGCCTCTATGAACAAGACAGAAATCATCCGACATGTTTTCGTGCATAACTGCTGTTACTTCTGCAATATCACTTGTGGCAACGACTGCGGCACTTACTGCGTTTATCACGTTATCACTACTTGGCCTATCAGCAGATCGTTGGGAACCGACAAATACGACTGGAACGGGAGCTTTTAACATAAAAGATAACGCAGCGGCGCTATAACCCATAGTGTCCGTTCCGTGTGTAATTATTACCCCGTCCATCCCGCGCGCAATCTCATTATAGGCACATTGGGCAAGCTCCATCCAAAGCTCAGGCGCCATATTCTCGCTAAGTATGTTGTAGAGTAGTTTTCCTTCAATGTTTGCCACGTCTGCTAATTCAGGTATTGCATCAATTATGTCATCGGCATTAAACTGACTCGTTACTGCGCCCGTGCGGTAATCGATTTTACTTGCAATAGTTCCACCTGTAGATATGACGGAAATCCTGGGTAGCCCATCTCTGCTTATCCTAAGCGTTGCTGTCTCCTGAGTTATTGTTCGTTTTTGTAAAAGCTTTAACTTAATGTTATTTGGAGAAAATCCGACATTATAACCATTATCAAGCTTAATAACGATAAAATCACTCGTGCTGGGCATTAAAACTCCAAAAAAGTGTCTTCGATTTTGCTCAACCAAAACTTTATCGCCCTGTTCGATCTCCATATTAGTCCTCTGCCAAATTCTTTACATTAGTGTAAACTTTATTTAACCATTCAAAAAGCTCGCGTACCTCGCTATTTTCTTTTTTTACTTCTGCACGCCTTGAGTTAATCATTCTTGATACCTCTTCGGGTGACGGGCCCCCTTTTACATTCCTATGCTTAACACTTGTATAAGGATCCAGCGCGCTTGTAACATCTTCTTGGGTCAGGCCGAGGCTCGAAACTGTTTTTCCAATGCGCTCTTTCGACACCCCATCGAGCGTTTTTAAGTCAACAATATCATTTCGTGCTAGCTCGCCAACAATGGCGTGTGCTGTCCGGAATGGTATCTTCGCTTTCCTAACAATGGTATCTGCCAGCTCAGTCGCGGTTATAAATGTGACTGAACTTTCAGCTTTGAGGCGGTCTATATTGAATTTAATGCTGGCAAGAACGCCTGTGGTGATTGCAATCGAATCAATAGTATTTTTTATCGCGGTTTTCAAATGGATTGTGACCTCTTGTAGGTCAAGATTGTAGCTATAGGGAAGTGCTTTGCAGATCACTAGGACAGAGGTAAGAGCCCCGATCACTGAACCAGTTTTAGCGCGAACGAGTTCTAAAGTATCAGGATTCTTCTTTTGAGGCATAATGGAACTTGTGGACGTGTAAGCGTCACTAATTTCAACGTATCCAAATTCTGACGTGCTCCAAAGAATGAGTTCCTCTGCAAGGCAGCTGATATTTATCATTAAATTCGAAAGGACTGAAAGGCATTCGATAGCATAATCTCGTGTACTTACCGCGTCCATTGAATTTTCAACAATTCCTTCAAATCCGAGCATTATCGCTGTAAAATTGCGATCTAATGGGAACCCAGTAGACGCAAATGCTGCAGCCCCAAGCGGAGATGCGTTTGTACGACTGAAGCAATTGTGCAACCTTGTGAGGTCCCTTCCTAGGGCATCATAATGAGCAAGGAGATGATGTGCTAATGTAGTAGGCTGAGCTCGCTGGAGATGTGTGAATCCTGGGATGAGCGTTTCAATGTTTTCCGACGCCCTATCGAGCAAGATCTCTTTCAAGTGTACTATCTTAATCATAAGTTGAACCAGTTGCTCTCGGATCGCCATTCTAATGCACGTTGCTACTTCGTCGTTTCTCGAACGCCCAACATGTAGCATTCCTCCGCATTCTTCTCCTATCATATCTATCAGGGCGCTCTCGATTGCGATGTGGACATCTTCGGCATCTTTGTTTAAAGAATCATACCCCTTCGTTTGAATGGTGCGAAGGCCTTTAAGTAGCGCTTTTGCCGCATCGTTTGAAATAATACCCTGCCGTTTGAGCATAACTACGTGCACAAAATCCACCATGATATCATATTTAAAAAGCCATTCATCGGCCAATATGGAGGATGTAAAGCGGTGCGCAAGTTCGTCCATAGCAGTTAAACGTCCTCTTCGTAAGATATTCTCCCGCGACATATTTTCTTTCATTTGCACTGAGATAGCTCAGGGACGTATTATGTATTTCTCTTGATTTTTCGCATTGTGCAACGGCACACGCTTGTAACTGTTGTACAACATACTGTACAAAGCTCTTAAATATGTTGAGTAGAGAAGCTATAAAATGATTAACTTTCTTAAAGTTTAATTTTTGTATGATTTGCACATAAGTAATGATCAAATGAGACGCTTAGAAGGTAGAACGGTTGTAGTCGGAGTCACTGGTAGTATAGCTGCCGTAGAAGTCGTTAAACTGATAAGAGCGCTTCGACGTAGTGGTGCGGATGTTCACGCAGTTATGTCTTCTGCTGCCTGTCAAATCGTGCACCCCCACGCCCTTGAGTATGCTACGCGGAATCCAGTCATAACCGAAATAACTGGCATGGTTGAACATGTAAAATTTTGTGGCATTGGTGGTTGTGCTGATGCATTATTGATCGCTCCGTGTACAGCAAATACGGTAAGTAAGATTGCGAATGGCATCGATGATACGCCTGTAACAACTTTTGCGATTACATCTATCGGTTCAGGAACGCCTGTAATAGTGGCTCCCGCAATGCATGAGGCGATGCTTAATCATCCAATCGTCAACCAAAACTTTGCAAAACTTAGAGAATTGGCGCATATTGTAGAGCCGTACATAGAAGAAGGGAGGGCGAAGATTGCTGAAAGAGAGGAGATAGTTCGGGCAGTAGAGCGTGTGCTATCGAAAAAAGACCTTGCGGGTAAGAGAATTCTTGTTACAAGTGGTGCAACTGTTGAATCAATTGATCCTGTAAGAATACTTACAAACAGAAGTTCTGGAAAGACGGGCAGAGCGATTGCTTTTGAAGCAAGCAGGCGAGGTGCACAGGTCACAATAGTACATAATTACGACGTAAGAGGTCTATCACAAATAAAGATCGAGAGCGCAGGCGACATGATCGACGCGGTATTAGAGGAACTCTCGAAGGGTTACGACATATTCGTAAATTCAGCTGCTATCTCAGATTTCACTGTTAATCGCGCTCCTACGAAGATTAAATCTAGTAATGATACTGTTCTTGAGTTACGAACTGTACCAAAGCTTACAAAGTTAGTTCAGGAAAGATATCCAAACTTATTTGTCGTGTGCTTTAAAGCTGAGACGAACACGACGAATGATGAATTGATTAAATGTGGACGCTCGATCGACGTAGATATCGTCGTCGCAAATGACGTTACAAGCGGTGGCATAGGTACTGACGACAACGAGATATTCATTATCCATCAAGACGTTAAGAGATACCGTGGAAAAAAAGAACTTCTGGCTGTGAAGATCGTTGACGCAATTGTTAGAGCTTTGAACAAGTGAAAGACGCATGAGAGCCATATGTCCTCTCCATATTACAGGTTTTTTTGCGATTCATAAAGAAGATAATGAAAAGACTAAAGGAGTGATTGAATCTGTAGGTTGTGGCATCGTTATCGATGATAAAGTAGTAACAGATGTTGGTTTAGGCTCCGGCAGGATTTATATTAATGAAAAGATTGAAGCAGCGCCCACTACGAAATCGGTCGTCGAATCCCTTACGAACGAGCAAGTTGATGTAAAAACACGCGTTGGAGTTCCAGTGAGCTGCGGGTTTGGCACGAGCGGAGCTGGAGCGTTTAGTACAGCACTTGCTCTTAATGAATTGCTCTCCCTTGGCCGTACATACGGCGATCTTTGTAACGTAGCTACACGTGCTGAAATTAAAAATAATACAGGTGTAGGCGATGTCATCGCGCAATCTACTGGAGGGGTTGTAATACGAGGGTTTACAAATGTAGACAAGATTTCTACTGGGGCTATAAGTATCTCTTATGTCATATTTGGACCACTTTCAACGTCTGAAATTTTGAAAGATGCAGACTTAATAAAGGTTGTAGGTTTTTATGGAAAGAAGTGTCTTAAAACGTTGCTAAAAAGGCCAGTGTTTGAAGAATTTATGAAACTCTCGAGAGAGTTCGCGTTTAATACGGGATTTATGAGCGAAAAAGCTAGGGATGCAGTTGAAGCTGTCGAAGCAAGTGGAGGACTTGCATCGATGGTGATGCTCGGTGATGCTATCTTTGCGATAGATTCCTCTGATGTTCTACGCGAATTTGGGGAAGTGCGGGGTACCAGAATTAACAACTGCGGAGCAAATTTAGAAGTCTGATTTGTTGAGATGAAAAAGAGGCGAGAGTGGATTCCATAAATAGTTTTTTAGAGTTGGAACCTGAACAGAATAGTCTCCGCATATATAATTACAAAGTTGAGTAAAATGGTTACAATATCTAAAGACCATCCACGTTATAACTCACTTGTTTTAAGAGATAAGCTCGTGGATGGGTGTAAAAAAGGCATAACAAGTATCCACGGTCTTATCGCACATGGCAGAGGTGAAGCGTTCGATTATCTAATTGGAGAGCGAAGCACAACCAATGCACTTGAAGCGACTGCAGCAGCCAGTGCATACCTACTTACCGCGCAACGTCCTATTATTTCAGTCAATGGAAATGTAGCGGCATTAGTGCCAGCAGAACTCACAGAACTCAGCGAGATAACAGATGCGCCTTTAGAAATTAACCTCTACCATCGTTCAACTCAGCGCAGTGAAAAGATCGAGCAACATCTTAGAGACTTTGGTGCGAGGCGCATACTGATAGGTCGTGATTATGTGCGGCTTCCCGGAATCGCTAGTGAGAGAGCAAAAGTCGATAAAAGGGGTATCTTCCTAGCTGATGTCGTTTTCGTTCCGCTCGAGGATGGAGATAGATGTGAAGCCTTGAAGAAGAGTGGAAAGGCGGTATTAGTCGTCGATTTAAATCCACTCTCCAGGACTGCGTTAGCTGCTTCTGTAACTGTTGTTGATGAACTCACAAGAACGATGGGTAACATAATAGAGATCACGCGAAGAATGCAGCAAGCGGGGGATCAAGAGAGGCTTGAGGTTTTGAAGTCAAAGTTTGATAATATTCAAAACTTAAAAATATCGTATTCCATCATCTTAAGTCGCCTTCAAACGGCTTCTTTTTTTTAAAAAGAACCCATTGCTGCCTTATTTTCAATCTCCAGCTACATTCAAGAATAATGGATACAAGTATCCAAATGCGAGCGTAAGTGAGCCACAACGCCTAGCAGAGCTTGTTTTATTGTTTAGCCACGAAGAACTATTAAGCTGTGCAACTCACAGAAAAACTGGGCTTGCTAAAAAATCTATACTCGACAAAAACAATGACTAAGCGAAACAAACAGATGCTCAAGTTATGCAACCAGTTATGCAACCAGAGGCGGATGTCAAGCAGCGATACGTGCAAAATAATATTGAATCCCGCTTATCAATGCTTGAAACCGAACTTAATAAGATAAAGGAGATTATTTTAAGAAATACAGGCGCTAGCGAAGAAGAAACAAGAAATAACGGCTTTGAATTAAATCAAACAAAAAGGGGCTTGTGGTCTAGCTGGTTACGATGCTTTCGTCAAAGGCTAAGTAAATCTGATATAATCCGAGCATTATTTAATAGAATCTCAAATCTATTACGTGACGATGTAATCACATCACATAATTGTGTCTATATCATACTCTATATTGTTTGGGACTTCCACTTTAAAGAGGTACAGCATATATCCATGTTCTTTCGCGATGTCTACTGCCTCTCTGGACGCTTTACCATCGCTGGTTACAACTTTGCACAAAGCGATCTGATCATCTGAAGCAACAATAAAACTATACAGTTGTCCATCACCATATTCATTTAGAAAATCGACCAGTCTTTTTAGTTCTTTCCACGTTTTAGCTATGTAGGTGTCCTTATCGACTGAGTTTGACACGTACCAATCGCGGCTCATATATGGATAAGCGTTATATTGATCTTCAAGTTCGTTGTAAGCCCTGAATATTTTCCTTATGTCTCTCAAATTTGTGTATTTCCATCCGCTTTTCTTGAAGTAACGACCTGCAACGATTTCTCCTATCGCAGTGCAATCATCTTGTTCGAGCCTCATTTAAAACACCCTTTTCATATTAAGTATACAATCGATTACAGATATATAACGTTACGTGAACGTTTAATCTCTCGATACCGCTTCGAAATAGATAAAGATAAATATTATCCTAAGTTGGACTTTTATTATATGCCTTTGCCAGAAAAGTTTAAATGTGGTATCACAAATTGGAATTACATTTACGATCTCTGTAGAGATCTAGCCTATAATGTAGTAGAGTCTGGTTATGTGCCTGATGCTATAGTAGCGCTTGCGCGAGGAGGCTGGTTCGCTGGTCGCATTATGTGCGATTTTCTTTGCATAAGCGATTTAATCAGCTTAAAAGTCGAGCATTACGTGGGAACGGCCTGTGTTGGAGACGAATGCCGCATCAAGTATCCGATACTTGATGAGATGATTCGTTCAAAACGGGTTTTAATTGTCGATGATATAGCTGATACAGGAAAAAGCCTGCAATACTCGATGAAATACGTGAGTGAGTTCGAGCCAATTGAGGTAAAAACTGGGACCCTTCAACTTCTATTTACATCGGAGTTTGCGCCGGACTATTATGCGGAATATCTCGAAGATTGGATTTGGGTTGTATACCCATGGAACTTCATAGAAGACATGACGGATCTAATTGTTAAGATGATGTCAAAAGAGCGAAGACCTGGTTGGGATCTTAAAACGATAAAAATGGGACTCAAACACTGGTATTCGATAGAACCGATGCACTTCGATATCGCACAACCAGGAAGGCTTGCTGAGATACTTCAAGAAATGGAAAGACGAGAAATTGTGCAATTTGATGGGATAGGGTGGAAGTTAAATGAACGTTGAGATTGCATTTATCGGCGGAACTGGGATGTACAGTTCTGAGGAGATGGCAAATGTATGCACGGTATCTGTAAAAACTCCTTTCGGGAACTCTTCTAGTGGAATGATAGTTGGGGAAATTTCCGACAGAAGGTGTGCATTTCTGCCAAGACATGGTATCGGACATACAATCTGCCCAACAAACGTAAACTCTCGGGCGGATATATATGCGCTTAAAACTCTGGGAGTCACTAACATAATTTCTATTTCGGCTGTCGGGAGTTTGCAAGAGAATATCAGACCGCTTGATATTGTTGTACCCACCCAGATTTATGATAGGACTAAATTTCGTCCAAATACGTTTTTTGATGACATTGTTGTGCACGTGAATTTCGCCGATCCTTTTTGCAAAAGCATAACCGAAATGTTGCATAAAGTAGTGCTTGACATTGGTTGCAACGTTAAGATGGGTGGCACGTATATTTGTATAGAGGGACCACAGTTCTCAACTCGTGCTGAGTCTGGCGTATACAGACACATGGGATTTGATATTATCGGTATGACAGGTATACCGGAAGCCAAATTAGCGCGAGAAGCTGAGATTTGTTATGGAACGTTAACCACAGTCACGGATTATGATGTATGGCATGAAGGAGGTATCTCCGCGGAAATGATTCTTGACAATGTCAGGAAAAATGACGAAATAACGCGAAAAATAATAAAAAACGTTGTAGAAAAGCTTCCGGCAACAGATGAAACGTGTGCGTGTCGAAATGCATTGAAAAAGGCAATAATGACAGATCTCGACAACATTCCAAACGAAGTCAAACAGAGGTTACAACCTATTATCGGTCGGTACCTCTAATGATTATTTTTTATGCTCATCTGTATTCTGCTGAGGATGCCACGTAGCATCGTCACTTCTTTCGGCGTAAGTTCTGATTTTCCACAAATCCTTTTTAGATTACAAAGAACGCGCCTTCTTTTGTGTGGGGGGAATTCGATATCTTTTAGAACGTCACTTATGTGATCAAGTAGACGCATCAGGTCCTCATGTGACGCAAGCTCCATCTTCTCGCTCAACGATTTTGTCGTTAGCCCAGAAATGTTATAGAGAATTACTGCTGCTGCGTGAGATATATTCATCACAGGATATGTTGGGTTAGTTGCGATGTTCAAAATCATATCGCACTTATTAAGTATCTTATTTGGAAGCCCTTGGTCTTCCTGCCCAAAGAGGATCGATGCTACCCCTATATTATTATTGAACTTTTCATTCAACTTGGCAAGTGGATATGGATTTCTAGTGTAAGATCCTGTTCCCATGATTCCTGTCGTTCCTATAATTAGCTCAGAATTCTTTAAGATATCATCAAAAGTCTCAATTTTGGCAGATTCCAAGACGTCAACGGCATGTGAAGCCATAGCTCTCGCAAACTTGCCGATTTGACACGGATTAATCAAAATGAGGTCATTGAAGCCAAAATTTTTCATAACCCGGGCAATAGAGCCGATATTTCCTTCATAAATAGGATTTACAATTACTATTCTTACGTCCATCTGAAAGAATATCGTGATTCTGACTATAAATGCGATACCATTTAACAAGCTGTTTGCATCAGTTTAACACGGAGCATGATAGAAGTCTAGTAATCTCGTATGTATTGTGATTGGATTCAAAAAACTGCAGATATAGTGAAACTAATGTTTTATTTCGCGTAACAGTGCTAGACAGAGCACGTCTCAAAGATATAACAAAATGCTGCGGATTCTAAATATTTTTTGTGGTTTGTAGGCAACAACGTGGTTAATTTTTAAATTACTAAAAAATACAGTAATTTTTGGTAAATTAACAAGGCTTTACTTTGGTAAGATATGTCGATTGGCGCTAGCTATTTTTTCTTTTATCTTTTAAACGGCAACGTTTGCAGAGGCGTTTCAGGTATTCGATTGTAGGTTAGAGGGTCATGAGCCAATTTTAGTTAATCGTATTCTCTCCAAGTTTTGCCGCATTTCACACAGCGAAAGAATCGTACCTCGCTTTCATCTGCTGCTCGCAATTGCCGCAACCACCAATAGGCTATATCGCAGTTGCATTCAGGGCATCGCGCTTTTATTGTCGGTTTGCCTTCATTTAGTTCTTCATCCAACACAAGAATTTCTCTTTTTTGTCTTGAGATTTGATGGACTGTGTTTTTCGATGATGTTTCTCTTTCAGTCACAAACCCACAAGCTCTACATTTTAGGAGCTCTTGTTCGGGCAACATAATACTTTTACATTTCGGACAAAATTGCATACACTATCCCACTTTGAAATAATTCCATAAAACCAGATAATGAAGCTGATTTTGGTTGCTGAAATCTTTCCTAACCTAATTACAGTACACATTGTCCAGCATATATTTAGCTTTATGTTGGTAACCACTATCAAACGTTATAGAATCGAAATGCTAGCAAGAAGTACATTGGTGCGCTTAAAATGTTGAGAGAACGCCCAGTCAAAACGGTTATATGTAAGTTTTTACCAATAACGGCATAGATATTTTTCAACCGATAAGGGAATTTTGTTTAATGGTGAAATAGATGGAAGAATTGTTATGGGTTGCTCTGCTTCTATTTATAGTTTCATCACTTTTGTTAACTAAGCGTTCAAATAATCGTTCATATGTCATTGGTTTCATTGGTTGGCTGTTCTTTGCAGCTCATTGGGCAACATTGCCAATGTATTACGCGCACATCAGTGATTTTTTTAACGTTATCCTGACGATTTTAGTAGCGGCTTTTTGTGCTTACGTAGCGTTTATTATGCTGATAAATAAGGATGAATTGACGCTTACCATTACAAAAGCCGCAGCGATTGGCGGTATTTTTTACTTCTCATTTGCTGAATTTTCGTATCTCAATTATCTGCTCAGGAAAGCCGTGACAGTTCAGACAGTTGCAGCCCTAAATGTTCTTAGAATCCCCGCTATTCAGCTGGGTTGGAATGTGGTAATGTTGAATAACCACAGCGTTGAAATCATACTCGGCTGCACTGGTATTGAAAGTATGGCACTTCTTTTAGGAATAATCGCGTGTGTTTCCGCTCCAGCCGTAAACAAACTCAAAGCATTTTTTGTGTCAGTACCGGTTGTGTACATTTTGAATATCGTTCGGAACGGCTTCGTAATTACTGCCTCGGGTTATGAATGGTTCGGTTCTTCGGACTATAGTTTTTACATCTCTCATAATGTTTTAGCAAAGTTTGGCTCAATGGCAGCACTTGTAATTATCTCTTATCTTGTGTTTAGAATCTTGCCCGAACTCTTGGATATGATGGTAAATGTATTTACTTTACTTAAGGGAGGAGTTCAAGATGCTAGCGAAAGGTTCTGAATCTTGGCTATTTGGATCGTTTATATTTACGATTTTAGTGGGTATTTTTACCCCTTTTATCGTGATAGGAATTGCTGCTCTGCTGTTTCTGCTTATCTTCTTTAGAGATCCAGAAAGAAGTCCCGAGAGTAGCAGCTGCAGTGATATGGTCAGCCCAGCCGATGGGAGAATTCTAAGAATTGAAAATAATAAACTCAGTATCTTTATGAACGTCCATAATGTCCACGTTAATCGCGCCCCACTTGAAGGTGAAATAAAAGACATTGAGTACAAAAAAGGCGGTAAACTTCCTGCATTTAGCAAAAATTCCGATAGAAATGAGCGTAACAATATTACAATCACAACTGATACAGGGGATGTAACCGTGACTCAAATTTCAGGGACACTTATAAGGAGAATCGTTTGTTACATTAAGAAAAGTGAAAAAATTCAACGAGGGCAACGAATAGGAATGATAAGATTCGGTTCACGGGTTGATGTTACCTTGCCAAATGGTTACGCATTTATTGTCACAAAAGGGCAAAAAGTGAAGGCTGGTGAAACTGTCATAGCTGTGTGTAAAAGAGGTGGTCAAAATTGAATTTTCCTTTCAACATAGAAATTAAACAGCAGGATGTGGCTACGCTAGCTAACCTGCTTTTTGGGAGCATGGCATTAGTCTTTTTCGGAGCAGGCAACATATCGGTGGCAGCTGTATTGGTACTGGTTAGCGTAATTGCCGATGGAGCTGATGGATATCTTGCACGAGCAAGAGGACAAGGTACCCTAGGGTTTCAACTGGACTCACTGGCAGACTTCGTGTCATTTGGACTGGTTCCTTCACTTTTAGCATTTTATTTGCTTCGGGATGCTTTTGGGATCCCGCTTGCTTTCTTCTTCTTGTCGTTCATATATGTGGCGAGTGGCATGATCCGACTCGCGAGATACAATACTACCCCCCAAACTAGACTCTTCGTGGGACTACCTATAACAGCAGCAGGGCTTATCGTGTCCCTTTACATAATTGCAAAGTTTCCGCCAGCTGGCCTCGTGCTTCTTTTGTTATTGCTATCAGGATTAATGTTAAGTGATTTCGAGTATTCAAAAGTAAACAATAATTTGACATTGTCAGTGCTTGGCATATTGTTAGTCTTAGTGATAATTTTGAGCTTAATAGGAAATGACTTATCTCAACTCATTTCAATAGTTATGTTGATATTCTCAGCAATTTACGTATTAAATCCGCTATACAGGAGATGACGCAATAAACGATAGAGAACAGGCACTATTCGAAGCAGGAATAAAGCTTGGAGCTCTTTATCACCAGTTTGTAGGGGCTCCTTTGAATCCTAGCAGCCTTCAATATATGGAAAAAGCGATAGAGTCAAGCATTAGAGCACAACCGTATGTCGAGAGCATCAATGTGCATATTGATAGAACTATGGTTCAATCAAAGCTCAACAAATTCGGCTATGCTGAGCTTGAAGGCAAAATGTTCGACATCCAGTTAGTTGTAGCCTATCAGAGCGCTAAAGTACTTGTAAAGATGCAATACGACGAAGATGCTGACTATCCTCTTATGTTTATAGAGAGATAACTAAAAGGTTGACGCTCGAAACATATATTGTGCTATACGAGTGAGTTCGCATAGTGGATCTAATACATAAGAGTTGTCGAGATTTCGATTGAACTATTTTTGGAGCATAATCTGTAATCTTAAACAATATTCAAAACTTTAGCCTTAAGTTTAAATGCCATTATTTTCATAGTTTATACTATATGAGCAGTGAATTTAGGGAGCGGTGGGTAACTTTCTATAAGAGGTATTACAATCAGCAGATCCTAAAGCTCGCGAGCGAGTATCCAGACGTGAAAAGCATTGAAGTCGATTATCAAACGTTACAAGATTATGATATAACGCTAGCTGATGCTCTTATCGATTATCCCACAATTGCTTTGCAGGATGCTCACGATGCTCTGCTTGATTATGATCTCCCTCTCGAATGTAAGCTTGATGCGAATGTTCGGGTCATTAATTTATCTGAAAAGACACAGATACGGGACCTAAGGAGTCTTCATGTCGGGAGGCTTATTGCAATTGAGGGGATTGTTAGGAAGGCAACCGAAGTTAGGCCGAAAGTTTTAGAAGCCGGATTTGAGTGCCTCAATTGTGGCAAGGTAACAAAAGTGCCACAAGAGGATGCAAAGTTTAAGGAACCCTCGGAGTGCTCTCATCGGATTTGCGGAAAAAAAGGTCCTTTCAAACTAGATTTTACACATTCTACGTTTGTTGATGCGCAGAAGATCAGGATCCAGGAATCCCCGGAAGGGCTAAAGGGCGGTGAACAACCACAGACCTTAGATATAAATGTCGCAGGGGATCTTTCAGGCAAAATTTTTCCCGGCGATAGGATAATAATAACAGGAATATTGCGCGTTGCCCAGCGGCAATACCAGAATATGAAGAGTACCACGTTCGATATGTTTCTCGATGCGAACTCAATCGAGTTAGAAGATAAAGAGTTTGAGGATCTTGAAATCTCACAGGAGGATGAAGCCGAGATACTCGCAATGTCGAAGCGTCCGGATATTTATAGGTCAATTGTCGATTCGATTGCACCGTCAATTTATGGTTATGAAAATGTAAAAGAAGCAGTGGCTCTTCAGCTTTTTTCAGGTGTTCCGAAATTACTTCCTGACGGATCGAGAATACGGGGGGACATACACATATTGCTCGTGGGTGATCCCGGCATCGCAAAGTCACAGATACTGCGTTATGTCGTCAAACTTGCGCCACGAGGTGTTTATACGAGCGGAAAGAGCTCTACATCTGCCGGACTCACCGCCACCGCAATCAAGGATGAATTCGGAGACGGAAGATGGACGCTCGAGGCGGGAGCGCTCGTACTGGCAGATCAAGGCATTGCAGCAGTAGATGAAATGGACAAGATGAAGTCAGAAGATCGATCATCGCTTCACGAAGCGATGGAACAGCAGACAATAAGTGTTGCAAAGGCAGGGATTACAGCCACTCTTAGAAGCAGATGCGCATTATTGGGCGCCGCCAATCCGAGGTATGGTAGATTTGATTCCTATGAACCTATCGCGGGACAAATAAATATGTTGCCATCACTGTTGTCGCGATTTGACCTCATTTTCGTCTTAAGTGATAAGCCAAATGCGGTCCTAGATACTGATATCGCTAATCACATATTACAAGCGCATTATGCAGGAGAGCTGGCATCATCAGGATTCTCGGAGGATGAAGTATCGGAGGCAATGAGCATTGTTAATCCAGCGATAAGTTCAGAACTATTGCGAAAATATGTCGCATATGCTAAGAGAGTTACTCCAGTACTCAGTGAAGATGCACGAAGAAGATTTGTAGAGTATTACGTCGGTCTGAGAAATCAGGAAGGAGAAGACGCCCCTATACCAATTACTGCTCGGCAGATTGAGGCGCTCATCAGACTTGCTGAAGCGAACGCAAGGATGCGGCTCAGCAAGAACGTAACGCTTGATGATGCTGAAAGGGTAATTGGCGTTGTAGAGTCGTGTCTCAAAGAAGTCGGCGTTGATCCCGAAACTGGCAAACGAGATATGGACGTTATTGCAGTAGGTAAGAGCAAAAGTCAGCAGGATCGCATAAAGTCGTTGCGTGACATAATACGGGAGCTTCAAAAAGAGACTGGGGCGGCGTACATCGAAAGAATTAAGGAGAAAGCATCTGAACAAGGTTTGGATCCTGATAAAGTGGACAAAGAAATCGCACTGCTTTGTCAGGGAGGGGAGCTATATGAAGAGAGGCACGGATGCTACAAGATAGTGTAACCACAGTGTCCACAGTAATGCGCATGTTTCTGAAAACGTACCACGTAAATAAAGAAGTTATGGTCGCAGTATGTGACGCCGAATTATTGGGTCTTACATTTTGCGAGGGCGATCTGCACTTATCAGTACATGAAAGTTTTTTTAAAGGTGATCGTGTAGGTGAAGATGAGGTTAAAGCGGCACTTTTGAACGCTACAATAGCAAATCTTGTCGGAACGGAGTCCGTGAACTGCGGAATCGAGAGCGGCATTATTGACAAAGATCAAGTTATTATGATAAATGGCGTACCTCACGCCCAGATGATAACACTATAAAGGTGAGGCTACGGTGCCACTACAAAGCGTTTGCCCAAGTTGTGGTCAGCCCTCTGTGGGGGTATGTCCTCGTTGTTCTACTAAGGGACATGTTCCTGTAATAATTCCGAGATACTTGGATTTAAAAGTCTGTCCTACTTGTCGAGATTGTTTCTTAGATGGCAAATGGGGACAAACTGAAATTATTGATGCTGTGACGAGAACTATTGAAAATGCGTTAAGCATCGACGAAGCAAAAAGTGCTATCTATGTAGACGTACGTGAACAGGATAAAAATCTGATTAAGACTCATGTCATAGTTGAGCGAAGCGCGGATGGTAAAACCTTTATTGACGAATATGAGGTGGACCTGCGCATAAAGCGAGAAACGTGTGACCGTTGTAGTAGAATTGCGGGCGGTTATTACGAGGGGGTGGTTCAGGTCAGAGCAGACGGTAGGACCCCCGAAGAACACGAACTTATGACAGCAGCCGATATCGCATACCGGGTTCTAGAACGAGAGCGAAATAACGATAGAATGGCGTTCCTGTCAAGAGTTGAAAGGAAAAAGGAAGGTTTGGACATATATGTCGGAACGACACGTGCAGCAAAGAAGCTG
This sequence comes from Candidatus Acidiferrales bacterium, assembly GCA_035624185.1. Taxonomy (GTDB): domain Archaea; phylum Halobacteriota; class Bog-38; order Methanoflorentales; family Methanoflorentaceae; genus DASPRZ01. The sequence goes on from DASPRZ010000075.1 coordinate 34,755, forward strand.
TCACGATCGATAACTGAAGAACTAGGGGGGAGCTTCAGAGAATCACCAAAGTTGGTCGGTAAGAAGGATGGGAAAAACGTTTATAGGGTTGCTTTCTCTGTTAGACTGCCGAGGCTTACGCCAGGCTCTATCGTCTCCCATAACGGTCATGTCTTTGAATGCCATCTAGTTCGGAAGAAAGTCATAGCTACAGATCTTCAAACTGGAGAGAAGCAAAGTCTTAATGTGCGAGATCTCGCCCGTGCTGAATTTCTAGGATCACGAGCTGAAGCAAGAGAGTCCGTGCTAGTTTCCGTGACCGATGATGAAGTCCAGTTGCTTGATCCCGACACGTTCGCTACGTTTAGCATTTCACGCCCCTACTTTATTACTGCTTTTGGGGGCAGCGAAGTGCTGGCCATCAAAACGACTATGGGGGTGTTCATACTCCCGTGAGAGGTCAGAAATTACTGGTATCGAGACTGTCGAAGAAAGTCAGCGACGTCGAGCGTCTGCTGCTGCCACGACGTTGGCAGTTATTAGGTGAACTCATACTCGTGCATATCCCGTGCGGCATTAACCATCTGAAATATGAGATCGGCCAGGGGTTGTTAGAGCTTTATCCGCGATGCAAAAGTGTTATATGGGATAAGGGCATTGAGGGACAGTTTCGAAGACCAAATATTGAGGTAATTGCCGGTTCAGGCACTAAAACAATTCACACGGAAAATAAGTGCAAATTTGCGTTGGATGTAAGCCGAGTTATGTTCTCCTCCGGCAACTTTGCAGAGAGAATCAGAATGAGCAAGCTCGGGTTCGCAGAAGATGTCTTGGACATGTTTAGCGGAATAGGCCAGTTTCCAGTTCCAATGGCTACTTATTCGAAACCGCGAACTATCACAGCCATTGAAATAAATGAGGACGCTTTCTTCTATTTAAAGAAAAACATCCGTCTTAATGACGCTTGTGACATAATAGAGCCGCTGCTTGGAGACTGTGCAAAAGAATCTCCTGTTAGCGACTTTGATAGGGTCATAATGGGCAGCTTTGAAGCCTTCAACTACCTAGAAAACGGTATCAAGGCAATTAAACCGGGAGGAATTTTACACTATCATGAGACCGTTCCGATTCAACTGGCGTACACGCGACCCCTCGCACGAGTGGTTGAGGCAGCAAAAAAAATTGGTAAAAACGTAGAAGCATTAGAAATAAAAAAGGTAAAAAATTTTTCTCCCGGCATATGGCACGTCGTTTTGGACGCACGGATTAATTAGATCTATTCTTTAGTTCGGCGACCGCTTTTGTCATCACTGAAAGTTTCTGAAATGCGATCTCCCGAGTTTGAAGTCTTAGACCGCAATCAGGATTTATCCACATATCGTCGCCAAATATTTGTATCCCTTCTTTTATCCGCTTTATCACGTCATCAGTGGTCTCTACTTGGGCTACGTCAGTATTTATGACTCCTAAAGCTACCTTCTTACCACGGTCAAGAAAATCCTTGGAGTTGATTTCATCGAGCAAGTTCGGGAATTTCGCAGCTTCAATTCCTATCACGTCGACTTCTTCGAGCTTTACGATGTGTCCATAGTCCTTGGAGGATGCGACGTGGGGGTGGATCTTTACAGGAACTTTAATTCCTTCAACGACAATGTCTACAAATTGTACAACCTTATTGATCTCTACGTTGTAAAACGCAGGCTCATCTACTTGTATAGCATCCGCTCCGGCTTTCACCAGTTGTTGTACCTCAAACCGAAGCGCATGTGCTATGTCTTCAAGAAGACGCGGATCAAGGTTCGATCGGTAGGGCACGCCTTTACTTAATGAGGACATGGCGGCCAGTGTAGCTGGCCCTGTTATAATTCCTTTTACTTCAGCTTTATTCCCTACGAGATCTTTTGTAAAAATGAGGTCGTGCGCTGTGATTGACTTTAGTGGTTTTGTGACTTTTCCTATAACAACAGAACGGCCACGGTCACTCCGCATGCCACTTATAGCATTAGCGAACAGCGTAATCATGTCTGCTCGCACCTGTCCATCTGAAACCACATCGACGCCTGCAGCAAGCTGATCCTTGACCGCTTCTTCGATTGACATGAGAAAAGGATCCTTTCCCGACATCTGATCTTGCAAACTCATTGTTGCCTTTAGTTTTTCGCCAATGTTGTGAGTTGGATAGCTTCCTATGGTGTTCGTTAAGAGCTTCAGCCTAAACCCTCCCAAGGGGTATATGCCCCCTTTAGATACTAATTAATGATACTATAATGAATCGGTCGCAACGATATTTGCAGTGGGGCTACATAACAATATACGTGAGAATGTTAATGTGCTCATGGTCTATCTTTAATAGTGCCGTGAAGAATGTGCACATGTTTACATAGATGCCACGCTCCAAATAGGGTTAAATTCGGCTGTAGATGTTATCGCGGCTTTTTCAATTTCTGCTAGTTTTTTAGAGTAGCATAAATGTGATCTACAGTCGCAGTCTGAAGAGCCAAAACCTCGTATGCTTGAGGATCCCAAATCATTCAGCATTGAGGTCGCAATGGTGCATTCAAGCCTTTCACGCGTGAAAACTTTGCAGATCTCGATTATGGTGGAAATTGATGAGAGGTAATCTATGTGCCACTTTCGTACTTTGTTATCCCCGTTCGAAACGCGTATATGTCGCAAAATTCGGTTAAAGCCACTCGGCCCGAGGGCTGACCCTACATAGGCATAGAATCCGCTTCGAAAGTAATGTTCGCCGAGTGCTCCGATGACTGCCGTCCTATCATCCTTTAATTGAAGGATTAAGATGTAAGCACCACCATTAGCTTCTTTCTTGTTCATAATTGGCTCTAGCAAAAGTGAGAGACTGCTTTATTTGGCCTCTTACTTCCGTAGACGTAACATTCCCGTGTCCCGGGTAGAGCACCTCTACGTCCAATTTCACCAATCGCTCTATTGATTCCATCAACGATTTTGAACTACCTCCGATTAGGTCTGTTCTACCGATGCCTCCGTGCGAAAATATTGTATCACCCGAAAAGAGGATTTTAGATTCAGAATCGTAGAGACAGATGCTGCCTGGTGTATGGCCCGGGGTGTGAATTACGTTTAAGGTGGAACTGCCTAAATCAATTTCATCTCCGTCCTTGAGCAATACATCAATGTGAAATCTCGGCGACTTCTCTCCAAAAAAATAGGAAGCCGATGCAGACGTTCCTACCATTTTTGCATCTGCTTCGTGCATCAATATTTTCGCGTCAGTCGTTATCTGTCTCAGTCCACCCGTATGATCGTAGTGGACGTGGGTCAATATGATATATTTGGCTTCATTGATTGGCAACTTCGTAGCTATAGCAGCAGAGCCAAGGTCAATGATGGCCACATTATCCGAGTGAATTAAGTACGTATTAGCCTCATACGTTAGTGAAAAAGTGTCAACATTCATTACGTGTCTTTTTATTGTTAAATCACATAAAGTTTAGCGTAAAGAGGGAGAAATAGTATACACATCTGCCCAGAACTAATTATTCGTACAAAAGAATAAAGGCACATTACGTCGTAAGAACGTTTTGGACTTAGCAAACATAGGTACACCATATGACACTAATGACAGATGCTCAAAAGGGGTTGACTGATGATATTCTTACCGTCGCACGAGCTGAAAGTGTCGAGCCGGATAAATTGCGACGACTCGTAGCATCAGGTCGAGTAGCATTACTTACGAGAAGTAATCAAACACACAAACCGCTCGGAATTGGGGAATCACTATCGGCGAAAGTAAACGCCAATGTTGGGACATCTATAGAATATGTAGACAAGGACGATGAGGTCTTAAAAGCAAACGTAGCCTTACAATTTGGCGCAGATACTGTTATGGATCTTTCGACCGGAGGCGAACTTGATGACATCAGGAGCGCCATACTTCAAGACGTGCACGCCCCGATTGGGACAGTTCCCATATATCAGGCGGCAATGTCAAGCGGCACTGTCGTGCAAATGACGTCTGATGATATGTTTAATACCGTCAGGAAGCACGCAGAAGATGGCGTTAGTTTTATGACTATTCACGCTGGCGTTACCCTGAACTCACTTCAGCGGCTTAAAAACAGCAAGAGGATCATGGGAGTCGTAAGCCGAGGGGGCGCGTTTACTATCGCGTGGATGGTTCATAATGAGCAGGACAATCCATTTTATACAGAATATGATTACTTGCTTGAAATGGCAGAGGAATACGATTTTACTGTTAGCCTTGGAGATGGTATGCGGTCAGGTTGTTTGCACGATGCAAGTGACGGACCAAAATTCATGGAGTATGTCCTTCTCGGAGAACTCGTTCAGAGAGCGCGAGAAGAGGGCGTTCAGACGATAGTGGAGGGACCGGGTCATGTACCCCTCAGCGAAATCGAATCGAACGTTCGAGCGATGAAATCGATTACAAATGGTGCCCCACTCTACTTATTGGGGCCTCTTGTGACTGACATAGCCCCGGGATACGATCATATTACCGGCGCAATTGGCGGCGCTCTCGCAGGAATGTGTGGCACTGATTTTCTGTGCATGACCACTCCCTCAGAACACCTTGGCCTTCCTACAACAGATGACATAAAACAGGGTGCAGTTGTTACGAAGATCGCAGCTCATGTTGCTGATCTTGCGCGAAGTAGAGGTGACGCATTAAAATGGGATGATGCCATGGCAACCGCTCGAGCATCTCTTGACTGGAAAAAACAATTTGAGCTTTCCATTGATCCAGATTTTGCACAACAGAAGTTTAGCTGTCGAACAACCAGCACCGACGCCTGTTCGATGTGCGGTGATTTATGTGCATTAAGAATTGTAAGAGATGCATTAGACGGTATCGATAAAGCGGTGCCAAAATCGTTGCGGTGTTGAATGCTTCTTTCAGTTAGACTGTACTTCAAGTCAGAAGTTTTAAAATTCTAATCGCGAGTAACGCTGCATTTTTCCCATTATCGATGCCAACCGTTGCTACTGGTATCCCTGGAGGCATTTGTACTATTGACAACAGGGCATCAAGGCCGTTCAACTTGCTACTAACCGGAACACCTATCACCGGAATCTCTGTTTTTGAAGCGATTATACCTGGAAGTGCAGCCGCAAGCCCAGCTATTGCAATAATTACCTTACAACTCGAGTTTCTTAGGTACTCTTCGAGGCGCTCTGGCTCTCTATGTGCGGATATCACTTGTAGGTCATAGCTGATTCTCTCTTCTTCAAATACTTCTTTTGCCTTTTCAGCTATGTGCATATCAGACGTGGACCCTACTATTATAGCTACGTCGAAAGCGTTCATTGGCATCAAGTCATTCTTCGTATATTATATGCTTTTCAAAATGTGTTCCTATACGAATGCGCGTTAGCTTCTTAATCTGCATAAAAATTTATTTCCGTGACTATAAACTAAAAGTTACTATTACTAATCATTTTTGATATGTTTGTAACACCTTCATAGTCAGCGAGGAAATCAGCATAGATGTAGTCAAACTAAAAGCGCTACAGCTGTCATACAAGGTACTGTTTTGTGAATCTTACCTTAATTTTCAAGATTTGGTTCTTCAATTCCTCTGTCGCTCAGTAAAGTCCAGTTGTGAAGCGATAGCAGAGATAATGCTCCCCATTAATTCCAGCGAGAAGGATATTGTGTACATTGTTCAATCCAATACCAGTTGACAGCAATGACAAAGATCTTGCCGCATTCTTAATCCATTTGGTTATGATAGTTCTACCACAAGCTCGCGCCGCCCACATGCAGTGCTGAAAATAGGGCCTGTGACGACGCGTTCTACTCTTTTGAAGATAGTGGAGCTATTTCTGTTACTTGATTACGGCACCTATGATAGATTCACTACGAGCTACTGCATGCGCCGCGTCGACCAACAGGTAGCTTTGACCAAGGCTAGCGTCAATAGCTCTTTATACCATACGAAAATACTGAAACTGACTGGCTTTTTTATAGCCTGAACTAAAGCAGTACTCATCATCTTGTTACTCAGCGCTGGCATCACTGAACTTATCGCGTTCGTTCCAGTTAGTCTCCACCATACCGATTCTCTCTGGAACGCAGTTGCCATCATCGCTGGCACGGCTTTCGCGGTTATCTTTGCCATCCAGTCGGATGAAGTGGAGGTCCTTTACGTAAACGGGCAGCGACTGGCTCAAAATGAATAGTTTACCATCATTTTTCAGTCTTTTACTTGTTTTCTGTGACGTGTAGTTCATAGTATAATATTGCATTGTATAACAAGTCGAGCTTACGGGACAAGCCTACAGACTTACTCACTAAAAATAACTTTTTTATAGTAGAAAAAGAGCAAAAAGAGAACTGAAAACAAAAAAAGCTGTCACCCCATTCATTAGTTCTTGATTCATCAGGAATCAAGATTTTATTTCATCTCAGCGCATAGCATCGTTTACCATCTATGTTATAACTATCACAAATGTCATAACCGATCTGCCTCAACTGCTTCTTGCCACTGCTGTGTTTGCAGTGCTATTATTGCGCTGATATTTGCGTCGTTGTGTTTTTTGTGCGGACACCCGGTCAAAAGAGTGTCGCAAAAGCTATCGTAGCTAACAAGGGATGCCCGGTTATTATAGCTCCTGAAAATGGGGTAGCAGCAAGAAAGACTACTATAACTGCAGCGATCGGTCCTATGCCTGGTACTAATGCCAACATCGTTTTTCACCTCTTTTCTTAGTGCGCGGTTATTTCGCTTATTATTATATAAACTATACCATTTGGGTTGAGGCTGAAGCATGGGCAATGAAAACCATTTCGGTTGCCTTTAAACATCTTGTCTCAAAAAACCCGTTCCTGCTCTGCCATCATCATATTTTATGATTCTCTCATTACTGTCATTACAACTACAATAACTATAATGTTCGCCTTAATGAGCGACGGATATACGCGCCCATAAATTAAGATAGAGCTCACGTGCGTTGCAATATGCATTTATCAAATAGGAAAGTGAAGTGAATGTTTTTTTGGGTTATCTCTTAGGATACCTGCGCTTACGTTTCTCTATACAGCTGCGAGCATAGCAATCAGTTTGGTTACTACTGGCCTTTTATCACTCGTCTTACATCCATGGTGATATAAAATGTTTTGAAGATATCCAGCAGATAACGAACAGACGAAAAAATCAAATTGAGGGCGGTCTCTTTTTATTTGTATTCTTTCTTCTTTCTTTTCTCTTGTATCGAACGTAAAAGGTAAAATAAACAAGAAAAAAAGGGTTAAATAATGTTATTCTTTTAATGTGAATGCTGTAGCTAGCGTTTAATTTATGATACACATTTGAGTACTAGGAAATATAGCGCAGTGAAAATTTCTCTTTTTCTTTTTAGCCGGAAGCAGTCCGTCGAATGAAAGCGGTTTTCTCCCTCTTACTTTCGTATGAGGCAACGTTGTCTTCTGAGGTGAATACGTGGCTGAAAAGGCTTAGGGGTGCTTTTTTAATCTTGGGGAGAATTAAACGCTATTCATTTTTTGCTTACTGTAATTAAAAGACCGTCGCCAAATTGAAGCTTGCAAGTCATAAAGCTTTTTTTAATATGCATTTTGCTTGAAATATACGTTATAGTTTTACGGTTGTTAAAGTAAAATATAAAAAAGTAGTTCATGTTTTGCTAGTAGATTTCGGAACATAACTCAGAGCGAATGATACACGTTGAATTCTTTCTCGCTCCTATATTACGTTAGTTATAAATGAACGAGAACTAATGTGAGGAAGTACATATCGCTAGTTCTAATCAAAGGAGCACCACATAAATGGAAGAAATAGCTGAAACTGAATTAATAATGCTTCCTGGTCCTGTGCCAGTGATCCCAAGGATATTGAGATCTCTGTCTAAACCAACCATTAACCACCGGGGACCCGAATTTGAGCGATTACTAGAATGGTGTACGGCCAGACTTCAAGAACTTTTTTGCACAAAGAACGATCTTTATATTTTAAGTGGTTCAGGCACGTGTGCGATGGAATCTGCAGTAGGCAACCTCGGAAGAAGCACGATGTTCGTTGCTGTGGAGAACGGAAAATTTGGGGAAAGACTTAAAGAGATGTGTGAGCTCTACGGAGAAACCAATGCCGTCATAAGTGAATGGGGAACGCCTGTTGATCTGGAGGAAATTAAACGACACCTCGAGGAAGGCGCTGACGCAGTGACCGTTGTGCACAATGAGACCTCTGTCGGCATGACTAATCCAGTGCGTGAGATAAGCAAGTTGTGTAAAAAACACGATGCTTTGTTGATTATGGACGGCGTTTCTTCGATCGGAGGAATAGCGGCACCTATCGATTCGTGGGGTGTAGACCTTGCATTTACCGGTTCCCAAAAATGCCTTGGACTCCCGCCGGGGCTTTCAATGATTTCTGTCAGTGATAAAGCATGGGATTTTATTGAAAGAGCGCAAAAAAGGCCTTATTATATGGATCTTATCAAATATCGGGAGTCGGGGCAAAAAGGTCAGACGCCATATACCCCTGCAATACCGCTCTTCTTTGCTCTCGAAGAAGCGCTTAAAGTGTTTTCAGCGGAGGGCCTGGATGCTAGGATTAGGAGACATACGATTTTCGCCGAGTCCTTACGAGCAGCGGCTGCTGCGATGAGCATCGATCTATTTCCTACACTCGATTCTGTTAGTTCTTACTCCAATACTGTAACTGCATTGAAAGTGCCTCATGACATTGAAGTTTCGACTATTAAAAACGAGATGAGAAGACGTGGAGTCGTTGTTGCTGGCGGGCAGTCAAAACTGAAGGACAAGATAATTAGAATTGGCAACATGGGAAATATAAGCAAAGGAGACATCTTGAATGTGATAGAAAAGCTTGAAATGGTATTAGAAGAGCATCACATTCTGGATACCCTAGGGACTGGATCATTGGCTGCCGATCAAATTCTGGCACAGTTGTGAGTTACATCAGTAACGTATAACTTTATATCAGAAAGCGAGAGGAATATCGATAGATATTGCAGGAGTAGACGATGAGAGTTGGCATAGCAGACACTACATTTGCGAGATATGATATGGCTCTCGCCGCCATTGATGAGCTGAAGCGCTGGATGTCAGTACATATCGAGCGGTACACGGTTCCGGGAATAAAAGACTTGCCGGTAGCCGCAAAAAAATTAATTGAGGAGCGGGGCTGCGATATAGTTATAGCGCTTGGAATGCCCGGAGCACAACCCATCGATAAACAGTGTGCTCACGAAGCATCTACTGGCTTAATTCAGGCGCAGTTATTGACGAATACACACATCATTGAGGTCTTCGTTCACGAAGACGAGGTGGTGACAGATAAAGAGTTGGCCCGCCTCGCTGATGCTCGCACGAGAGAACATGCTCAGAATGTTTACAAATTATTATTTGGCAGGCTTACAGCAGAAGCTGGAAAAGGTAAAAGAGAGGGGTTTGCTGACGTGAAGCCAGTCGATTTTTAATTGCAAAAAAAACGGGTTTAGGGATATATTATGGTGAAAAACAAGAGTAAGACCATTAGGTTGGGGTTTGTAGTGGCTGAATTCAATCGCGATATAACGTATCAAATGGAGATACTTGCACGAGAACACGCTGCTTTTTTAGGGGCAGATGTGGTGCGGACTGTCATGGTTCCAGGAGTTTTTGACATGCCCCTTGCAGTAAAGACGCTTGCGATGGATGACACTATTGATGGAGTCGTAACGATTGGCTGTGTTATTGAAGGAGCCACGTCACACGACGAAATCGTGTTACAGCACGCAAGTCGAAAAATAACAGATTTGTCCCTAGAGTATAGCAAGCCCATAAGCCTTGGTATTTCTGGACCGCGCATGTCGAGACTTGAGGCACATGAAAGGGTCGACTATGCAAAAAGGGCAGTGGAGGCAGCAGTCAAGCTCATAGAGAGGCTATAATTTGCATGAATAGAGAAAGAGAAACAATATCGTCGAAAGTAGAACTCATACCCGAATCAGCAACAATTCGGATATCTGATATAGCCGCGCAGCTTAAAAGCGAAGGAAAAGACATCATAAGTTTTAGCCTCGGAGAACCCGATTTTAAAACTCCCCAGAGAATCATTGAAGCAGCCAAACTGTCGCTCGACCGCGGTGAAACACATTACACACAAAGTAAAGGTATACCCGAACTACGCGAAGCGATCGCGGAAAAGCTCAAAGTTGATAATAAACTTTGTGCAACATCAGATGATATAATAGTGACACCTGGGGCAAAGCAGGCAATCTTCGAGGCAATCTGCACGCTGCTAAACGAGGGAGACGAGGTTTTGCTGTTTGATCCTGCGTGGGTCTCCTATGAAGCAATTGTTACGTTCGCGGGCGGTAAGTCGACAATGGTTCCCGTTTACGAGCGCGACGCTTACCGACCGGTTGACGTTCAGGATTTCGTCAATAATAAAACGAAGCTCATTATTCTCAATAGTCCGTCTAACCCTACGGGCGCTGTTTATGATAAACGCACTATAAGCGCTGTCGCTGAAATTGCCGAGGATTATGGAATCTATGTGGTATCTGATGAAGTGTATGAGAAAATTATTTACGATAGGGAACACTTCAGCATTGGTTCTTTAATCCCTGATCGTACGATTACCATTAATGGATTTTCGAAGAGCTACGCAATGACGGGATGGAGATTGGGCTATGCACTAGCTCCAAGAATTATTTTAAAGAGCATGCTCAAAATTCAACAACATTCCGTGAGTCATCCTACGTCGTTCGTTCAGCAAGCGGGGATCGAAGCGTTAACAGGCGACCAGCAGCCGGTCTATGACATGACCGCCGAATTCAGAATAAGGCGTGATCTTGTCATTGAGGAGTTCTCAAAAATTGGAATTACGTGCCGTACACCAAGTGGAGCCTTCTATGTCTTTATCAACGTTTCAAAATTTGGAACGTCGATCGAAGTGACAGAAAGGCTATTACGAGATGCATATGTAGCGGTAACTCCAGGATCGGCATTTGGACCTAGCGGAGAGGGCTATGTGAGATTGTCGTATGCGGCTAGCCGAGAGCATATAGTTAACGGAATTAAAAGGATCGGTGAAGCTCTGATGAGCTAACATTGCACTCTCAGCTTGATTATTCTTTTAATGATATCTTCTGTGCCGGAAAGCTCTCCTGTATCCTCGTAGGGGATTCTTATCACTTTGACGTCGATTTGCCTTTGCTTGAGTTGTTCTTGTAGCGTCTTCTCGTCAAAATGCTGATCGAACCCAAGCGCAATTATATCGGGTTTTATTTCGTACAGGGGCTCAAAAATGTCATGTTCACTACCAAGCCGGGCATTATCCACCACTTTTAACGCTTGAATTATCTTCAACCGTTGGTTTTCTGGAATTATTGGTTTTGGCTTATGATGCACCATAGAATCTCTTGAAATAATGACATAAAGCTCTTCTCCGAGTTCTTTCGCTTTTTGCAGGTACAAGACATGGCCAGGATGGAGTATATCGAACGTGCCAGTGGCCAGTACTCTAGTCATCTTCTCTCCCAAAAGTTTCCAAGATATCTTCAAACACTTGGTCTTTATCATCAAGATTGATGTCCAATATATCCAAGTGTCGCTTTTTTCCGACCCGATCGTAACAAATCCAGCTTTTTATATCATATGGATACCCGACAATAATGTGGTAGTCACCGTTTTGCATAAACATTTTAATATCCGTCGCAGATGGGTTTATATCGCCTGAAGGATGACTATGAACAGATCCTACCAAGTGTGGATTGACCGGGAGCATAAAGAGATTCATAACAGCACTTACATTAGATGATTGCGTAAGCGGAACCTCCACTCGCGTTATAACGCCCTTATCTGCGTAGAGCATCCCTGCAAATTCTTTAGGATACGACGATTTGCTTACGCTTAATATGAAATTTAACGTTTCTCGTGCTATTGCTGTGACATTTCTTTGTTTAGTAGGCGACATTACATTCCACGCAAAAACGGTTACTTCTATAAGCACTCATATGTCATTATAGCGTTAATACATGTGCGCATATCATTAAAAACTGCCACTTAAAATTTACAGGGTTATACGTTAAGTTAGCAGCCTCAGAACTCATAGGGTTCATCATAACAGTTCTTTTGTTCTGATTTAACTTTACATCATCGGCTTGTTTGAATGCGGAGGGAGGGATTCGAACCCGCGAACTCCTATGAGAGTGGATCTTGAGCCCACCGCCGTTGACCGCTTGGCTACCTCCGCAGCGCAGACAGCACTACTATAACATAGGTCAATATATCCTTATCGTTCTGCTACTTTGTATACGTATGATTAGGTGCCATTTGAAGTTCGTCTGATAATTATGTGCCTCACAACTCATTAATTTGAAGAACATTTGAGATTTTTGCCCGCAGCACAAAAAGCGGCAGAAGTTTAAAGTGGGAGTATCACGTGCTCCATGTCAGTCAACAAGCTGCTTAAAGTGCACGATGAAATAGGAAGAATGCGATGGGATAATACGGGTGGAAGAATCGAAAGCCGTTTCAATGTACTTACTTAAGCAAGCAAATGAGATCAGCTCTTCTATAAACTAATTACCATAACTCTGCTATTTGTAACGCAGCAAGACCTGGACACGCTTAGTTCATCAACAGTTGACGTGTGACGATTTAGGGAGTTTATAAACACGTGATGTAACGCAATTTTTGTGACGATGGAGCAATTCGTTGCATTACTTTTATGAAACTATCGTAATGGCTAAATAACAATATATATGTCTATATAAAGGGGATATTCGTGGTTGTAGGAGTAACAATGGTAAATGTGGTTCCCGGCGAAGAGCGATATGTGTATCGAGAACTTCTCGATCTCAATGGGATCAGAGAGGTGTATCACGTATTTGGAGAGTACGATTTTGTTGGGATCATCGAAGTAGAAGGACTCTCAACACTCAATAACGTTGTTGATAGAATAAGGGAGATAAAAGGGGTAACGTCAACTCACACAATTGTCGGTGCTGAATTATAAGATAAGACCGGAGATCTATTGGAATGGTTGAGAATATAGCCGAAAAATTAGCTCAAAAACAGCGCGAGATTAGTGTAGCAGAGTTCTTCGAAAAAAATAGACACATTCTCGGCTTTGACTCTTCGACAAGAAGCCTTATTACAAGCGTCAAGGAGGCAGTCGATAATGCTCTGGATGCTTGTGAAGAAAGTGGCATTCTTCCGGATATTTTGGTAGAAATCGACAAAATTGAGAGTAGCAGTTATAGGTTGGTTGTTGAGGATAATGGACCCGGGATTGTAAAAGAGCAGATACCACGCGTATTTGGAAAGCTGTTGTATGGTTCGCGATTTCACTCGCTGAAGCAAAGCAGGGGACAGCAGGGTATCGGCATCTCTGCGGTAGTATTATATTCTCAGTTGACTGCAGGAAAGCCAACGGCTATTTATTCAAAAACAGGAAATACAAAGAACGCTCATTACTACGAACTCGTCATTAATACGAAAACGAACGAGCCTGAAATTATAATTGAACGGATCATAGATTGGGACAGACCACACGGCACGAGAATTGAAGTTGAGATGGAGGGTGCCTATGTCAGAGGGCGCAAGCAGTCAATTTACGGTTATATAAAGTCAACCGCTATCGTTAACCCGCATGCACGGATCACGTTAACTGAACCAAATGGAGGCGTGGAAGTTTTTGAGCGGGCGACAGAAGTCATGCCGGTCGAGCCATGTGAGATTATGCCGCATCCGGAAGGTATTGAACTTGGCACGCTCATTAAAATGCTGCGGTACACTGAACGCAGGCGCCTTACCTCATTTTTGACCAATGAATTCGCACGTATCGGTCAAAAAACGGCAAAAGAGATATGTGTGAAAGCGGGGATCGACCCCGATGTGAGCCCTAACGACCTGTCGAGGGACCAAGCAAAACGATTGCGTGACGCGTTTAAAATGGTCAAGATAATCGCGCCACCAACCGATTGTTTGTCGCCTATATCTGAAGAATTAATAAGAAAAGGGCTTGAAAAAGAGTATGACGTTGATTTTATCGCAACTACGACTCGCAATGCGTCAGTCCACACCGGAAATCCGTTTGTCGTGGAGACAGGCATAGCGTATGGCGGGAACTTGCCCAAAGAAGACAAAATTGATATACTGCGATTTGCAAATCGAGTCCCTCTTTTGTATCAACAAGGTGATTGCGCTTGTACACACGCTGTCGAGAGGATAAACTGGAGAAATTATGATCTTAATCAGCCTGGAGCGAACGGCATTCCTCAGGGCCCGGCCGTTGTGTTGGTGCACGTCGCTTCAACGAATGTCCCATTTACGTCTGAGTCAAAGGAAGCGATAGCCGACATCCCTGAAATCGTTGATGAGATTGAACTTGCCGTTAGAGATGTCGCTCGTGGGCTCAAAAATTATCTCGTAAAACAAAAGCTTCTTGCCAAGAGAAAAGAGAAAGAAGAGATTATAGAGAAGGTTTTGCCGAAATTAGCAGAAAAAGTAGCAGAGGTAACGGGCAGGGAACAGCCAGACATACAACCGATTGTTGCGAAAATCATGGGCAACGTGCTCGTACAAAAGAGGATCGAGCAAGCGAACGGGGGATATAATGTTGTCATTCGGGTAAAGAACTTCTCCGAGACTCAAAAGGACTTTACTTTGCACGATTTTTCGCAGTTGGAAGTCGAAAGGGCGACTCCGAAGCCCAAGATTGTCGGGTCAAACGGCACATTTGATAACGTGTGGAAGGTGTCGGTCAGGCCAAACGGTGAGAAGAAGTTTAACTACTTCATAAAGGTCACTGATATGCACTATACAGATCCAATCGTAGAAGGGATACTCGCGGAGATGGTGACGGGAGCACAGGCATTATCTAAAAAGCGGGTGAATGAGTAAGCGAGGCGCGAGTGAGCGCATAACCGAGTGAGGCACCAGAATGACTGATATAACTGAGAGGAGAGAGAAAGCACGAAAAGCAAAGGAAAAAGTGACGCACGAAAAGCTGTTGGGCATAGTTGAAGCACTCTACGGGCAATTCAGGAATGAACAAATACCGCACGTCATGATCCCTACAAGAACGAAGTTAAACCTTGCGTATAATGACGAGGCAGAAGTATGGGTGTACGGAGACCGTGAGAGTGCGAGGAGCTGCAAGACCGTTAGGGGCGCGTACAGCTTATTAAAAACGTCGTACACAATTGATTTCCTTAAAAAGCAGCTTAATGAAAATCGGTCTTCTACATTGAGAGAGTTATACTACATCTCCGAGGGTTGGAAGTTAGCTAAGTTTAGAGAACAGCCTGAGTCCGACAGATTGATCGAGGATCTTGAGATAATTACCGAACTCCAACGTGAGGACTTCCATGTGCGGCCAGAGGAGAATGGTGCCACAATATTCGGACCACTGCGACTTAAGGAGAACATAGAGCGCCGTGGGCAATTCTCAGAGCGCATTATACACTGCGTCGATGATGTAGGCGAGGGTGGATATCAGATCCCGTATAACGTTGACAATATCGAGTTCCTTGAGCACGATGCGAAGTTGATCATCGCGATCGAAACAGGTGGGATGAGGGATCGGCTCATCGAAAATGGTTTTGACACTGATCATGACGCTATCATTGTGCACCTTAAAGGCCAACCGGCTCGCAGCACTCGAAGGCTTCTCAAAAGAATGAATGAAGAAATAAAGCTGCCAGTCGTCGTCTTTACGGACGGCGATCCGTGGTCGTATAGAATATTCGCGTCTGTTGCTTATGGGTCAATAAAAAGTGCTCATATGTCTGAATATATGGCGACACCTGCCGCGAAGTTTATCGGTGTGCGTCCTAGCGACATCGTCAACTATGACCTCCCCACCGATAAGCTATCGGATCAGGATATTAAAGCCTTGCAGTCTGAGCTTACCGATCCGCGGTTTTGCACAGATTTTTGGAAAAATGAGATCACTTTGCAGCTTGATATCAAGAAAAAATCAGAACAGCAAGCATTTGCTAGTCGAGGTCTCGACTACGTCACTGATGTTTACCTGCCGGAAAGGCTGACAGAAATGGGTGTACTGTGACTTCTCCCCTAGCTTACACAAGTGACTTCCAGAGATTTTCATCGTGGATACCCAGAAGCGCGAGACGCATCTCAGAGTGTTTATCGCAGCGTTCTCATCCATGTCCATGACAAGTCTGCAATTACACGAATGGCCGCGGTCTTTCAGCTCTTTTTTGACCACTAATCCTCAACGCGAGCGTTGTTTTGATGTATCATAAGGATTCACCATTACTACAATAGAACCAGCTTATCAGCTTTTTTCTTGTGTACATGGTAGCGAATTAATGTCATGCTTGTCTTATTGATTTGGCAAGACACCTGTAGCCGTTATGCATCGTGCCTTTAATGTTCAAGTCTTCAACGGCTATCCCGAACTCGTTACAAATATGACGACTTGAAGGTTTGCAAAATTCCTACGCCGGCTTGCTATCTGCTCATGCCCGTCAAACAACTTTTCTTGCGCGAGTGCGTGCAGACGTCTTTTTTTGCCCCCCTTTAGAGCTAAGAACTTGCGTTGTACTTTCGCAAGCGCTTTCTTTTCCTTACTTGAAAAATGGCGGGTTCTTTATCTTCTCTCCGTTTGACAGCGTAGCAGCAACGATACGCCTACGCCAACACCGACAATAGCGCCGCCTTTAAATTTGAACGGCAGCTTCTTTGGTTTACGATCACTAGTGAAACCTGTAAGCCATTTCCTTGTAGGATATCTTTTGATATTAACGCGCTTTGTTATGCAATCAATACATTTATACCACTATTAAAGGTGATTAACGCGGTACACTCCTCGCAGGCGCTACAGCTTGCGTCGATGTTAGCAGCTGCTACCGATGAAATGGTCATTTAATGTTACAAAAGGAGCTATGGTCAGACAATCAAGGGTTTTTGTTGCTAGTATACTTCCGTTTGTATTGAGGGTGTATTGTTATGTGGATAAAGCAGCTTGACTGTTTATTATTTTTAACTTGTCGTAAAAATATTACATCTTAAAAATGTGTGGAACTAACGATGTCCCTTCTCATAACTGGCTGCACTGCGAAGTCTTTATTTGGCGTTATAAAAGAGGGTGGTGACTGACATGCAGTTCTGTCGCATGAAAACAAAAGAGAGGTGGAGCACAGGTAAGGGAAGCATTGGTGGAATTTGTTATTAACCACAGTGTTAGTGCCTACGAAAGCCGAAACAGTAACAGGAAACCTAAAAATGCCAGAAACCGGTGTGTGATAAGTGAACCCTGTGAGCATCTCGCTCGTTTTTCTTCGCCCCACTTGCAGGAAGACGTCAGGTCTATTGAGTGGCCATTTCACGACCCCTCTTTGCACATTCTTCCAACCCTTCCGTAGTGGGCTTGCCAAGTAGCTTCGTGGGTGGCTCTGCTACCTGTACACCTTTTGACTTTAAAAATTCAATGACCCGCTCGACTGCCTCTCCTTCCTGTTCATAGGAGCCGAGCACAAATGCCCGTTTGCCTGTCAGATCTAGCTTTTGGGCATCTTTCATGAAATATCTTACATTTGACGGTGGCTTTTTGTGGTACGTCGGTGTGGCAATTACAACTACATCTGCTCTTTCTATCTCTGCCGGTTTAATCTGGCGGATATGTTTTATTATCGTTTCTCCGCCTGCCTCCCTTGCTCCTCGCTCAAATGCATATGCCATTGTCCTTGTATTCCCATGATAGCTTTCATAACCTATGATGAATTTCATAGAAGTAAGATGGGTATTGTTGGCATAAAACTTTTTAAGTTCCAAATAAAAGAAAATTAATGGCAAATCAATTAATACAAATTTTTGGTGGCGTTAAGGAAATCAACGAGGCACATAGAACAAATTTGTCCGTTTAATACAATTTACAGGCAAAAAATATAAATTAAGCACCAAGTTGATGGAGCCTTGGTAGGAGAGGGCCGAACTTGTCCACGTGAACTTCCCTATCGGTCAAAAAACCCATTAATATGGCAATTACAACTGCACTTACTGCCCGACCTGGAGGTCACATTGTCCTACACGCAATACTTCCCTAAATTTGCAGTCGGGGTTGCCAGTTCGTGACGAGAAGGTTACCCATCAGATGTAGAACATGCAAGCTTTACGTTTGTATCAACTCAGACAGTGGTTGCGAAAGCAATACTACATAGCGTTTAGGATAACATAACTACCAAAGCTATCGTGGAAGAAATTCTAATTTTCAATCGTTCTGCATATTTAGTAATACAAAAACAACAGAAAATCACTATGCTAATAGTTACAAGACAAAGACGCTACCGGTAAGAGATGCTATGAACGAAAATCTAACGACAGACGAGTTTATAACCAGGAAGGATGCCTTAAACACAGTTGATATAATTTACTGTAAGAATTCCTACTTTTGTATTATGTGATGAGAAAAGCTTTTTTAAAGTTAACCCCTCTTAGAGTACTATGTCACCTTCACGGGAAGCAAGGAGGAATTAAATGAAAAAAGAAATAGTGATGGTCATTGTGCTGGCTCTTCTCGCAGTGCCACTTGCAGGCTGCCTTGGGGGTAATACGTCTCCATCTCCCACCCCCGGGACTGCAAAAAATACCTCTATTGTGTTGAATGGCACGACAATCGCGCAAGGTTCGCCTATCGCAATATCGGCGGCTCTAAAGAGCGACGGACAGTTGCTCAATAATAAAACGATTCTTTGGTATCTTAACAATCAATCGCTGAGAAGTACGACTACGGTGAATGGAACGGCGACGTTGCGACTTACAGCTTCTGATACCAGTCAGTTTTCGGTTGGAACGAATTTATTGAAGGCAGAATTTACCGGCGATGATACGTACGGAGAGTCTAATGCGACAGCAGTACTTACGGTAACGGTTGCCAGCCCGATTCCTGTAATTCAGACTCCAATTCAAACACCTGCTACATTTCCAACAGCAGTTCCGACTTACACACCAGCTAATGCTATTCCAACAGTAATGCCTCAGGTTACGAAAAAGCCGGTCATTACAGTTTCTTGAAGTAAGGCACCCTCTTGACCCTTTAAATTAAATTCGTGCAGATAGCTGTGCCATCCTCTCGTGAACATCACTGTAACAGCAGGCTAAGTGAACGAACAAGAACTTTTCCGACGCACCGCACGAGCTCTAGTGATTAATTATAAAAACAGTTTGATTGTTAATGAGACGTTGTGAAAGCTAATGTTAGCTAGCTGACAATCTAGCCGGAATAATCGACTAAACACTTAACATTTTCACGCATTGTTATAGCGTAACGCGTAGTGATTTACAAAATATATCGCATACAAATAGGCATTTGACTTTAATCCCCCCACGTTTTTAACACCTGTGGTCTGTAGTGCGATACATGTGCAGAAATGTCTCAGGGCAAACATAAGACAAGATTTATCAAAATCTAGAAAAAACGTAATGAGTGCACATTAATTTGCTCTGCCACGGTTGTCACACTGTGTCCGTCTATTGAAGGGTATTACGTTGTGCGACAGGAACCCTAACCTGATGTCCCGGAGGGAGACACACCTACCCCATCTCTAATGGAGTTCGTATCCTTCTTGTTCTATAAGATCTTGGTACTCTAGTTCGAGCTCCCCAATCCATTTCAACACAACGTGCATGGATCTGTGGGGTTTGAGTTCTTTAATCAAATCGTAAACTTCTCGGTAGTACTTCTCGTGATCAAAATTATCAGAGAAAAGTAGAACTATATCAATATCATATCCCGGAGGAAAAAAGCCCTTAGCGACTGAACCGTAAAGTACGACAGATTTAAGACTAGGGGGGGCCCAGTTTTTCACTTTTTTTGTAAATCTAATAATGAGGTCGCTGTCCTCTGTTGGTATGTCAAACTGAATCAGCGAAATATTATCCATAGAATTCGTTCCCCTAGCTAGGTGTAAGCATTCTAAAATCGCTATATTTTATTATATCATCTTATATTATCTCGTAAATCATAACAATATAAAAAGCTCTCCCACACCCTGAGAGGTTACAACGCGCTTGCGTTCCTGGTACCTAAAGTGGGCTGAATTTCACTCTGAATGTGGCAAAAAATCTAAAGAAAGAAGGATCGATTTCTCTTCAGTTTGGTTCATAAGCATTTGAGTGGTATGAACTAAAATTAACGTAAGTAGCGGAGGCGTTATTCAATAGCTAACGTCCGTAAACAAGAGGCCCAAGTCAAAGTAATTCAAAAAATACTATAAGTTCACTTTGCTTATTAAAGGATCGCTTGAGTTGTCTTCAACCTCTACAAAATCCCCTTTCTTTAAATTCAAATCGTCAATTAAGTCATTCTTGAATGTGAAACAATATAGAATATACTGCTTATCTGGTGACTGAACGTAAATACTTGTGATCCCGTCGTCATCAGGACTGATATGCATTACTTCTCCTCGTACCATTATCGCACCTTCTTATTAACTGCTGTAGTTCTCTATATCTTACAATTACGTTATTATTTAAACCTTTAATGTTATCTAGTTTTGTTATAAAAACATAGAGCGATCAAACACACCCATTAAAAAAATTAAAATTAAAGGGAAGCACTTTACCCGACCTAAAGCAAAATACGTTTTATTTTCTTTGCCAGAATTATTATTCTAAGAATGTGATGTGTGAAATTTGTTTTTGTATTCCTAATTATAAAGACGCAGTTCTACGTTTACAATTACAGATATTACAACTGATAAATAATCGCACTTTTATGAGATGCGTGCAACTCAAATATCCAAATGTCTTACCGTTCAGTGCTCTTAAACAAACCTCGCAATTGTTAAAACGCTAGTTAAGGTTCAGTTAAGGCATTTGACAAAGTATTAAATATTTTCAAATTAATTACGTGACATAAGTCATAAAAACGATCTTAATCTCATGATCAAAAGTTTATTTTAATCTGTTTTTAGAACGGGGAGGTTAAGGTAATTGTCAAATCATAGGAGGCTTATATACAACCCCTTCTCAAACTTAATAACAACGTTTATTGTTTTCATTTTGATTATAGTGTTTGTCCTCGTATTCATCGGACTTATCGGTACGGCGTTTAGCAGGATTGGCTTTTCATCAAGAGAGGTCATAATTCTGTTTTTAGCTACCTTTGCTGGCAGTTTCATAAACATACCTATAGCCACTCTTGAATCACATGAGCCCGTACTGACAAATGCATTTGTCCGGGTTTATGGCATGACATATCGCATTCCGCCTATTAGCGCGGAATCAAAGAAGACGATTATCGCAGTGAATCTAGGAGGCGCCCTGATACCTATAGCAGTATCAATGTACCTCCTGTTTAAGTTCCCCGATATTATTCCGTTTGCAGCCTTGGGAGTGGTTGTCGTATCATTTATTTCGCACTTAGTATCGAAGCCAGTCAAGGGAGTCGGAATAGTATCGCCTGCACTTATATCTCCTATAGTAGCTGCTCTTTTTTCGATAACCATATCAGTCGAATTTTTAATTGCCAATGAAACCTTTGTTTTAGCGTATGTGTGTGGCGTCCTTGGAACTTTAATTGGTGCTGATGTAAGCAATTTGGGAAAAATAAAGAAAATAGGTGCTCCTATAGCTTCGATAGGTGGGGCAGGAACATTTGATGGAGTTTTTCTCTCGGGGATAATTGCTGTCCTTCTTGCTTAATAGTTAATAGTATTAATATCGCGCCGCGAGTCGGCTCCTGCATTCAAAACACAATTCGTCATTAAGCTGTCTGACGAGGGACCTGTCACCTGTATGTTAAACAAAATTGTGAGCTAATACAATGGATACTTGAGCATAATGTATTTGAGTGAAGCCATATTAAAGTCGAAATGATGATGCACAAGAAGATTCTTAAAGTTAATATCATATTTTTAGTAGTGCTCATTCTTATCATAATTGCAAGCGTCCTTGTAATTCACAAAGGAAATAACAAATTCTTTGGAATTTTGGCAATAGCTGTTCTTGCCCTCGCTATCGTCATATGGCGAATATTTACGATAGGAACCGAAGAGAGAAAATATCCTGAACCTGAAAGTCTTAGAGAAGCGTTTGACACCTCAAAATTATTGAAGAGAGTGCCCCCCAAAAAATAGTGACAATCTTTATAAACCCTTTTGCATCAGTTCAGAAGTTTATTACGATAGTCCGCGCAGCAAGAACTCGAACTATCTTTTTTCCGCGTTCTGATAGTAGTTTGCATGTCAGTAAGTTTTTCGCTTCACCACAGAAGACTTAAAAATCACGCTTAAAAAACGAACTGTTTGAAAGATTGACAAGCTATTGAAAAAAGCAATAGAGGACAATTAAGATTTAGTCGAACACGATGTACAGTTTGGATTGCGTGAAATCCGTACTCTGTCAAATTTCATCATCTCCCCATCATAAATCAACATTTCATTAATCAGATTAACTCCTGTGCCTGTGAGATACTTGATAGCTTCGGTAGACTGAAGTGTAGCTATTACCCCAGCCGTAGTTCCAAGCACTGGAAATATTTCTGTGGGTGGTACATGCGGAAAAATGCATTCAAGACACGCGGTCTTCCGCGGAAAGAGTGTCACTAACCTGCCCTCATAGCCGTAAATAGCTCCGTGAATCAAAGGTACCCTATGCTCTATCGCGGCCCTGTTAAGCAAATACCTTGTTTGAAAATTATCCATGGCATCTATCAGAACATCGTACTTTGCAGTTAGATCCAACACATTTACTTCATCAATTTTTGAATTAACGACGTCAAATTCAACCGATGGGTTAACCTTCCTTAACTTCTCTAACGCCGATATAACCTTTTCCTTCCCTACATCTTCATCCCAGTGGAGTATTTGTCTATTCAAGTTACTTAGATCAACGTCGTCCATGTCTATAAGCTTCAAGTGGCCAACTCCGGCTGCAGCAAGGTAAATAGCGACTGGAGAGCCAAGGCCACCCAATCCAGCTATTAAAACATTTGACGCCTTTAGTTTCTTCTGACCTTCGATTCCAAATCCAGGGATCATAATCTGCCTGCTATATCGAATTAAATCGTAGTCAGTAAGGGTCAACAAGGGAGTACTCCCCCAATTTTAACCATAAGAGCTAACACAAAGTGAAGTCGTTTACATCCAATTCGTTTCACATATCGTTACGAGAGACGCGACGCGATATTACGGGTTCCTAACCGTTGTTCGATCAGAGTACATCATTATCTTGAGGTCTTTCTTATATTCGTTCTCGTAAAGTAACTCGCAATTTCCGTCACTATCCTTCGACCTTAAATTGTAAATTTTTACAACTTCGATATCGATGGGGCCCTCAAGCAGTTGCCCCCCCTCAACAATCTTCGGTGGCATGTCGATGATCTCACATATACGGTCTTCGCGCTTTATTAAAACGTCAAAGATAGTGAGTTTATTCTCTTTTAATATGCTAATTAATGCTTCCGTGATCTCTTCATGGAATTGCTGCTTCTCTTTCCACAAATCTGTCCCTTTCACAATTGCATTCAATGACTGCGACAGTGCCTCATCTATTTCCTCATCAGTCATACCAGCTATGTTCATTGAATAGATTTTTTCTTCCATACTTAAACTACCTTAGATCCTACTAACAATAAAGATATGGATGCAATTGTAATCAATATACCAAAGATACATTTGATTACAAGAATAGTTTTACGCGATTGATCTTATCCTAAACAAGCGCCACAACGACGCATTGGACAGTTGTTATACAGATTATTCGTCAAATACTATAATTAGACAGAAATGCTATAACTGCAGTAAATAACAATAAGAATCTATTTGATGCAAAAAAAGCAACATTGAACGACAATGTGTGATGTAATATGTAAGTTGACACACCGTTACTTGTGGATGAAATGGCATTTAGAGTTACATATTCGAATTTGCATAATATGAACCTATAATTAGTTTTAATGGTTCTGTTTGTATTTTATGGCTTCAACGAAATAGAACTGTAGAGTTACAAAATCAGTTTGTGCACGTGTCCCCTCTGCACTTTCACATTTGGTACATTTAAGTCTTTGATGTCGCATAATTAAGTTATTGTGAGGGGAAACTTCCAAAAGAAGGCTGCCGGCCGTTAGAACGCATATACCTGAGTTTCTTTAAGGAACGCGATGAGAATCAATAAATCGATCATTTACCATACCGAAAAAGATTACATTGAAACATTAATCGAATAGCCTAAAAGTAGGCGGATGGATCTCGTGACTAAAAATGAATATAACTAGAACATTAAAAACTTCGTTATTCGAGTAGTAGTATTATGTTGATGATTGATGATTAACGCGTTTCATATTCGAATAGAAGTCTCATAAACGAAAAATAGAAAATTTTGACTCATTTATTTCTCCATCGCCTTCAGACGACCTGTTCCCCAGTAGAATATACATAGTCGTTTGCCTGACGCTGATTTGGATCTCTCATATTTGGTCACATTCGGATCGTCGAAGTAAAATTGACATTCCGCGTAATGTGGACAGCTTTTTTCATTGCATTTGTATTTCATTTTATCCCCCTTAACGAGATTTTTTCGGCTAGCGATCTACTACGCATTTAAAACATGTCGTTCAAATGACGCATATAAGTATCGCTGCTAATTCATCGTGTATTATTTTATGATGCATTCTTAACATTGAATATCATTGTAACAAGCTAAAATCTGTGTTACGCTATCCATCACCTCTTGGGGTCTGACCAGTAGAGCGATATCTTTTCAAGAGATAACATAACAAAACACTCTAATCATTATTTTAGTTGCTTTCAGGAGGGCTACATGTGAGTCACTATGAATTGGTGCCAAAATGTATTAAGCAGTTAATCAGCTATCGAAAATTTTTTGACGTCATGCAACTTTCAGTCGACCTCGATATATATTCAAAAATGGAACGTCCTATTACAGTGGAGCATTTATCAAATGAACTTGAAATTGACGAACAATTTATCGAGTACTTTCTTACTGTCTTGAGTAAATTTGGCTTCGTAGATGTTGTAATGAGTGGCAAAGATCCATTATACGCTAATTCCAACATTTCCCGTCAGTATCTGAACAGCAAGAGTGTAATGTATTTAGGCAAAGAGTTATTTGACGAAATAGAAACTGGTGCCATCCTGCAAAAGTACGTGACACAGGGTCCAGCGAGCCGTGATATAACAAAGGATTATTGGTCGCGCGAAGTGCTGAACAAAATAGCCTCAGTTTCTCTTCTCGGAGGGGTTCAGTTTACAGTGAAAAAAGTTGACCTATCGGGGCGTTATCGGTTAATCGACGTAGGTGGTGGTCACGGACTCTACAGTATTTTCTTTACAAAGAAATATTCTAACCTACAAGCATGGGTCCTAGATTATCCAGAGGTAACTGAAATAACGAAAGAATTCATCGACAAATATAATGCTCAAGACCGGGTAAAGCTAATAGCTGAGGATTATAAAAATTTTAGAGCCCAGCAGAGCTTCGATGTCGTGTTTATTTCAAATGTAACTGCTTCCTATAATGATTTGCTGGAGTTGCTAGCAAAATCTAAGAATTGGCTCATCG
>DASPRZ010000084.1:0-22556 GCA_035624185.1 Candidatus Acidiferrales bacterium
AACGATCAGAGTTGCACTTCCATCACAAAATAATCTACCACTCCGGGAACTGATAAGCTCCGACCTCATGATTGAAGCAGTATTCAACCTCCTGGTAGTCAACTCTAAAATCTACCACATCTTTTTTAACCTTTTCGGGTCCCTCTCCGTTTAAAACTCTCTCAATTAGGGAAGCTACGACTTTCATCTCTGATTCCTTCATCCCAAGCCTCGTAAGCTCTTGAGTCCCGAGTCGTATCCCAGAAGGATTTTCTGGTGCACTGTGGTCGTCCCAAGGAAGTAAGTTTTTATTTGCGATAATGTTAGCTTTTTCAAGAGCTATTGCCTTATCACTTGCGCAGTCGACATCTATTACTACCTGATGCGATTGTGTAAAATCCTGATTTGCGCACAGTACGTTAAAGCCATCGTCGTAAAGGTTTTGGGCAAGTGCTTTTGAATTTCGTACTATCTGGTTAGCATAGTCCTTTCCAAATTCAAGCATCTCTGCAAGCGTTATCGCTAGACCAGCTACATGATGGAGGTGATGGTTACTCACTGTCCCAGGGAATACTGCACGATCAATTGTATCGGCCAACTCATCCGTGCAAAAAATTATCCCTCCTTGAGGCCCAGGTAGCGTTTTATGTGTTGAACCCGTCATTACATCAACACCCTCTTTAAGCGGGTCTTGAAATTTTCCGCCAGCAATGAGGCCAAGGACATGAGCCGAATCGTAAACTATTTTTGCACCGATGTCATCTGCAGCTTGCCGCGCCTCTACTATAGGATGAGGAAAAAGGAAGAGGCTTGCACCAAGTAATATTATCTTAGGCTTTTTTTCATAAATAGTGGCGATCATAGCATCAACATCAATATTCATCGTCTCATAATCAAATGGATGTTTCACGATTTTGAGATGACGTATACCTGCGACTGATTTTGTGCCATGGCTTATATGGCCCCCATGGGAAGTATCGAGTGCCATCAATGAATCATTTCGATTCGAAAGCGCAAAGAATGCAGCAATATTGGCGTTCACTCCAGAAATAGGCTGCACATTAACGTGTACAGCTTTGAATAGCTCCGTTGCTAGATCGATAGCCTTTTGTTCTACTTCATCGATGTACTTGCAACCTTGGTATAAACGCTTTCCAACAGAGCCTTCAGCATATCTATGCGCAAAATCTGTCGCTATGACCCTGCGAACCGTCGGACTTGTGACATTTTCGCTTGCAATCATAGGAAGCGCATTACCAAACCAAACGTGATGTGCCCGTAATGATCGAATTACATCTTCAATATGCATGCAAACCAAAAACTATGTAAATTAATTATAAACTTTCTGATATCATTTATTTCTTCTTTGAAGCTAGATACCCATTTAAATCTGCTAAATATTTATACGCTAGTCTTGAATATATAGATTGTTCATACACACTGTTACAATTCCAGACTTGGAAAGGTGTTTAAAATTAAGTCGATAAGAAGATCTCTTCTTATTTTTATTGCCATCGCAATAACACTTGTTGCTGTATATAGCCTCGCGTTTCTTTATATAATGCACACCTTTGAAGGCAAATCTTATGACTATTTTGACTCTCTATATTGGGTTGTAACTACAATGGTAACTCTGGGTTCCGGAGATATTAGATTTGTAACACACGTCGGCGAAATTTTCGTTATAATCGTGTCGCTTACGGGAATTGTCCTTTTTTTTGCAATTTTAGTTCCTGTTGTTGTCGTCCCTATTGCACAAAGCGTAAGTGATACTGTACCTACGAAGTCTAGACTTAAAGATCACGTCTTAATTATTGGATATAATTCTATGGTGGAGACGCTGGTAAATCAACTTAAAGAATTGCAGATACCATTTTTAATCGTCGAGTATGACAAAGAAACAGTAAAGGAACTTATTGACAAAAAGCTACCATGCATATTTTGCAGCCACGATGAGGAAACAACCCTTAAAAACGGGAACATAGAGGTTGCGAGAAAGGTGGTACTTAATCGAAGAGATGAGGAAAATGCTATTACAGCGCTCATTGCACGACATCTGACCAAAGCTGACATCATCGGACTCGTGGAAGACATGTCGAATGCAATTTATCTTAGATATGCTGGAGCAAATAAGGTCATTTCACCAAAGCAACTGCTTGGTATTAACATCGGAAGGAGGGCAGCAATGCCAATAACGCACCAGCTTACGAGCTCAACGCCGCTTATAGGAAATTTAAGGCTTATCGAACTGTCTGTACATCCTGAAAGCGGACTCAGCGGTAAGTCGATAGCTGAGGCAAAGCTACGAGAACTGACAGGGGCCACCATTGTCGGACTTTGGGAGGGGTCAACTCTCAATCTTAACCCTAGCCCCAATGAAGTTATAACGGAAAATTCGGTGCTCATACTGATGGGCACTAAAAAGCAGCTTGATGCTGCAAAAGAACTCTCTCTATGTCGCGTTGATGGAACGTCGTGTGCGATATTAGGACACTATATAATTGCTGGCTTTGGGGATGCAGGAAAGAGAGTGTCAAAAGTTCTGCGATCGAAAGGCATCGAACACCTCATCGTAATAGATAAAAAAAGGGGGGATATTGTAGGGACTTCAACGGATATAAATGTCTTGAAAGAGGCGAAAATAACAGAAGCTTCTGCATTGATAGTTACAGTGAATAACGATACCGATAATGTCTATACAACCCTTGTTGCCAGAAAGTTAAATTCTAAAATTGACATAATATGTCGTGCGGTTAACCCTCTTTCCGTTGACCGACTATATAGAGCAGGGGCGGATTATGTCCTCTCTCAGTCGGTTGTGGCCGGGCAGATGCTTGCGAAGTTCATTGAACCAGACTATGCAACGAGATACGAACGGGAGATAATGCTCTCAGAAGACTTAAAAGTCGTAGAACATCAAGTCGGCCCGTCTCTTATAGGAAAAAGCATTGCTAACCTTAAAATACGGTCACGAACGGGGTGCACGGTAATTGCTATAAAGTATGATGAACATTTCGAGGTCAACCCAGATCCGAATCAGGTGATACGAGAAGATTCGATCATTGTCATCATCGGGTCAAGGGAGCAGATACATAAGTTCAGGGACACGTTTGATTAATCATTTGTTCGATGATTTCATTAACTTTTCATGCGGAGAGTGAGAGGCCGCTCACTTGAAGGATGATTTCATATCACATATCGGAGTTAAAAAGGCCGAGTTTATTGAGATAAGGATCGGAGTACGGGGAAATTGCGAAGGAGTACGATTACTGGTAGCCCGAAGAATTGGTATCATGAAAAAGGCATATTATCTATGACTCAAAAAATCCGACAATACCGAAAAGATCGCAAATGCATTAGTAAAGGGACTGCTGCACAGGAGATTGACGCTGCGAGCTTTAAGGTTGACCGTGCAGATATCAACAGATTACCTGAGTACAGTGTGCTGTTAACAGAGAGTCACTTAAAGAAGGGACGAAAACCATATTTAGGCAGATAGGTAGGCACATTGCACAAGCAATAATAAGTTTTGATACCCTCGAATTAATACCGATGTTGCACACTACTCTATCGTCTCTGAATGCAGTGGTGCTTATAAATGTACATATAACTGGTCTGATATACTACTAATACGGCTCAGAGGCGCACCCATCCCTTCACGAAGAAATGTCATGATCAATTGCACAATAGGAGGAAGACATGCAACAGGATAAAGTAAAGATAAAGTTAACTGGGGTATCTGAAACGCTATTATTTTGTTTATGGGGTCGGGCCCAATTAAGCAAGAAATATAGCTCACTATTTTATGACGCGAAAGCTGTTGAACTCGCGGAAAAAATCGACTATGATTTTTCAACCGGTGAAGTTCCATTCGAAGGCATTTGGCTTAATATATCTCTTAAAGGCAATCTACCACCATTTGGATTGCCTGCGCTAAGAGCAAAAAAATTTGACGAGAAGATAAAAGCGTACATCAAAGAGCATCCGCGTGCATCAGTGGTGAATATAGGCGCAGGACTTGACACGACATTTTATCGGGTTGATAATGGAACAATTCAGTGGTACGACCTCGACCTTCCTGCTGTCATTGAGATAAGAAGACGACTACTTCCGGAACCCGATAGGACAACATACATTGCCGAATCACTCTTTGATCCGAGCTGGTGCAAGGACATTAAATATACCGATGGTGGGGTATTTATGGTAGTTGGTGGGGTGTTACCTTTCTTTGAGGCTTCGGACGTAAAACAGTTCTTTTCGATGTTAGCAGATAATTTCCCTGACGGTGAAATTATATTTGACGCTCCTTCAAAAATGAATGACGACATCAGAGCGTGGGGTGATCAATTTCCGCCGGAACAACGGGCTGCAATGAGATCAGCGTGGATGGAAGCATTGAAGGACTGGTGGACGAAGGCACCACAAGATCAGAAAGATAAGCTGGTTAACATGATAGTCGCGCTTAATACCCCGACAAAGCCGAAAGGTGAGGAATGGGCCGACCTCGAAGCGTGGTGGAACCAGCTTAGCGCTAAGGAAATGAGAGAGATATGGCGCGGCTTCAGAGTCTCTTCCAATAGATTCTTTGGTAAGTGGACGTTAGAAGATGCGTGTGAAATCACAAAATGGGACAGTCGTATTACCGTGATCGAGCAATCTCCGTTGTTCAAAGACATTCCGCGAGATCCATCATTGAGTACTGAGCTCCGACAATTCATGGATTACAGTGATGAAAGTGGCAGATTAAATATTTTTCAGTTACGAGTCTGATTTGCAAAGGCATTTCTGCGGCATTGTTCGAATGCGCGAATCTGCAGCACAAAAAAAACCAAATGATGGAGAGGGCCTTGTGGGACTCATTGCGATGTTAATCACCAGTAAATGCCTTACTCTTTGATCCCACCTCAAAATGCTGCAAACATCTGCCATTCCGGAAACTGTTTATTTGTCATTTTTTCTGCAGGAATGCCTCGTGGTTTTATTTGAACAAAAAAGTCTGGCTCATTTTACAACTGTTATGAAGGTTGTAGTCTTGTCGTGGTGAGTTTCATGATCTAAAAACTCCGTGTACGTCAAATAGAAATACACGTTAATCTATTAGCTGAATACGTTAACTAAGCGACAGGATAGGTTTACCCGCTCTATTTTAAATAAACTTACTGCCAATGTTCTAACGAAACGGATACGTTTATTGTGTCTTTTGACCCATCAGCCGTGAATCAGAAACAAAAAATAATTTGCATAGGAATGAATTGCATTTATAATAAGATTTGTCTGCGAACTTTGACTATCTAAACAACTTTTAAAATTAGATGCAAATAAATCTATAACGTGTAGCAAGCTATCAATCATTTCTTCTTTCTCGGTGCTCGTTCCAATTAGAATTTAGGCAAATGAGCCGTTTGAAAGAACCAACAATGATTTAATTTAGTTGATTAGTGGTGCTCCATAGGCAAAGTGTTCAAACTCCAAAACGAACTCCCATGCAGTTCTGTCCTCACAATTAGTCTTAAAAACCGCTTTATTTTGAGTAAGAGAGTACTCTCGTATTTCACGGATCAATTCATCATCGCATTTTCCGCAGTTATGTGGCCCGCGTGCCGTCCCTCCCGCAACTGGATCGCAGATGACTGTAGTCATACCCGCCGTTTGCTTAAGCGCTTCGACGGCTGTCCATAACCATGGAGGCCTATACAATCTCCTTTTCCAAAGCTCCTCAACGTAAGTCCCTTTTTGTACGTTACATAAATTTAGAGAAACTGTATCAGCGTATCTCGCTGCCTCTTTTATTGACGTGTTTGCATCGTCCAACGCCTGTTTCTCTGTTAACATTGGTGGTTTTAGTAATAAGTAGGCCTTAACAGTTAAATTATAGGAGGAAGCTAACTTCGATGCATTTACAAAATCATTGAAGGTGAATCCTTTATTTATACAGTTGTTTCTTATCAAGTCATTAGAAGTTTCAAGTCCGATAGCAACTTCTGCTCCATTTAGAATTTTAGATATCTCCTCACAAGCCTCACCTGTTACAAACTCGGGGCGCGTTTCCATAATGACTTTTGGCACGCTGCTTAACTTATTCAATATGTAGTTCCGCACATCGGCGGGAACTTCGTTGGTATCAAGGAAACTGCCAGATGTGAAAAGCTTTACAACGTCAAAATTTTTGCCATAACAGTTTAAAACGGTATCAAATTGGTTTTTGACCTCTGCACCGCTTGAGTTTAAATCGGCATCATAAATATACCCGCACATCGTGCAGCCATCGCTTCGCGCCCAGTAGCAGCCCTTCGTTCTCAATATGATAGTAAGAGAACGAACTTGTTCTGTATCTAGAAGATCTACACCCGTCCACGATATCGCACCTTGACCTTTACGGCCCCGGGTGTTTTTGTATTTAAAATCTCTCATTGCTGGTTGACGTGTCTGTTAAGTTTATACTCTTTACCGCTCCTCTACGTGTCGAATAACTACCGCTCCACCTTTGGTGGATGATTGCATCTCCCACCCGCTCATGAGCGCTCTGCCTACAGATATTACTTTATCATTTAAAACAACCACTTCGTCATAAGGTCTGATTATTGGATCTGCACTTAAAACCCCAACAGCAAAGACCGTCCCCTTAGGGACAAAATCGTCTATATAAACACAATAATGTCCCTCGAAACTCTTCAGATATCTTGTGGCACCTGGGATCGTTAACGTGGCTGTACCATACGGTTTTATGATGGTTGCTATTCGTACACCATTGCTCGACGCGTGATATGTCGGATAGATCCCTCCAATTTTTGGACGATCCAAAAAAATGTAATCAGACACGCCAGTTCCATACTGATAATCGATAGTGTCTCTAATGTAATCAAATCTCAAATCTCTCTTAGGAGGTCGATGTTCTTTTATGAGCCCTTGCAGCACCTCTTTTAAATTTTTTAGAGATGCTGGAGACAAAAGGTCTTCATTTATAGTAGTGTATACGATATCAGTCTCCTGTAGCGATGCAGCCATATTGCAAACATCCTTATACGGTCCGCTTACGTGAGCAAGAATAACGTCAAACGAATTAGCTTTTAAATACTCAAGTAGTCGAGTACTCACAGTCTTCGTTTCATCACAGCTCCACGTGCCAGTAACAGGCACGTCGTAATTTGACGGAGGGTAAACACACTCGAGGCTTCTCGGAATCACTCCAAGGGGTGATGAAATAATCGCCTCATTTATCGACCGTCTAAATTTCCATATACTTGAAAGGATTATTTTATGCGACATCGAACTTGAATAGGGTTTCTTAGCTGAACAGGGCAATAGCAACAAAATGCCATGGCGCTGTTTGAGCCTCGTGATCACTCGCTCGCTGAAACGTATTATCTCTGTTCTGTTCATCGACTCCTGCGTACAAGCGAGCATAGTGGATGTCCTCACGATTGGTGTCCTTTTTTCAAAGAAATCGTAATTCTCATCCAAAAGCCTCAAAAACGCAGTGAGCGTTGTAGAAGCTCGGCATCTCCCTTCTACAAGCTCTCTTAGAGTACCACGTGATATCCTCGCACGTATTTTGTAAAGTTCAGCTTGTAAGGCGTTTTTATTATGCTGTGACGCAATCTCAACGCGTCTCTCGAATGGGAGACCCTTTAGCTCTCCAATTTGCTGGCATGCATTACACGTGCATTGCGGTAATAGCACATCTTGAAATCTCTCTTCACCATCTTCATAGAGAAAAAACCCCTCCGTGGCTTTCACTTCAGCCAACATAAAGTCGATGACGTCGACTCCCGCATATACAAGCAGACTTACATTTTCGGGGGTTGCGAGTGCCGGGGTGTAAAGCGCGGAATCTGCATTTAGGGCTTCCCTTGTGGTAGTGAGAGCTTTTGAGAGGCCTCTAGGATCTTTTTCAAATAGTACGGCGCCACCGAGTATAACGACATCAGCCTCTATTCCCTGAGGTATCTTCTCAACGTCGTCTATGAGCTCTACTTTCAACACACCGTTTTCGCCTATTTGTTCTCTTATTAATTCGAGCTCTTCTTTTGTTTGGAGCATATAGGGTGTCGTGACTGTTTTGTCTAACAAGTTAAGCCTTCCAACACGCGCTGCGCCATCTCGCTTTATAACTTCAAATTGCCTTTTCATAGAACGTGCTTATAACGGTAAAAGGTTGGAATATTCATACAGTTGGTACAAAAATTCATGCTCCCAATCGTCATCGTAAGCAAAAGTGGCTTCAAAGTTCTTAGATTTTATAAGCTCAATTAGGTTGTACAGTGCAGATTTTTTTGAAGCATTATCCAGAGAACTCACCTCGGATTGCCCTATCGGGTAAGTTTCGCCAAGCTCTGGCGAGTATGGTCCGAAAGGTGCTTTCATAAGTAAGATTCCATCAAACTCGTCTTCGAGATGTTTCGTTTTCTTTCTATTGGTCGTTATGAGTATTCTACCTTTGAGATGCAGATTTTTAAGTTTTTTTAAATGTCGTAGAATCGCCGGACGTTTTGCTGATTCTTCACTAGTATAGAGAAATGTCCACTTCTGCGGCTCATACTCTTCGATATACTCTGAATGACTAAAGATAGCCCGGAGAGCAGACAACAGCGCGGGGTGTCGACACCTTTTTTCTACAAGCTCCCAAAGGGTTCCATCTCGAATAGCTTGTTTTATCGTTTGTATCTCGGCAAATGAAACGCGCAAGTTATGTTCTGCTAGTTCTCTCTCACTGAGATCTGACTGCCCGTTAGAACAGATAGGACATGAACAAGGAAGGTATTTAAGATCGCTTAACGCATATGTGCCGTTAGAGGTGAGATACCGGCGGTCTCTGGCATAACGAGCATATGCAGCCGAGTCAAACAAATCGCAGCCGAGCGCCACAGCCAAGGCGAACATCATTGGGTGGCCCGCCCCAAATAGGTGTACTGGCGCGTCAAGTCTGAACCCTTTCTTCGATGCGAGCACGACTTCAGCGAGGGTTTTGAACCGGTAGGATTCCATGAGAGGTACTACCGCACCAATCGGACAGATGTCTACATCTAATTCGCTTATCATCCTTGCAAATTTCTCTCTTAAATCAAGGTGTGTCGATCCCTGCAGTGGACCTGTTAGCAGCATTTTACCACCGATGTAGTCTTTCGCCTCTTTAATCCTCTCTAGTGTGAGCTCCATTTCCTTTAAAGCCCTGTTATATGACACGCCCGGCGGTGTTGGTATGTCAATTGGCGTCCCTATATCGGAGCCTATATCCTTTTGAAATATAACCATCTCTTTTGAGGTGAATTCAATATCTCCATAAACTGAGAGCTGATACGAGCCCGAGTCAGTCATTATCGGACCATCGAAGCTAAGTAACTTATGGACTCCCTCTGTAAGTGCGAATTCCTTGAGATTAGGGTGCTTATAGATTATGTAAGAATTAGTGATGAGTATTTGGGCACCTAATAATTGGATCTCTTGAGAGTTAAGAATCATCATATTGGGATTTATAACCGGCATTAATGCGGGGGTCTCAACCACTCCATGGGCAGTTGTAAGCTTGCCGATGCGGCCCAGTACATCTTTATGAGTTATTTCGAACACGTCAGTCATTATCGGTCTCGTGGAATTATTATAAATTCACGTATTTTTGCATCAAAGAAGTTGTTCATGTGAGCGGGACGTATGAGAATAGAGGTATCGGCGCCATTTCCTGTGCCTCCGACTGCAATAATGTCTTCTATCGGGATCGCTCCTGAATCTGCAGCCATAATCGTTACTTCGATGCATACCTTCAATCCATGTCCAAATAACGATCTCAGAGCTTCAGCAATTATTTCTACTCTTGAAATTCCTCCAAATTTTTTTGAAATCGATCGTTCGATGCCTGAAAAAACGTGTGATTGCGTTACTATTTTAATTCCTTTACTCTCAAGAATCCTTCTGTTTTTCTCCTCCAAATTCTGAACTCCTTCCTTATTGAAACCCGTGTGATATGTGACAACGGTAAGATTAGCCATGTCTCCTAATGCATCTGCAAACTTCACGCCTGTTGCTCCGGTGCTGCTTGCAACGACGACGTGTTTGTGTCCGTCTCTCTCTAAATATGATTTAACAGCAGTTATAACATCATTGGTATTTTTAGGGCCTGGTTTATCGAGGTATTTTATCTCAGCTTTTTTCATATAATCTCTCCCAAAGGTATCGTCAAAGCTTGATTCAAATCTTCTTATGTCGGATGCGCACAGCCATTAAGATCCTTTGGTCTTTACAACATCCTTTAAGATATCCATAATCTCTCTCGAAAACATCTCAGCAATCTCTCTGCCTATTGAGAGACATTCATCAGATTCGACTCCGAATGATGTAAGACTTGTAACAGAAACATCTTTCGGTGTTCCGCTTGTAGTCACATTTATTCCCAAGTGAATCTTCTCACTTGCGATGCTTGCTGTTGCTATACTTACTGTGAGTTTATCGTCAATAACGTAAAGGTCATCGCCAGACCTTGTTGTTTCGACACCATAAAGCTCGAGCACGGACTGCGCCGAAACGATAAGTAACCGTTGTAACAGGTATGATGTTAATATGTCTCCAGGACTGTCGAACTTCTCGACCACCAAATGGATTACATCATCGCCTTTGATTTCCATTTTGCCGCGAAAGTCTTCAAAGTCTTTCATATTGCTTAGTGAGACGTTCATTCCACCTCGGAATACCACAATGGAATCGCCCAACACGCCGAGCTCTTTATAAGCCCACAGGGGATCAATCTGTGAACCATCGTAAAATAAAGGCTCTTCTATAACCTCTATAATCATAATTTGTAATCGTTTTAAAGGTTTAAAACGATATGGCACGAATTAGTAGATATATATCAAAGAATATAACTTACCGTACTAGTGAAGATAATAAGTTTCTCATCAGTTGATAAAACGCTTCTTACGTATCCTACAATGGAATTGATAAAGCTTGAGGGGTTCCTGTCCATTGGGGTAGGTGAGAAAACTTGCATCGGAAGGTGGGAAGGCCAGAATTATATTCCTTGTGACCACACTGAAGCCCCCATATGTCAGCAGTGTAAGATCTTTAACGCGTGTGCAATATGTAAAGGAAGTTGCCTCAAGGATGAAAAGACCTGCTTGGAAGAGCATGTGGTGTATCTTGCTATGTTTAGGCCTGACATACTGAAAATTGGAGTCTCTAAGTCTTCGCGATTCGAGCGCAGACTAAGAGAGCAAGGTGCAGATATTGGAGCTATTATAGCTTCATATCCAGACGGCGAAATTGCCAGAAAAATAGAGCATGCACTCCAGCAGAATTACGGTCTAAAAAATAGCGTTCGGTCATCAAAGAAGATGAACTTGGAAAAAGAATTGAATTTGGATGTTTGGAACACAGCGAGAGAACACCTCAACGCTCGTAATGAGATTAAGTTAAACTATCTAAACAAAAATCTTTGGATGAGGCCTCTACCTTTAGACGATGCCATTTATGGAAACGTTATCGGTTTAAAGGGAAGGATGTTGATCGTTGAAAATAAAAATACTTTGTACGTTTGCGATCTAAACAATTTGCTTGGCGCGCAGATTATCTCCGTCGCGACATCGCATAGGCAAATCTCTTTTTACTCCTTTAGAATCATGTGATCACCATCTAATGCATTTTATGACTGACACTATGATACAAGCCACGATATGAGTTAATAAAGTCGTCTGTCTTTTAATAATCGTGACCAAATCAGGTAAGTTGTGAGATTACCTACCTTCATTTTCTGACAGCCAGATCATAAAACACTTTAACTGCAAGAAAGATCTTATCGAAATTTAAAAGATAATGTAATAACAAAGATGATAATTGCTGCAATGATTGTCGCTCACAACAGGAATCTACCACCGTTTTAGTTTTAACAACTATGTACCTTGAGCACTAGATGCTTACTACATCAGTAACCAATTTTGTTTTCGTCAGATTTCCTAAAATTTTCAACGATGTACAGCCAGAAATATATTACAGCACCACACTGAAGACTACATATTATGTCGATAAAAGAAAATAAAACAATCGTCCTTCGCTCGTTTAAGGGATTCGACAAGGGGCACCTGCATGAACTACAAGAACTCACTGCCTCAAACTTTGTTGATCATAATCCCCTCCCGGGGCAAGCACCAGGTGTAGAGGGGATCAAGCAAGCTAGTAGCATGTATCGTACAGCGTTTCCGGATGCTAAAGTCATTATCGAGGATATAATCGCCGAGAAGGATGAAGTCGTAATACGTTGGACCGGTCGCGGACTGCACGCAGGTGAATTCTTAGGGGTTCCCCCTAGTGGCAAACAGATAGAACTGAGAGGAATCTCCATATTCAGAGTAGCAAACGGCAAGATTGTAGAACAATGGAGCGAGTTA
This sequence comes from Candidatus Acidiferrales bacterium, assembly GCA_035624185.1. GTDB lineage: Archaea > Halobacteriota > Bog-38 > Methanoflorentales > Methanoflorentaceae > DASPRZ01. Next base: position 12,351 of record DASPRZ010000084.1, read on the forward strand.
AACTTACTTGATATAATGCTACAAATCGGATCTATTTCTTTTTGAGGGTTATTGAGAAATTTTAGTTCTGAGTGAATCTAATAACTCTTTGATTTATGTATTCCAGATAATAGATAAATCCGTAAGTGAACAGCAATTCTTTGGATATCAATGAAACTGAATTGCATGGAAAGGCAGTAATTAGCCGATCAATAAATTGATTATTTCGACTGTACAAGCCATTTATTTATAAAAATGGGTCTGAAAAGTTACATGTTGTATGAAATTTATTCTCAGGCAAAAAATGTAAGACGGCTATTGTGCATGAAATCATCAGAATTTATGAAATTTTGCTTTTATCCCATTAAAACTTTAAATCTGTTACCCTATGTTTGAAAGTTTTAAAAAAACATGGGGCGGTGTTATTGCTTAAAAATGTCAATATACTAATAGGAAATGAAAGGAACTCATTTGCATATTCTCGCTACAAGTTCACACGCTACTTGATATAGTGTAGGCAATTAGAGCCTCAACTTGATTAAGTTTTGAAAAATTGTCTTAGCATCTCAGTTGATCTTTCCCGAATTAAGAACGATCAATGGTATTTAGAGGGGTAACTTACCGTTCGGTCATTTAGTAGTCAACGTTGCGTATTTGTGTTTCAAAAGAGAAAGATGATGATATTCTTCGAGATTTCGTTAATTTGACTAACTAATAGACAATCATGGCACCTTAGAGCTTAAACTGAAAAATTAGTCTCCTATTGAAAAATAAATAGATTTTTAGAGACGGGCAGAATAAACCCATCTCTAAGTAGTAGTTCATTTTTGTTTCGTCGTTGGAGGACAGATAAGAAGATATGCCATCGCTATTCCAATTACCGCGAGTATCGCAACAGGATAAAACACTGCAACATAGCTACCCACGATATCTCGTAATCTTCCTGCAAGCAAATTTCCAATTATAGCTCCAACACCGTAAGCTGTGAAAACTAATCCATAGTTTGGTCCATAATACTTTGTCCCACAATAAGCTGCGGTGCAAGCCGGAGCAATGGCCAACCAGCCACCAAGACAGAGCCACAATGCTGCGAATCCAGCTACGTATAGTGAAGTAGCGCCAGGAGCCGCGCCAAATCCCAAGAATGCCGCTGCTAGAAAGATAATACCAAAACTCAACATTGCTGTATTGCGTGGGTTGATTCTGTCGACGAGGTACCCAAATATAGGTCTTCCAATCCCGTTAAATATAGCAAAAACACCTGTTAAAGCTGCAGCTGTAGCTGCACTTAACTTGAAGACCTCTTGTCCGACGGGACTACTTATCCCGATTGCCATCAAACCCGCAAGGGTACCTATCACGAAACCTAGCCATAGTCCCCAGAACCCCTTCGTTTTTATCATTTCCGGTCTTGTAAGATCGGCACATTGAACTGCACTAGCTTTAGGCACCCAACCGTTTGGCTTCCATTCAGCAGAGGGGAATCTTAATGGCAGCCCTAGGAGAACAATTAGGACGAGAAAAACAATACCGAGGTATCCAAGAGTGGGAAGCGCTCCATACGTGCTGATTGATAAGTTAGCTAACGGAGCGGTCACCAGAGGGGATAATCCAAACCCCAACACTGTTAGTCCAACTGCTAGTCCCCTCCTATCAGGGAACCATCTTCCAGACACTCCTATAGGGGCGTTGTATGCAATGCCTACTCCAGCACCGCCTATTATACCATAAGCCAACGTCAGCATTACCATGCTCGTTGACTGACTTGCAAGTATCCAGCCAATTCCAACAATTATTCCGCCAAGGATCGTCAGATTCCTTGGTCCATATTTATCTAGCGGACCTCCTGCAAAAGGCATGACAAAGGCAAAAAGTGCTAGAAATATGATGAATGGTAATAAACTTGCTGTTGCATCGACGGCGAACATCTTCTGCAGTGGCAACCTGAAAACGCTCCAGGAATAAATACTGCCCAAGCACAAATTAATAATTAAACCGAGTACGACGAATATCCATCTCCCTTTTTCTGCTGGCATTCCAAATAGTTTCACCGTATGCACTTGCTGCTCATTTTGTTCCACAATTGTTTTTGCATCACTCATAGAGATTACCGATTTATCACTATTAATCATTAATATATAAGGTTTATGCTTCATTTTTATAATACTCTAAGATAGAAAAGATAAAAATTGAGATAACTCTTATTTGGCAAGCTATATACTGACAATATTTGTAAAGGTAAGAGAACTGCTGAAAGCTATGAATTGCTAAAAGAATGCGAAATCCAACCACTTTCGTATTGGAGGATCATTATTAACTATTTTTCTTCGGAACCCCGAAAGTTATAAGTACCAATACCAACTACAATCGTTTACACCGTCTATAATTATTAATAGTTATAATTGGTGATCCTTTAAGGGCTAAATCTGAAAGGTGGGAGACTGTGGAACCTCAAAAAGATGAAGACTTTACATCAGTTCTTCTACACGAGCAACGCATTTTTAAACCTCGTGAAGAAGTGATCAAGACTGCAATCGTCAAAGATTGGGAAGCAGAATTAAAAGCTGGTGAAGACCTCGAGAAGTACTGGGGAGAGAAAGCCCTACAGTTTGAGTGGTTTGTCCCATGGACTAAAGTGCTCGATGACAGCAACAAGCCCTTTTATAAGTGGTTTGTAGATGGAAAAACCAACATAACTTACAATGCAGTAGACAGGCAAATCAAGACTGACAGACGAAATAAACTCGCCGTGCTTTACGTTAATGAACTTGGCGATGAAAAAAAAGTAACATACTATGAACTCTACAGAGCAGTCAATAAGATGGCGAATGCATTAAAAAAGTTGGGGGTTAAAAAAGGCGATAGGGTAGCGATGTACCTCCCCCCTTGCGTTGAATCAGTTGTATCGATGCTGGCGTGCGCTAGGATTGGAGCTATACACAATGTTGTTTATGCAGGATTTAGTGTACACGCGCTGAGAGAACGGGTCAATGACGCGGAAGCGAAGATTTTGATCACCGCAGATGGTACGTTTAGGCGAGGCAAAATAATTGACCTGAAGCAAGTATCAGACGAAGCTGTTTTACAGTGTCCGACCGTAGAAACGACCATTGTAGTCAAACACGCAGGCAACCCGATTACGATGTCAGATCTGAGCGGTAAAGAGATATTCTATGACTCACTAGTGGAAGGAGAACCTGCTGAGTGTAACCCAGAAATGATGAATGCAGAGGATGTACTCTTTATTCTTTACACATCGGGGAGCACGGGAAAGCCCAAAGGAGTAGTTCACGCTACTGGCGGCTATATGGTGCAAACAGCTACGACATTGCAACATGCATTCGATATACACGAAGATGATGTGTGGTGGTGCACCGCAGATATTGGATGGATAACTGGCCACAGCTATTCCGTCTATGCACCTTTACTCGTCGGAACTACATCCTTAATTTACGAGGGTGCACCTGACTACCCAAATCCAGATGTGTTGTGGAGTATAGTAGAAAAATATGGAGTTACGAAATTCTATACAGCCCCGACTGCAATTCGCCATTTAATGAGATATGGTGATAAATGGCCAAGATGTCGCGACTTGAGTTCGTTGAGAATTCTGGGAACGGTCGGAGAACCTATTAATCCAGAAGCATGGATGTGGTATTACATTAATGTGGGGAATGGACAGCGTCCAATCATCGATACATGGTGGCAGACTGAAACGGGAAGTTTCTTAGTATCTCCTCTTCCTGTATCGCCTCTTAAGCCTGGTTCCGCTACAAAACCGTTGCCTGGAATAAAAGCTGATATAGTGGATATCGAAGGCAAGCCCGTGCCTTTCGGAAAAGGTGGGTTATTAGTCATCAAAACTCCTTGGCCGGCAATGTTACGAACGCTCTATAAAGACCCAGACCGGTACATAAAAACTTATTGGAAGGTAGTGCCTGGAGATGTATATTGTCCAGGAGACATGGCACGAAAGGACGAAGAAGGATACTACTGGATTCAAGGAAGAGCTGATGATGTTTTAAAGATCGCTGGTCATAGAATAGGAACGAGCGAAGTGGAATCGGCGTTTGTTACCCATCCTGATGTTTCGGAGGCAGCTGTGATAGGAAAGCCCGACCCCGTAAGAGGGGAGGTCATTAAAGCATTTCTCATCTTAAAGGAAGGGTCTAAAGAAAACGACCAACTAATAGACCAGCTAAAGAAACAAGTTCGGCATGAGCTCGGACCAGTTGCAGTTATCGGAGAAATAACGTTTGTAAAAACGTTACCAAAAACGAGGAGCGGAAAAATAATGCGAAGGGTACTGAAGGCACGAGAGCTTGGCATAGCTGAGGGGGATGTATCAACACTGGTAGAGTAAATTATTCCCCTCCCCTTTTTATTGATGTTCAATCAAGGACAGAACTCTAAGCTACTTTAATATACAGACAGTGATTGCTACACGGATAATGATTACATTAAAAGTGTTCAAGCGTTTTTTGGAGAGGCTTGCCGGCAAGATCAGAATCATTGTAACCAAAGTAGTTTAGCACCCTACCAACTGAGGGCAATATCTGGTGCGTCACATAATAATCGACATCAATCTGTTTTTCTTCACCTTTTGTATCGACGAGCTTCCCGTCTTTCTTCGTAAATACTTCAGCCGGATATGATCTATCGCCAATTTTACCGCTTCCTTTTACAACAATGTATGCCACTTTGGCACCTACGTCGGCTGACAATCCATATTGTTTGGCTCTTTGAGCAGCCTTAACGTGTGCTTGCATGGATTCGTAGCTTGTAATTTTCTTTGTAAGCGTCTTATAAATTGTCAATTGATCGAGTGGCACTTCACCAGCTCGCAGTTTCTTTATGTTATCGGCCACGAGTTGAGCAGCAGCTTTCGGATCCCGACTTTTTAAGATTATACTGATAACTTCAGATTGCAAGTTTTTGGCCAGCGCGCACCAATCTCCTCTTCTGACTTCCAAGCCCTTAATGACAATGTCTCCGTTGTCAGTAATTCCCGCATACCTCTTTTTCTTCTCAGTGAAGAATATGGCTTTAAAATGTTCTTGTATGTCGAGGCGAATCGGATATACGGTCGAAAGTTCAACAATAAACGCTTGGACTCGTTCCATCAGTTCAGTTGTCATTTATTGATTTTCCTCTATCGACTCTCAAGTCTTCAGATGGTGATTTGTTTTTGATATTGGGATTCCTTTAACTTGACGAATAGACTATCAGTATCGCCGTATATTACTTCAAGTCCATGGTTGTCTGCCCGCTCAATGGCATCTTGTATTATGCTTCGTCCCCATGCCGTTGTAGCTTCTGCGCATTCCCTACGATACCATTTAGCAGCGTGCCACCCAGTGTACCCATAAAAAGCGTTAGTCAAAATTTTTATTGCATTCTGGTGAATATCAAGCGTTGTATGCTCGTAAGAGTTCTTATCGGTTAATGCCATTTGCTCCTTGACTGTCTTTCTCCTTTCGAGCAGATTCGTCAATATTAATTTAAAAAATCCATCAGGTTTCTTTCTGAACCTGTATTCTGTCCCTGGGGCCTGATATGATTCTACGTTTTCCTCTGCCCTCTCAACAACTGTATCAGGCGATATGTTAAAGTTAATCATGATTGAGGGATACATGGAAGAAAAATCGAGACTTATCACATCTTCGTGAACTCCCTCTTTCGGAAAAAGCACAAATCCTCCTGTGTACGTCCCCGTTCCTCCTCCTTTTACCGGAACCAGCTCCCCAACACGAAAAGCTTCCGCAACTAAAAGCGATTCTACTTGTCTTCCCCTCCCCATCTTCGAAACATCATCTAGCGGCTGTCTTACTATACGCGCAAATTCGTATTGCAAAGGCAGAAGTCTCGCGGCAATCCCCCATGTACTAACGACATCAGCTTTTGCGTATTCAAAGAGTGTTTTTCTGAGGGTGGTATCGTTCCAATACCGTGCCATTTCCCACCCTGGGACTTCGACTCTCTCAGATTTTCGCATGATCCCCATATATTCTGCCACATTCTCAAGACTTTTTATGCTTACTTCTCCAACGTCACGCTTTGCAATTTTGTATAAGTCGACATTTGACCGTCCGAAAATTCGCGCTTCTTTAATCCCACCTCCAGAGCTAAACTTCACAGGACTCCCATCTCTACCAATTTTCAAAGGCTCTTTTAACTTATCGGCACGACTCTTTAAATATTGCCAATCAAATTCGTCGGTATTATACCCAACTATAACATCAGGGTCGTAACTTTCAACAAAGGTAATAAAGTCGTTAATAACTGCGTGGTCGTTTTTTTCATCTTTCATTGAAATACACGTAAGATCATCACGTCCTGTGGCTATCGATATTATAATTATGGGATCCTTCTTCGGGTCAGGCATACCACCTTGACTCATCATTTCACAATCGAAGGCCATTACTTTCAAATTAGGGTTTTTACCTTCAGGTACAGCTTTTATGTTCTTTACGTCAACGGCCATATCGAAGTTTTCGTCTTCGCGATCCGTTCCTTCGACAAGAACTTTATCCATCGGTATAAGTTGCCGATCGATTATATAACGAATAGCATACAATATATCTGCCTCACGGACCTCAATTCCCAGTCCCGCAACTTGCTCACGAAGCAGTGGTACGTGTTGTGGATGATTGACATAAACTTTCAGCACTTCAATAGGGGTGCCAAAATCTTGTTTTATTACCTTTTCGACACGGTTTGGCCTAATTTCTTCACCACTTCTAAGGACTTCTATTGATAGTATTTCCTTCTCATCATCAGTAATAGCGTAAAAGTATGGCTCAAATGTTGGATCATAAGCGATAATATTTTTTCCGTCATCATCTTTGAGCCACATACGAATTATCGCACGGCCTTCCTGCGTGATATAATCTACATCGATCAAGAAGCAATTAAGTTGCATTTATATCGGATATAATTTGATGCTACATAAATATGTGGCAAATTATCCTCGTACTATGAGTAAAGAGGCACTAGCTGGCTAATTGAAAAAGTTAAAAGAAAAATTCCATCTCTTTAGCGTTGATATCGTCTTTTGTAATAGTCCCCTCATTCAATATTGATTCCTTTATTAAAATATCAATATTTGACCGCACAGCGAGTGCAATACAATCACTTGGGCGTGCATCTAGTTGTTTTTCAGTGCCATCTACCCGTATTGAAAGTGTGGCATAAAAAATCCCGTTTTCAACTTCATCGATTACGACTTCTATAATCTGAGCATTGACGTTATCTAATATTGATATAATCAAATCATGAGTCATTGGACGGGAGGGCACCTCTCCGTTTAAGGCAGCATTTATTGATAGTGCTTCGGAAATACCTATATAAATTGGCAAGAACCGGTGTCCATCATTTGTTAAAAGAACGACTGGAGTATGTCCTGTGGCTGTACCGACCATATAAATGCCTTTTACCTCGACGGGAATAATATCCTCAGCCATCGTTAATTATAGTACCCTATAATATATTAATTTGATCTCAGTCAAATCTTGAGAAATTGGTACATTATTGTTGATTAAGCGTCAGTTCTTTTTTTATTTGTGAAGCATTGAGCTAGTTTGGATATTGTAAAGACGAGCTCAGTTTCGTAAAAACATAGAATCAGCAAGAGTTAACAGGTGTCTACTGAACAGCAGTTTCCGACGATATGTTTTACAGTGGGGCACTCATTACGACACAAAAAATTGTGCATACCAACGTAGATAGATAGTAGTGGGCGTCTGTCAATTGTATACTACCATCGTTTTCCGTTTGATTAACAATCTTCTCTTAACTATTTTGTATTGACGTAATGTTCGCTTCATAAAAGTAAAATATTATTGTAAAAAATTTGCTTCTGCTTCAGCGTTGCTTGCAGTTAATTTATAAAAAGCGTCATTATTATGAAAAAACAAAAGAAACCGTTGGATTAGATATCAAAAGCACTGGTAGTATAATATAGTAATAATACCGGTTATATAATAATAAACTAGGATAATAAACTAGGGATTATACTATTATGCCACGTATTGCTATTATCGACTACGGTCTTGGAAATCTGAGAAGTGCAATAAGGGGAATGGAATATGCAGGGGCAGAAGTTGACGTTACGTCTGATCCTAGTAGTCTTGACCGAGCAGACGGCTTGGTTCTTCCTGGAGTAGGTGCTTTTAAGAACGGTATGGAGAATATCCAGACAATAAAAAGTGCGATATTTGATTTCGTTAATGATAATAAACCCTTACTGGGTATATGTCTTGGTATGCAGATGCTTATGACAAATAGCGAAGAAGGCCAAGACGAAAATGGGCCTGTAAATGGCCTCAACCTTATAGAAGGGGATGTCAAACGCTTCAAATTTGAAAATCAACCTGAGAAACTTAAGATTCCTCATATGGGTTGGAACCACATAACTATCGACAAGGAAAGTCCATTTTTACGAGGAATCGAAAGATCGTACGTATATTTTGTCCATTCTTACTTCGTTGAACCGGCACAGCACACCATTGCCACATCAGATTACGGAATTCAGTTTGCTGCAATTGTATCTGTTAATAGCATTTTTGGGACGCAATTTCACCCGGAGAAATCATCGTACATTGGATTAAAAATGCTTCAAAACTTCGTGGAGATGTGTTAGTGGATCTTGAAGAATACGCCAAACGGGCTTTAAAGAGAGGACAAAAACGAGAAGATATTGAAAATACTCTCGCAGATAGAATCCAAGAGATAAGACAAAGCTCCCGTGAGTCAGCACTACTTTTATCGAAGGCCGTTGTAGATGAAGCGAATTTCACAGCGCGAGACGAAAAAAAGTCGGGTGTCACAATGGGAAAATTTGGAGTAGGCTCAAGAGGTTCTGGCGACTTTTACATCCACGAAAAGATTGCGGATATCATAGGAAACACAAGTGCAATAATAGGCTCTGATCAGCTTGATGACTCGGGCGTTGTAAAGGCTTACGATAAATATATTGTGATAACAGTTGACGGTATGCATTCGCGCCTGAGCGATTACCCTTTTCTCGCAGGATTTCATGTTACCCGCGCATCGTTGCGGGATATCTTTGTTATGGGGGCAGAACCTATTGCTCTGTTTTCGGATATTCATCTAGCAGATGATGGAGACGTATCGAAGATTTTTGATTATACTGCAGGAATATCCGCAGTTTCGGAAGTCACAGATGTTCCCCTCGTTACAGGAAGCACTCTGAGAATAGGAGGTGACGTGGTGCTCGGTGAAAGGCTAACAGGTTGTGTAGGTGCAGTTGGAATCGTTGAGAAAGAGGGCCTAACACCGAGAATTAACGCTCGAGTTGGAGATAGAATACTCATGTCAGAAGGATCTGGAGGCGGTACTATTGTAGCCACTGCTCTTTACAATGGGAAACATGAAATTGTTACGGAAACGCTCAATGTGAAGTTCCTAAAAGCTTGTGACGTCCTCATCAAGACCGGATTGGTTAAGAAAGTTCATGCTATGACTGATGTGACAAATGGGGGTATTCGCGGAGATGCAGAGGAGATTTCTAAAACTGCTGGAGTAAAACTTGTTTTTGAGGAGAATAAAATAAGACCGTTAGTTAATCCAAAAGTTCTTAAAATGTTAGATGATTTACACATAGATTATCTTGGTGTGAGTATTGACGCCCTGTTGATAATTGTTTCGCCATCTATGGCACACGAGGTAAAACAAGCGTTACACGGTGTTATAAAAGTTGACGAGATTGGGTGGGTTGAAAAAGGACAAGGAGCGGAGTTAATTGTAAATGGACGTCGATCAGAAATTATGCCAAAGTTCCGTGAGTCAGCTTACACTCCGGTTAAGATGGTAATAGGCGACTACGTCGCTGCGAATGAAATAGAAGCTATGCGTGCACAAATCGATATAGCTGCACAGAATTCAATAACTAAGAAGAAAAAGATGGTAAATTATCTGATAAATTACGGCAGTGTGCCAGAATCTTTATTTTAATTTTGTGAACTAAGATTACAAGTAACTGCACGTGCGACTACAAAAGTTCCCTAACGTCTTGATACCATGCACCTATGTTATCGATTAAACCTTCTGCCTCTGCAATTTCAACAGCTATAACATGACTACACTTCTTGCCCTTGCGTGAGAGGACATATAAAAAATCATTGCACGTGCACGATTTCCCTTCAACAATATATTCATCATTGTGGCCGATTACAATATCAAAGTCTTTATAACGCTTAACCTGAT
>DASPRZ010000010.1:0-7643 GCA_035624185.1 Candidatus Acidiferrales bacterium
CAGCTATAACATGACTACACTTCTTGCCCTTGCGTGAGAGGACATATAAAAAATCATTGCACGTGCACGATTTCCCTTCAACAATATATTCATCATTGTGGCCGATTACAATATCAAAGTCTTTATAACGCTTAACCTGATTTTCTCGTGCCGTAGTGAGGGCCTTAGCTGCTCTGCGACCATATTTTTTTATGAGCTCAGAGTCTTGTGCGTTTTGATCTAACTCCGATTCAAGCTTTGATCTCACTGTCATCGTGCCTCCGTAAAGTATCATAACTCAAAACTTACACGTTAAATAATTTCGGCGGGTCGTCAATATATTCCGCTTGCAGTCGTTCAGCAAGGATCCGCATTGCAGGAGCCTCAGTACCATAGTGCGTCCCGTCTATTAAGGATATTTTTCCCTCGGCTTGCCTCACGATATGATGCTTAAGCTCCGCGGAAACTAGTGCATCTGCACCTACCTCTAGAGCAGCACCAATTGCGTAGCTGAAAGCGCCGCCCCCAACCACGACTACCTTCCTAATTGTATTATCGCCAACATATTGAACTCTCGATTTGAGCTTACTCGACACGAACTTTGCAAAATCCAAGGTGCTTATTGCCTCAACATTTCCCATTCTACCTATCCCAATCTCACAGACGTTTTTCAAAGCCAGTAAATCTGCTAAAACATCATTTATACCCCCTTGCGCTGCGTCATAGTTAGTGTGCAGCACATAAAGAGAGAGATTATATTCAAGAGCCAATTTAAGCTGTTTTTTAATGCTTACTGGAATATTCGTAAGTGGAGTCCAGATTAATGTGTGATGGGTTATCAAAATATCGGCCTTCGAGTCAACGGCCCTTTTTATGACTTCAAGAGTAGGATCGAGTGCTACTGCAATCTTATCTACAGTTTCTGACCCTTGCAATATAAGTCCAATCTTGCCTTCATCTGAAGGGCTTGCGAGCTCCATCGGCGCAATGAGCTCAAGTTGTTCTATTAAAGAATTTAGCTTCATAAAGCTAATTACTATTTCGCTTTATTGTTATCTCTACAGTTTTCCAATCGTAATCAACGCCGTGAATCTGGTCAAGTACACCTCCAATTATTCCGGCGAAAACGTTTTGGACAAATTGGTTAGTAGGCACTTTCTTCCCATCTACAATTAGTTCCGTAATTAATGAATCTTGGTCTGTAATAAGGCTCCCTCCTGTTCACAGCGTCTTTAATGAGTTTGAATGCTCTTGCATCTGACAGCTTATCTATGCCTTTGACATCAACTAAATTATCATTTCGGAGAAGACACGGCTTAAGTTTTGCATCCGAAGTGACTCTTAATCTATTGCAATTCATGCAGAATTCCGTGTTGTCAATAGGACGAACTATTTCAATTTCAGCGTCATTAATCTTGAATCTTTTCCTTTTATGGAGGGAATTGTAAGTCGTGTTGTTTGAAAGACCGCTAAGGATACTCTCTATTAATTGTAAATTTGATCCCCTAAGATTTGATCCATTATTAAAATCCATTAACTCAATTAACTGTAGAACCATTTCCTTTCTGCGGACGTAATTTATCATATCTCCTATCTCATGATCATTTATGCCATCCATCACCACCACGTTTAGCTTAATCGGGGTTAGTCCAGCCTCAAGTGCTGCCTCAATTCCCTCAAGCACTTTATCAAGTTTGCCACCCGTGATATTTTTATAAGTCTTCGGGTCTAACGTATCAAGACTTATATTCACTCGGTTTAAACCTTGAAGATCGTGTATCCTCTTCTTTAAAAGAAGTCCGTTCGTCGTCATTGATACGTCATCAAAACTTGGCAATGATTTCAAAATTTTATCGAGGTCGTCCCGCAGAAGTGGTTCGCCACCCGAAAATTTAACTTTTCTTACTCCATGTTCACGACATATTTTCGCAATCTTCGCAATTTCTTCGGCAGTTATCTCATATGAGTTTGAATTGTGATCCTCTCCTTCTCTGTGGCAGTAAAGACATTTCAAATTACATTTCTGCGTTACTGATATTCTAAGGCTCTTTATAGGGCGATTGTAAGGATCGTGCATTTATTCTCTAATTATTATATTAGTCGATATGATCATATATAACTAACGATTCGATACTTGCTTTTTTAGGCAAAAACCAATTGCCGTGAAATTTGTCTATCCTCCGCAAATGGGGCAAAGGGCTTTTCTGTCAAGGAAAGAACGTATTTCGAAAATGACTAATGTGTGATTATCTCTTGATAGTCAACAGGCAACACGCATCAAGCGGTCACAGTGATCTTCGATTATTAGTATCAGCCAAATAATATTTTATTTTTTATAGTTCGCTGTTATGACAACTCAACTTTACTATGGGGGAATATCGACAGATTAACGTGATCGTTGTCGATTAATTTATGGAGTTCTACCAAGTCGTCTTGGTTAAGCAGTAGCATAGTTGTTTAGTTTTACCTGTAGCTGTATAGTCCACTCGTCCTTTTTATAACTGTTGTAATTTATCAAGTTTACTTTATTATAGAAAAACGCAGACGGTACTTTTTCGTAATCGTCATAAAATTCTTTATCTGGCTTCCCGCATCCGTTAAAAAATCCTTGTTCTTTAATAGTAAGAACAGAAAGAGACGATAATGGGTAGTTATTTATATTCATACGTAAAGATACCTATTGACTCTTTTGTGAGGACTGGTGAGATTTATCACATTGGTGAGTATATGATCATCGGCGCAAACAGGAGCCAATAGTAGAAGCCGTTGCTATAGGTCCTTGCTTGAGTTAATGGTAAACACCCGTCTATGATAGTAAGACAACCCGATAACGGTAAATTATAGGTCGTAACAAGCCCTGGCACGAGGGTAACTAAAGGGGACAGCGAGTACTCATTAGGGTGAGCCTTTGGAGTTAGTGCGTCAGGGCAAAGACCAATTTTCTGGTACTATATGATCCTCTTGTGTATGAATTTCGAAGATGCTGTTTTCGAAGCGAAAAACGGAGTACTTATAAAAATTGAAGTCATTCAAGGTGCGAAGTCTCTTGGAATTAGTGGATATAATAAATGGCGCAAATCTATTCAAGTTAAGCTTACAGAATACGCGCATCAGGGAAAGGCCAATCAACAACTTCTGCGGTATCTTTCAACGGTATTTCTAAAGTCTGTGAGAGAGGTAAAACTTGTGTCAGGAATCACAAGTTCAAAAAAATTAATCTTGTTACAGAACATAGACAGCGAGGAAGTTAAAGTCACCTTACGTAATATTATTATTTAAATTCAAGGATTTAAATAGTGTAATTAGAAAATAATTTAGTGGTTAATTGATAATCGGTAGATTTAATTACAATAGAATCTAATTATATAATAAAATCAATCATATTAATCGATCAAAATTAAAGAAAACATAGTGTTTACTTAAAATTTTGAGGTTGTAGCAAATCTGTAGAAATAGTTGAAATTTTGTCATTAAATTAGAACGTATTAACAGTTTGCTATTTCTGAGGAGTTGATACTATATGCAAAATTCTGATACTACTAAATATGTTATTTACGCTGACATTCACACTGATGGTGTTGTCGAGAAACCAGATGTTGTTGGAGCCATCTTCGGACAGACTGAAGGATTGCTGGGGGACGAGCTAGATTTAAGAGAATTGCAAAAAACTGGGCGCATCGGTAGAATCGAGGTCAATATCGGCTCAAAAGGAGGAAAGTCTGATGGGTACATATTAATCTCGTCCTCATTAGATAAAATCGAGACATCAATTTTAGCAGCTTCTTTAGAAACAATTGACAGAGTCGGGCCGTGCATAGCAGCTATTTCTGTTTCCAAGATTGAAGATGTTAGAGCTTCGAAGAGGCGACAGATTATTGATCAGGCGAAACACATTCTACTCAACAAATTCGACGAGAGTATGCCAGAGAGCCAAGAACTTACCGAATCTGTCAAGCAAGCGGTTAGAGTTGATGAGCTTGTATTTTACGGCAAAGAAAAACTTCCTGCTGGTCCGAATATCCATGATTCTGATGCTATTTTGATTGTCGAAGGTAGAGCTGATGTGTTGAATCTTCTTAGACATGGAATTAAAAATGCAATAGCTGTCGAGGGAACAAATGTGCCAAAATCAGTTATTAGTCTGAGTAAGAAAAAGACTGTTACCACGTTTTTAGACGACGATCGTGGTGGTGAATTAATATTAAAAGAATTGTTACAAACGGCTGATATTGATTATGTTGCGCGTGCCCCAGAGGGTAAAAGCGTGGAGGACTTAGCGCAAAAAGAAATAGTAAAATCCCTTAGAAATAAAGTGCCAATGGAGCAAGTTGTCGAACAAAAGAATAAGAGAAAGGTGACGAATAATACTAGAAAAGAACCTGAGCCCGCTCCTGTTGTAAATATTATTGAGAATACTACTGTTTCACCTGTTAAGGAAAGTTTCAAGAGTTATATTAATGAACTAAACGGGACTCTCAACGCATTTTTGCTCGACGCTGAGGGGAAGGTATTAAAGCAAGTCGAGGTTAGAAATCTAGTAAATGCGCTGAAAGAATCAAATGGATCAGTGAAGAGTGTAGTTTTTGATGGAGTAATAACGCAGAGGGTTCTTGATATAGCTGCGGAAAAAGAGCTTGATTACCTAATTGGTGTGAAAATAGGTAACGTAGTAAAAAGGCCTCTTTCGGTCAAGGTATTAACGGCTGAAGACATCTAATAATGTCGTGTTGAAAAAAAGCGGCGATCAAAAAGAGCCCTATGTCACTAACAGTAATTTCAGTTTTAAAAAGTATCTATTTTTACTAAATAGCGATTCGTAGGATAAGCACAGTTTTTTCAGAGACAACAATACAATAAATCACGTAGTGAAAAATTTATGAGTGCCTAGTTTTTGTATCTTATTGCAAGTGTTGATATAGTATTCTCCAGCATATAGGTCTGTGTCACATGTGTAAATTTTGAAAAGGACCTCACTTTATATTACTTAAATGTAAGTCCTTAATGCACGTATGCAACATACATCAGGTCGTGCAATCAAAAATATTGAAGGGCTTGTAATCTTTTAATTGATATTTTCAAGTTATACCGGAAGTTACCGATATATTTAAGTAACATTAAAGGAATTATAATTCCGCCAAAAGTTGTTTATATCGATTTAGTAATTTTTTAGGTACAATGTTAGAGAGGTTTGGCCCATGCATAAAGAAGAATTGATACAGCTGCATACGCTTCTCGTTCGTGTAAAGAACTATTTTGAAGAGAACGGACTTTGCGTTAGTGAATTTGACGACTATGGCTCGCTTCATATAGGTCCGATGCATATTCATCGAAGCAAAGCAGAACACAAACATGCAATTTTTACACTTGGAAATGAATTAGCAACTGTAATGGATGAAGACGAGCTCTCCGGTACAGGAAGAATTTCGGCACGCATGAAGGAGTTAGCAGCGAAAACAGAAGTTATAAGATCCCGATAAAATTTATATCAATAGTTTCACCATTTGAAAGCCATTTTCCCCGTCGGTATAATATGACGGGATTATCTTTACAGTGTTGAAACCTAGTGACATGTACAATTTTTGCGCGCGGAGGTTACTTGCTCTTACTTCAAGTTTGATGCTTAAAATTCCTTTCGCGCGGTATATTTCAATGAATTTTTTTAATAATGCTGTAGCGATGCCGCGATTTTGATACGTGGGACTCACGGCCAATGATAATATTCTAACTTCATCACTAGCCGATACAATTCCAACGATAAAGCCTATTATGCATCCATTGTTCTCAGCGATGAGAAAACCATCTGAAGAGGAGTCGTAAGCCATCATAAAGAGTAAAGGGTTAAATTCATTAAATGCTTCTTTTTCGATTTCAATAACCTTTTCATAGTCAGTTGGTGTAAATCTACGTATTAAAAACAAACCGTTACCTCATCAAAAATTTGCTTCTACTCAGCTTGTTTTATATAAACAATACAAACTAATTAAAGACTATTGGTATGGCAGACTTAGTGGATTCCAATGATCTCGTGAAGTTCATCAAAGAGAACTACTTTGGCAAAGTTGTAGAGATAGGTATAGGATTGCATTATAATGTCGCAATAAAACTTTCCAAGTATTTCAAAGTCATCGTAACTGATATCATTGATATTGATCAGATTGATGAAAGAATGAGAGGTATTTACGTGAAAGATGACATTTCAAATCCGCACTTACCGATATATACCGGGGCGAGTTTGGTTTATGCAATTCGGCCACCAATTGAAATTCAGGCTGACATATTAAATTTAGCAAATAAGATAAAATCTGATCTTTTAATCAAGCCTCTCGGATCAGAAGTAGCAAATGATATTCGCCTAAAGTTAAAAAACTTTGGTAGGGCATCGTTTTACACTACGAAAAGAGACGATAGGGTGAGTTAGGTTAGCTTAAATTTAGTTTTTTCGAGCAGATCATAGAACAAGCTCCAATTAACCAAGGTCGAGATACACCCATCTTGTAGTAAAACTACTCCAATCGCCGGTGTCTTCATCTTTTTACACATTTCGAGCCCCTCTTTTACCTCTTGTATGCAACCCACACCTAAAATAGCTCTTGGCTTGTATTTTTTTACCATCCGCTTTATAAAACTTGATCCAGGAACGACAAAAAACATATAGCCTAAGTTGAGAGCTTTTAGCTGCGCATTGCGAATTTCACATTTCCCACATTTTTCGCACACGATCCCCTCTTCAAGCAAACTTGCTAGACACGATGGAGATCGCAGACATTGAGGCAAAAAAATTGCAGTCGCTTCTGTTGGTGTATTCATAAATGGAACATATGATTTTTGTGTCATAAGCTTGATAATCGTCTTATCTACAATTCTTTCATCTAGCTTAACGATGTGTAGCATAGATTTAATCAGACTCTCCAGGGGACTTAAGAAAAATAAAACTAAATTAATTGTTTTATAATTTGACTTATTGTGGGACGTGATTATCCACACGGTTATAATAACTACTGTGGTGAGAAGTATTAAGAGAACGCCGAAAGTAAATAACCCCAAAAACAGAAAAAATTCATAGAACATTTGCTATATAAATGATAACTCTTAGTTATTTAATATTACTCATCGATATAGCGACATTTACAATGATCGATTTCTATATGTGAACTTTTCTAAAAGCATAACAGAAACGGAGCTTATAATAATATACGTTCATTGTGTTGATTTCTATATATCACGCTTTTGCTCTGTTTCGATTATCTAGTAGGCTGTTTAATTATCAATGAAATTCGGAATTCATCAACTTAAGAATGTAGTACTGTTGATCGGCGAGTTTTGGCTATATGACAATATCGTTTGATGTTTGTTACCGTGGATGAATACTACTAAATTCTTTTTACGTTGAAAATTAGAGTAGCTTGCAGCCGCATCGAGATGCTTTTATAATAACACCTACAAAACAAATATTATTCATGGTTTCAAACTTTGACAGGTTGATCACTATAGCTATCAACGGCGAAGGAGATAATATAGAGTTCAAAGAATTTTTAACAAAAAACATTCACTTGAAACCCGAAAGGAGACAAGGACTTGCTTGTCAGATGAAATATAAGTTGGTTGAGTCAAATGGAACCACTCAATATGTAATAGGGATAACGGATTCTGGTGAGTTAAAAGGT
>DASPRZ010000091.1:0-5258 GCA_035624185.1 Candidatus Acidiferrales bacterium
GATCTTAAAAAACAAGGAACGCTACGGATATCATTGTTGTCCTTGCAGAATGGCGGCTAATGACATTGAGAGGGATCGTGACATAATCTGCCCCTGCATTTATTGTGATCCTGACGTCGAAGAATTTGGAGCGTGTTATTGTGCGTTATATGTTAGTAAAGAATGTGCACTTGGTAAAAAAGAAGTACCGACGCACATACCCGAACGACGCCCCGTAGAAAAATGGCTTCAGTACTGAATCGAGTGATCAAGTGATACCGTGCTGTAATGCCTTGAGTTACAACATCTAAAGGCAATATCGACTCACTGCATTTTTTATGCACATCTTTTAATGCTCCCATTACTCTTTTCACGCACGGCTATCCTATACGAGATGTGGCGAACCTATCTACTACTCGACGCGCGCATTTTGAATGGAAGACAACAGTTTCATGATTATGTGACTCATGAGATCGCCTGTGGAAAAAGAAGCACAAATCTACTCATCGTCTACTCAAATATGGGCTGAAGTCTTCAGCTCTGCTTATAAAATCTTTAAAGACCTGACATGAAGACTCTAGCGCACGCTCACTACCCTGATTGAGAAAAGTGAGGTGAACACCTCACTTGATTCACTGATGTCTATGTGTCGCACTGAATACAAAAGTTGTTGAAAGAAGAGGATCCGCGATTGAAGGAAATTCGTTAAAATAATTCATCCCTCTGGATTTCTAGCTCTCGTTCGCCTTCTTTTTTTGTGGCCCATTATATCTTCAATATACCTCTTTAATCCAGCCAACGATATTATGAGAAAGTTTTCCGTCGTTTGTTGTATAACAAAGTTGAGTTGACTTGACTGAGTTTCAGCAAATTCTTCACTAACCCTTACGACTGTTTTTGGTCCAAATGGAACAAATTCATAACTCGTAACGCCATTTGACCCCAGTACTTCTCCAAACCATGTGATTTTTGTAGCCTGGAAAACCTCCCTAACGACCGATGTCGTAATGATCTCTTCTGGCATAAAGTTGCTCTTATACTTCTGTACGAACACCCCTCCAGGAACCCATACGCTCCCTCCCGTAATTTGATGTACATCAACTATCAGAGGATTCCAGTCACTCCAGGAGTGAATGTCTGTAAATACTTCCCACACGAGCTGCGGTGTTGCGTTTATTTCAATCGCGTGTGAAACAGATATGGCCATTTTAAGCTAATTTGTGCGATATAATAGTTAGGTGTTTCCCTTATTGTTGATATCAATTATATGTTTTCCAAAATATCAAAGCAATTATAGCAGCGTTTCTTTTTACATAATCACGATGAAATGTGATATATGATCCAAGAGATGTTATTCATTGAATTTTCGAAAGAGCAGAACAAAAGTTCTAAATCATAGCCCCCATATAACTTACGATCCATAAAATTTGCGCATTGAGTAATGAAAAAACGTGATGTGTGTACGATATGGTTATGATTGCGATCCCTTCGGAAGATGACAAATGTCTCGAATCAACGGTTGCTGCACATTTTAGATTAAGTCCGTATTTTACAATTGTTGAAATTGACGAAGGCAGTATCCGACACTGTCAGGCTGTGAAAAACAATGAAACGCCCGCCCCTCCTATGTTATTCAGATCTATGGGCGTGAATGTAGCACTTGTCGACCGAATTGGGCCAGGTCAGCTGCAACTTCTCAGAAAAATCGGAGTTAACGTATTTGGAGGAGCATCGGCGAATGTCGAATTTACGCTCGCACAGTTTTTATCAGGTAAACTAAATCCAGTTGACAAAACTCCAATATGCAGTGGGCATTGTGCTGATTAATCCTATTGTCGATAGTATGTTTTTATGTGGTCATTCATCCAGTTTACGATGTCTGTTAATACGGGCCTCGACTCATGATTATTTCCGAGTAAGACGTGTTTCATAGATTTATAGATTATGAGTTTTTTATCGGAGTTCGTGATCCTATCAAACAACTCTCTACTGCCTGCTGGATCAGCGACAGTGTCAGCGCTTCCGTGGAGTAAAAGACTAGGGACCGTTATAAACCGTCCAAAATCAAACACTTTCTTCTGCGCGCTTAAAATTTCTGAAAAAAGTTTAACAGTCATAGTATCATGCATAAGTTCGTCTTCTTCTTTTTGTGGTCTGATCTCCTGTGCATTCCCAAACTTAAAAAATGTCATAGGATGATTAGTAGCCATCTTTAGTATCTCATCTACATCCTCAGTTGATAGACTCACGTCAGATCCAATTTTTAAAAATGGTGCTGAGGCCATGACGCCTTCAACGTTCCGAGGATTTTTAATTGAGTAGAGAAGTGATATAAGCCCGCCCATGCTTGAGCCGAGTAAATAGGTTGGAGTGCCCTCAATTCTCGACAGTTTGACAAAGCGATGCAAGTCATCAAGAAATTCTTGAAACGCATCAACATATCCGCGTATTCCTTCCGATTTACCGTGTCCTCTCTGGTCATAGGAGCTAACGTTTAAATTTCTTTCTAGTAAGAACTCAACAACGTGTTTACTCCTGCCGCTATGACTTCCAAAGCCATGAACTCGTACTACGACTGCTTTTGGCTCCACAAGCCCCCAATGTCTATAAAAAAGTCTCGTCTTTCGTACTCCGTCGAAATAACCCTCTCGATATCGTGTCAATTTATTCAAAATGTTTACCTCAAAATCTTTTGTGAATTAGTTAAAAGTTGTGATTATTAGTTTAGATTAATTTATAAATTGCGTGATACGAGAAATTTTCTAGTTCATGGAAAAAAAGTTAAATGTGGATTAATTGAAGAAATTGAAAAGGTAGGAGCATTTTAATACGATTCTACCGTAAAAATTTAGAATCTTTAATTCTTCTAGAAACCCCTCTTGGGGCTATAAAAACTGGAAAAACTTAAGTGTATATCTATTGTCTGGCATAGTCTTTCAGTGTGGTTTAGCGCGGGTCAGCGTAGATGACGGGGACGAGCGCAAGTCATGCGCATTCAAAATTAATAGGAGGGTAATACCTCTTGCTACTCCACCTTTCTACAGCCTATTTGTTATACATGTCAATTGCGTTTTCCTCTTCAATTAGTTCTGTGTCCTTCTCCCATTAAGAATGCATTTCATGTGGAGTAAGTATCTATTTGCATACGCCTTAAACAGCAGCCGCTTAATGAAAGGAGTTCAAACTGTTCAGACTAATTGTTCCCCCACCCATTGCCAAAATCGAGGAGGGTATTTTTGCTGGTGTCGTATTTTTCCGTTGGCTGCTTTTTGCATTATTTATCTGGTATAAGTTTTTTAAGTTTTTGTGATAAGCTATTGAAAGGCAACAAGAAAAGTAGTTCAAGAGCAGAGCGTAATTCAACAATTCTAATAGTCAAACTGCCCATCAACGAATGCCTATTTATATTTTAATATGTACAAATACTTGTAAAGGTGGTCTATTGGCGAAATGGATTTGTACCATGTGTGAATGGATTTACGATGAAGAGGTTGAAGGCGTGCTTTTCGATGAACTTCCTGAAGACTGGATGTGCCCTTTATGTGGTGCTGATAAGTCTTTATTAGAGAGGTTGTGATTATTTAATCCTGTCATGTGTCTACGCTCTTTTGTTAAGAAAGTATCGAGGGCAATAATAAGACACTATAATTAGTTGAAATCTGAGTACCAATTGAGGGCAGAGCTGACATTGATTGAACTGAACCCCTGGATTTTATATAATAAGGGGCCTCTTTCGTTCGTTAACGTGTTTGAAAAAGTGTAACTTATTATTACTGTTTTAATCTTCATACGTCCTGCTGAATCTCGTGACTGTCGATTTTTTTAGCGTTGTTTTTTTAATGACCCGCAATTGTTATTACATTGTATCAGTACTACCCGTTTTGAATGTACTGCATTGTTGGTGCTAATGTTTGAATTACATCTAAAAGTTGTAGCTGAGATTGTGCCAATTGTGATTATAATCACGGCTTGTCGTCTCCTTGAGAACCAGTATAAGAAAGATCCTAGTATTAAACAAATTATGGGCAGTAGAATGTTCTCAATTAAGGTAGTACTAATGAGGTAATTTCTTTAAAAAAGTTACCAGAAAAATGAACCCGTCAGCGAAGATTACTAAGCCTCCCAAAAAAGTGAAAATAAATCCCGCGCTCATCGGGGCCGAGATTATAATTCCTCGGTCGAATAATATAAGTTTCAAAATTTGAAATCCATAAAGAGCAAGATACAGCATAAAACTACCAAATAACAGGTTCAATATTCTAAGGTTATTTGTCTTTAAAATTAAGAGAGAATAAGTCGTGATCGATAACGCTATCAAGGAAAGTAAGATTATACTAACACTAATTGGCGCCGCTTTTACAATTATATTATATGAGTTGGCATAAAGGGGGTCTATTCTAAGATCTATACCTTTAATTATTTGATACCCATCTGTCGACCACGGAAAGGCCGCGCCAAGGATCACGTAGGTGGTTCCGACTAACAAAAAAGAGAGTGTTTTTTGATTCTCTGATGACATGTTCTTGCTCGTTGTCTATCGATTGTTCCCGCCTCTGGTGTTATTCGTTACCATTAATTTCGATGAGGATGCAATGACCACTGCGTCACGGACGATACGGCAGTATGCGTACTCATAAGCATGGTGTAAATTTATTGCTGCTGGTTCTAGCTTCAGCAGATGATTTAAATCGATTACATATATAGTACTTTATGGATATCAATTACTATTTTTGATAATGCCGAAAGTTGTATCCTGCGCAAGAATTTGCGTATTGGTTCTTGAGAATGAATTTGATTAAATGAACGAATAATGGCTGCTAGGGGCTGATTTTTTATTTGAACGGTACCTGATTGATCCTTATTCTAACTCGACAATCTACAATATGTTAGTGGTACCACAGTCAAATTCATATGGCCATTTTTTGAAAATTCTGTTTAATAAGACACAAGCTTGGTCTAAATGCTTGCTTTGTCTAACTAAATGTGCTGATGAAGCATGTAACTAGTAGTAGTCAAAGGTAGTTTTTTATTGGCCCCTCTATCAGAATAGTGAAAAAGCTCTTAGGAATCCTTCTAAAAGAATTTTCAGTTAAAACTCTAGATTAAACATTTGAATCCCATCACTACAAAGAATGATAAACAACAAGTTTTTATACTGATTATTACATTACATTAATGTATAATACTATACTTTAATGTAATTTTATGATCTCAAGAAATATCTCGATAGACAATATAGGGGTAAATATTACCCAAAAATTGTTTGAGGGGCACCTCTC